>NZ_JBFRFQ010000060.1:0-34980 GCF_052114905.1 Nocardia sp. 2TAF39
CCCCCCACCACACCACTACGCCGTGTCGGTGGATCGAGGATTAGCGTGACCTATCGTCGTCGTTTCCGGGTGCTTCAGGTGAATCAGGGTGCTTGCCCGAGTGTTTGCGAGATAAATTCACCGCACTGACCAACACCGCGAGTCCGATGATCACCAATAGCTCCATGCCATGGGCCTACCCGAAGACGCGATACCCAATCGAGCGAATCCGGTGAATACTCGGCCGCCGATGGGCCCGGATGGGCCCGGTGGGCGATGGCCTCACCAGCGGCCAAGGCCGCAGGCATGTCGGCAACCACCGGTTGCATCAGGACCTGAGCGCAACTTTCCCCACACCTGACTGGTACGGCCTGAATACCCGGAGAGGCGGAACAGTCAGCGACGGGCTTTGGCCACCACCGCGTCCACCGCCGAGGCGGCGGATATCTCTTCCGCCTCGCCGGTGAAACGGTCGCGCAGTTCGACCTTGCCCTCTGCCCAGCCGCGGCCGATGACCAGGACCAACGGTATGCCGAGCAGCTCGGCGTCCTTGAACTTGACGCCGGGCGAGGCAGTGCGGTCGTCGAAGAGCACGTCCAGGCCGTGGGAGTGCAGCCCGGCCACCACCTCTTCGGCCCCCGCGCGCGCCGCGTCGTCCTTGTTCGCGATGACGACGTGCACGTCGTACGGCGCGACCTCAGCGGGCCAGCGCAGCCCCTTGTCGTCGTGCTGCTGCTCGGCGATCACCGCGACCATGCGCGAGACGCCGATGCCGTAAGAGCCCATGGTGAGCCGCACCGGCTTGCCGTTCTCGCCCAGCACGTCCACCTCGAACGCGTCGGTGTACTTGTTGCCGAGCTGGAAGATGTGGCCGATCTCGATGCCGCGCGCCGACACCAGGGTGCCGCGCCCGTCCGGTGAGGGATCGCCGTCGCGGACCTCGGCGGCCTCGATGGTGCCGTCGGGCGTGAAGTCACGACCGGCGACCAGGCCGACGACATGCTTGCCCGGCTGGTCTGCGCCGGTGATCCACGTCGTGCCGGTGCCGACGCGGGGATCGACCAGGTAGCGAACACCGTTGGCCTGCAGCGCCTTCGGGCCGATGTAGCCCTTCACCAGGAATGGGCTCTCGGCGAAGTCGGCTTCGGTGAGCAACTCGACCTCGGCCGGCTCGACGGAGGCACCCAGGCGCTTGTCGTCGACCTCGCGATCGCCGGGGACCCCGATGCCGAGGATCTCGGTCTTGCCGTCCGGGTGGCGCAGCTTCACCATGACGTTCTTCAGTGTGTCGGACGCGGTGACCTGGCGACCGTAGCGCTCGCCGATGCCCGCGCTGTTGGCCCAGTCGACCAGGGTCGCGATGGTCGGGGTGCCGGGGGTGTCGTGCACGACGGCCGCGGGCAGTCCTTCGATCGGCAACGGCGCGGGAGCGGGCGTGACCACCGCCTCCACATTGGCCGCGTAACCCGAATCGAGGCAGCGCACGTAAGTGTCCTCGCCGACAGGGCTATCGGCCAGAAACTCCTCCGACGCACTGCCGCCCATCGCACCCGAGGTTGCCGCGACGATGACGTACTTGACCCGCAGCCGATCGAAGATGCGCTGGTAGGCCTCACGATGTGCGTCGTAGCTCGCCTTCAGTCCGTCCTCGCTCAGATCGAAGGAGTAGGAGTCCTTCATGACGAACTCACGCCCGCGCAGGATGCCCGCGCGGGGGCGCTCCTCGTCGCGGTACTTGGTCTGGATCTGGTACAGCGTGACCGGAAGATCCTTGTACGAGCTGTACTCGCCCTTCACGGTGAGCGCGAACAGCTCCTCGTGGGTCGGGCCGAGCAAATAGTCCGCGCCCTTGCGGTCCTGCAACCGGAAAAGACCGTCGCCGTACTCGGTCCACCGGTTGGTCGTCTCGTACGGGTCCCGCGGCAGCAGCGCGGGTAGCGAGATCTCCTGGGCGCCGATCGCGTCCATCTCTTCACGCACCACGTCCGCGACCTTGCGCAGCACCCGTAGGCCCAGCGGCAGCCAGGAGTAGACACCCGGGGCGACGCGGCGCACATAGCCGGCACGCACCAAGAGTTTGTGGCTCGGTACCTCGGCGTCGGCGGGATCGTCGCGGAGAGTTCGCAGGAACAGGCGGGAGAGGCGGGTGATCACGGAAGCACAGGGTAGTCGCCTACCGGATGCTGTTGACAGCGCATTACCGTATTCGTTCGTGCTGGTGCTGCTGCCTCCTTCCGAAACCAAATCCGACGGCGGCGCGGGCGCACCCCTCGCCCTGGGGTCCTTGGCTATGCCGCAACTCACAGCGGTGCGCGCACGCTTGGTCGACGAGGTGGTGCGCCTGGCAGCCGACCCGGACAACGCCCGCTCGGCCCTGGGGCTCGGTAAGGGGGCTGCTGGCGAGATCGCCCGCAATGCGGCGTTGCGCACGTCACCGACCCGGCCCGCGCTGGAGCGCTACACCGGCGTCCTCTACGACGCGCTCGACGCGGGCTCGTTCACGAGGGCCCAACGAGCCAAGGCGTATGCCCGGCTCGGTATCGGTTCGGCCCTGTTCGGCGCGGTCCGCGCGGGTGACCCGATTCCGGCCTACCGGCTCTCCGGCGGCTCCAAACTGCCTGGGCTGCCGACCCTTTCGGCGGTCTGGCGCGACGCGCTGGGCGACGCGCTGCACGCCGAGGCCGCGGGCGAACTCGTAGTCGACCTGCGCTCCGGCACCTACCAACAGCTGGGCCGCGTTCCTGGCGCCATCACCGCGAATGTGCTCACCGAGCACCCCGACGGGTCCCGCACGGTGGTGAGTCACTTCAACAAGCACCACAAGGGCCTGCTGGCCCGCGCCCTCGTGCTCACCAGGGCCGAACCGACCGACGTCCGCAGCGTCGCACGGGTGGCGGCCAAGGCTGGGTTGCGGGCCGAGATCGCCTCACCCACCGAGCTTCTCGTCATCACCTGAGCGCGGTTGCGGTTCAGTCACCGACGGCGGTGAGCGTTGGGTACGAGGCGTGTCCGCCGCCGCGTCCGCGGCCAACGCTCACCGCTGCCGAACAACACGTGCTCGATCTCACCTTCCGTCGCCTTTCGCCGCAGGTATGGGATGTCCGTCGAGGACGGGTTGCGGTTCGAAACTGTTCGCTCGTTTCTCGCTGCACTGGCGGACAAACTGATCGCCGGATCCTGCCGGGCCATGCGCTGCACCCGTCGCTGGAACACCGGAGCAGGCGAGTTCGGCCGGATCGAGCCGTGGGCCGCGCTATGGATCCCGACTGAAACAAAACAACTAGACATGGCAAGACTCGAACCGGGAACCGGGAACCGGATCGGGTCGCCGGCACTCGCGCCGCACTGCTGCGCGAATCGTTGTCGATACGGTCGACGGCGTCTCGGCCCGACAACCGCTATCGCTGGTCGGCATCCTCCGGTGTGCGTGGCGCCGGAGGATGCCGTTGTGGATCGTCCAGGACCACTGTGAGGAAAGCGTGTGGGATCCTCGGCCAGCTGGGGTGCCACCGACCTTCGCGCAGATCGTGTTCCAGGGCGTGAAGCAGGAAGGTGATCCAGGGTCCTTCGTCGCGCAGTGGCCGGATCAGGCCGGTGTCGGCGCAGGTGGCGACGGCCGGCACGAGTGCGTACTTGGCGTCGTCGGTCTGTCCGGCCGCCGCAAGGCAGGACGCGAGCAGCAGTTGAGCGTGTAGCGCTGCCCGTGGGCGACGAGCAGCATCGATGGAATCGCGCAACCGTGTGGAGCGTTCGCAGGCGGTGGCGACCTGGGCGGGGATCCGGTCACGTAGCAGCACACGTATCGCGGAATCCTCCATCAGCTCGGCAGTCAGGATCGCTATGCCGTTTTCAGCCGTGGCCATTGCAGGGCGGGCAGCGCCTGCCCGGTCGGGTACCTCGATGGCCGACGTTGTGGTGGTCGTGAGCCCGAGGCGGATCCGCTCGTTGGTGATACGAGCGGCCAGGCGCGGCACAGCAAGCGCTTTGGCGGTCCTCGCACCTTTGTCCAGGCGTTGCGCCGCGGCATCGAGATCACCGCGCAGTGCTTTGATCCGAGCGCCGGTCGCATAGGTGGCCATCATGAATTCCACCGGGCCGCCTTCGATTCCGAGACCACTGACTCCATCCAGCAGTTGCTCGGCCTCATCGAGCTGATCGCGTTCGTAGAGCAGCTCGCCGAGCAGCGCATCAGCCAGCGCCGGGTAGGACTGGTAACTGGAGGAACTCGTGGCGATCTGGCGAGCCTTGCGGAAACTGTGCTCGGCGGCGGAGACGTCGAGCTGTTCACGGGCCGCGAGGCCGGAGAAGCTGTAGGTGATTATCTGGCTGAACGTGCCGCCGATCTGCTGCTGGTACGGAGCGGCCCAGTCGAACCACGCGCTTACTTGATCGAACTCGAAACGGCGGAAGGCCAGATACGCCGCGGTGCTTGCGGCAGCACCCAGTGCCCACGGGCTCAACGTGTCGGTTCTGGACAGGCAATCGGCCACTACAGCGTCTACGCCCTCGATATGGTCGATCATCGCCCTGCCGGTGCTCTCGATCAGGGCTGCTTCGGCCGCGAGATCGGAGCCGGTCCCCTCGATCGACGCGCGCGCGAGCCGCAGTGCGGTGTTCAGCTCGGTGGGTCGACGCAGCAGCGTATATGTCCAGGCGAGGGCGAGTTGCAGACGCGGACGGGTCGCCACGAGCGGCGACGGCAGCTTCGCGACCAGGCCGAGCAGGGTCGCGAATCGGGCATCCGCGACGTGGTCCATGGACCGTTTCTCGACGAGATCTACTGCGTGTTCGTCGTCGCCGCAGGCCAGGGCGTGATCGATGGCCTCGCTGATCATCCCGTGCTCGCCGAACCAGGTGGCGGCGGTGCGGTGCAGTTCGTCCACCTGATCGGGGCGGTCACGCGCGAGCCGCTGACGCAGGAATTCCACGAACAAGTGGTGATAGCGGAACCATTCACCGTCCTCATCGATACGACGCAGGAACAGATTCCGCCGCTCGATACTCTCCAGCAACGCCTGCCCATGCCGCTGCCCGGTCAACGCGGCGGCGAGGCCGCCGCAGATCTTTTCCGGCAGCGAGGTCTCCAACAGAGCTGCCAGCAACACCGGATCCGTGGTGTCGAGCACGTTCTCTGCGAGATACTCGGCAATCGCGTGATGACGCCCCGATATATGGCTGATCAGCGTGCCGGGGTCGTGATGTCCGCGCAGCGACAGCGACGCGAGCTGCAACGCCGCGACCCAGCCTTCGGTACTCTCGCGCAGCTCGGCGACCTCACCGTCGTCCAAGGACAGACCACCCAGTTCCACTAGAAACGAGCCCGCCTCAGGAGCGTCGAAACGCAAAGCACTGGAATCTATTTCGACCAGCTCGTTACGCACACCCATAGTCGCCAGCGGCAAACCCTCCGAGGACCTGCTGGTGACAATGATCTGCAGATGATGACAACCGTTCTCCAGCAGGAACCGCAAGGCCGCGGTCGCCGCGGAATCGGTCACCCGATGCCAGTCGTCGATGACCACAGCCACGCGTTCGTGGTGCTCATGAATGTCGTTGATCAATGTGGTGAGCGCATAACGAGTGGCCTGCGCACCTCGTTCCTCGAGCGTCCGGTCCAGCTCAGGGACCAGTGCCGGACGCACCCGGTGAATCGCCTCGATCAGATGCAGCAGGAACCACACGACGTTGTTGTCGTCGCGATCTGCGTTCAACCACGCGACCGCCACCTTTTGCTCCCCGGCAAGGCATTCCGCCCACTGCGCGGCCAAAGTGCTCTTACCGAACCCGGCGGGAGCATGGATGACAGTCAACCGCGGCCGCGAAGCAGCCCGCAATCGCTCGATCAGTCTGCCGCGATGCACCAACGCCCGCGCCGACATCGCCGGGCGGAACCTGGTTTCGGGGGTGGGTGGCGTCGTGAACCTCTGCGACAGTGACCGGCCGGTAGGAACCGATCGCGGTGCGTCGATGTCCTCCGCAGGCGACGTCAGGTCACCGTGGTCGTCGGCACGCACCGTCATGTCCTGCACCGGCATACCATGGGCGCCCTCGACACCGCGCAGCAACTCACCGAACTCCGCGGCCGACCGCGGCCGCCGCGCCGGATCGTGCGACATACTGGCCTCGATGGCCGCGCAGAAGTCATCGGGCATACCGTCGGGCCGCAGGTCCGGCAGCGGCTCGGCAGCGATCCGCAAAAACTGCGCGACCACCTGCTCACCCGAGCGGCGCTCGAACGCGGCGTGGCCGGTGATCATGCAAAACAATGTGGCACCCAGCCCGTAAACATCGGACGCTACCGACGGATTCCCGGAACGCAGTACCTCGGGAGCGGTGAACGCGGGTGAGCCGGTGATCACGCCGGTGGTCGTCTGGAAACCGCCTTCGATACGGGCGATCCCGAAATCGGTGAGCTGCGGCTCGCCATAATCGGTGAGCAACACATTTCCCGGCTTGATATCGCGGTGCAGAATCCCGGCCCGATGCGCCGTCTCCAGCGCACCGGCCAACTTGACCGTGATCCCGACCGCGTCGCCGAGCGGCAGCCGTCCCTCACGGCGAATACGATCTTCCAACGAGCCATGCGAGTGATACGGCATCACCAGATAGGGGCGACCACTACCAGTCGTACCGACCTGCAGGATGTGCACGATATTCGGATGACCGGACAAAGCACCCATCGCCCGCTGCTCACGCAGGAACCGCTCGAAATTCTCCGGCCAGAGATCCCCCGACGCCAGCAAAACCTTGACCGCGACATCCCGGTTCAACGCCCGCTGCCTACACCGGTAGACCACCCCGAAACCACCCCGCCCGATCTGCCGCGGACCGTCGAGACCCGTACCTGCCAGTTCCTTGTCGATATCTGGAGGCCGGTCACTCTGCGTCGCGAATGGATCTCGGTCCGCCATCGCCTTGCTCTGTGTCGGGGTGCTGCCGCGCTACCTTCCCCAGCTTATCCCCGGCGAACCACCGAACCGGGGCGGATCGGGGGGAACTGTCCTTACGGCTGCGGTTCGATTCGAGCGCCCTCCAGGTGGCCCGCCGCAATGCTCTGACATCGGGAATCGGGTCCGGACAGGCGCGTATGCCGAAATCGATGTGCTGGTCGTAGCAGATGACAATGATCTTGTCCGCAGGGATCTGTGCAGCGGGCTCGGCTCCCGGTTCTCCAATTCTGGGAGCAGACGTGGTCGGCTCATGGCCTGTCGGCCGCCGTCAGATCGCGGATCAACAGGGCGGTGTGCAGGGAGGTGCGTGATTCGCCGTCGCCGAGGTCGATGTCGAGGATGCGTTCGATGCGGGCCAGTCGCTCGTAGAGGGTGGGCCTGCTGACGCTGAGTCGGCGGGCGAGTTGGGTCTTGTTGCCCGCCAAGTCGAGGAACTGGCGCAGAGTTCGGGTCAGGTCGGCGTCGTGGCGGAGGTCGTAGCGCAGTAGCGCGCTCAGTTCGGTCTCGGCGAAACGCTGCACACCCGGTTCGTCGCGGATCAGCGACAACAGCCCGCGCAATCGCACGTCGCCGCTGCGATAGAACGGTCGCGGCGCCGAACTCCCGAGCGACAGCGCGACTTCCGCGACGTGCGCGGCGTGCGGCAGCTCATGGGCGGTGTCCAGCAGCGAATCCGACGCGGCCCCTGCGCCGATCACCACCCGCCGCACCCCGTCGACCCGCCGCACCTCACCGAGGATCGCGGTGCATACCGCTGCCAGCTTCTCGTCCGGCTCATCGGTCCGCGGCAGCGCGAGGATCATGGCGATTCGGTCCCCTTGGTCGGCGACGGCCAGCGCGGTCATCTTCGCCAGACCGAGTCCGTGTGTCACCGCGTCCAGGATGCCGACCGCGCGGCGCTGTCCGGCGACCGGATCGGTCTCGGCCGCCGCTGCGACATCGACGGCGAGCGGAACGTAGGCGGCCCGGCGGGCCAATCCCAGCGCGGCGGCCCGTGCCCGGGCGTCGCGCTCGTGCAGCCTGCCGTTGACCATGTCGTCGATCAGCCCGGTCTGTGCCTGCCGGTGCAGGCCGAACCGGTCCTTCTCGATCATGCGGTGCAGCGTCAGCGTCTGCGCGGCGCGCTCCAGCACCATGCGCGCCCGCACGGTCGGCACCCCGTCGGAACGCAGGAGCAGCCGCCCCCACCGCTGGGTGTGCGGGCCGACGGCCACTGCGTCCCAGTCATCGGGCAGCAGGCGCGAGGTGGTCTCCCAGTTCTCCAGCAGCGTCGAGGTGGACGCGTGGCGCGCGGTCAACGCGAGCACCCGGTGTGTCAGGTCCTCCAGCACCACCGCGGCGTCGAGCATGTGCGCCGCAGTCTGCACGATCTCGGCCAGCGCGGCGCGGCGGACGCTGAGCTCGGTGAATGTCTCGTGCACGGTGCGCGCGAATTCGAGTTCCGCGTATTGCTCGGCGACGATCACCCGGTGCACCGCTTCGGTGATCTCCACGAACCGGGTGAGCCGATGCAGCGCGATCAACGGAAGCCCCAGCGCGTCGGCGGTCGCGGCGACCCGGGAAGACAGCGCGGGCACGTATCCGCCGAGCTCGACCACCAGCCCGGACACCCCTGCCGCCGCCAGCGCCGTCAAATACTCCTCGGTCGCCGCGTCGCCGTGGCTCATCGCCTGCCCGGTCGTCAGGATGAGCTCGCCGCCGACCAGTAGCTGTGCCACGTCCGCCAGTTCGCTGACGTGCACCCAGCGCACCGGCCGAGCCAGCGATCCCCCGCCGACGACCTCGGGTTCACCGGCGCGGACCACCGGCATCGCCAACACGTCGGCCACCGAGGGAACCACCGACGAATCGTAATACACGAGGCCAAAACACAGACAGATCGTCAGGTCATCGGGAAGGCTTGATACCGCAGAGTGGTATCCACCGACTTCGCGCCGTTCCACCGGACCGCCGCACGTGACGACGAGACGGCACCGCCAACGCTCACTATCGAATCGAGGAGATATGCAGACCATCGCGCACTGGCTCGACGGCAAGGCTTTCGTGGGCAGCAGCGAGACGACGGCACCGGTGACCAACCCGGCGACCGGCGCGGTGACCGGACAGGTCGCGCTGGCGAACGTGGCGGACACCCGGGCGGCGATCGACTCGGCGGCCGCGGCATTCCCGGCCTGGCGGGACACCTCGCTGGCCCGGCGCACCCAGATCATGTTCCGCTTCCGCGAACTGCTCAACGAACGCAAGGAAGAACTCGCGCACCTGATCACGGCCGAGCACGGCAAGGTGCTGGCCGATGCCATGGGCGAGGTGAGTCGCGGTCTGGAGGTCGTCGAATTCGCCTGCGGCGTGCCACACCTGCTCAAAGGCGGCTACACCGAGAACGCCTCGACGAAGGTGGACATTTTTTCCCTCCGCCAGCCGCTGGGCCCGGTCGCGGTGATCTCCCCGTTCAACTTCCCCGCAATGGTGCCGATGTGGTTCTTCCCCCTCGCCATCGCCGCGGGCAACACGGTGGTGCTCAAGCCCAGTGAGAAGGACCCGTCGGCCTCGCTGTGGCTCGCCCGGCTGTGGGACGAAGCCGATTTGCCCGCAGGGGTTTTCACCGTGCTGCAGGGCGACAAGGTCGCGGTCGACGAGCTGCTGGACAACCCGGGCGTCAAGGCCGTCTCGTTCGTGGGCTCCACGCCGATCGCGCGGTACGTCTACCAGCGTGGCACCGCGGCAGGCAAGCGGGTGCAGGCGCTCGGCGGCGCGAAGAACCACATGGTGGTGCTACCGGACGCCGATCTGGACCTGGCCGCCGACGCCGCGGTGAACGCCGGGTTCGGCTCCGCGGGCGAGCGATGCATGGCGATCAGCGTGGTGGTCGCCGTCGGCGGCGCGGCCGACGAGCTGGTCGGCAAGATCGCCGAGCGGGCCGGGACCATCAAGACCGGCGACGGCACCCGCGCGGCCGACATGGGCCCGCTGGTCACCCGCGCACACCGCGACCGGGTCGCGGACTACATCGCGGCAGGTGAAACCGCCGGTGCCACAGTGGTTCTGGACGGCCGCGGCGTCGAAGCCGACGGCGCGGCCGACGGGTTCTGGCTCGGACCGACGATTCTCGACCACGTCGACACGGATATGAGCGTCTACACCGACGAGATCTTCGGCCCTGTCCTGTCGATCGTGCGGGTCGACAGCTACGACGACGCACTCGCCCTGGTCAACGCCAACCCCTACGGCAACGGCACCGCACTCTTCACCAACGACGGCGGCGCGGCCCGGCGCTTCCACAACGAGGTGGAGGTCGGCATGGTCGGGATCAACGTGCCGATCCCGGTTCCCATGTCCTACTACGGCTTCGGTGGCTGGAAGAACTCGCTGTTCGGCGACGCGCACGCGCACGGCACCGACGGCGTGCAGTTCTTCACCCGCGGCAAGGCGGTCACCACCCGCTGGCTGGACCCGAGCCACGGCGGGCTGAACCTCGGGTTCCCGCAGAACAAGTAGGTATCCCCCGGCGACGCAGGAGAACTCGGCGATGACCCTTCCGAACGGCCTGACCCCCGACGACGCACGCGCCGCGGCCGCACGGGCCTGCGAGCTCGACCGCAGACACGTTTTCCACTCTTGGTCCGCGCAGGCGCATGTGGACCCGATGACGATCACCGCGGCCCAGGGTTGCTACGTGTGGGACGGCGACGGCAACCGGCTGCTCGACTTCTCCTCTCAGCTGGTGAACACCAACATCGGCCACCAGCATCCGAAAGTCGTCGCTGCGGTCCAGGAGCAGGCGGCGAAGCTGTGCACCGTAGCACCGCAGCACGTCAACGACGCCCGCTCCGAAGCAGCGCGGCTCATCGCCGAGCGGACCCCCGGCGACCTCGACCGGATCTTCTTCACCAACGGCGGCGCCGACGCCGTCGAGCACGCGGTGCGGATGGCCCGGTTGCACACCGGGCGCTACAAGGTGCTCGCGCGCTACCGCTCGTATCACGGCGGCACCGAGACCGCGATCAACCTCACGGGCGACCCGCGCCGCTGGCCCAACGACCACGGCGTCAGCGGTGTGGTGCACTTCTTCGGCCCGTTCCGATACCGCACGCAGTTCCATGCGACGACCGAAGCCGAGGAGACCGAGCGCGCGCTCGCGCATCTCGAGCAGACCATCGCGTTCGAGGGCCCGGCGACCATCGCGGCGATCGTGCTCGAATCCATCCCCGGCACCGCGGGAATCATGGTTCCGCCACCCGGATACCTGGCCGGGGTGCGGGCCTTGTGCGACCGGTACGGGATCGTGTTCATCGCCGACGAGGTGATGTCCGGTTTCGGCCGCACCGGAAAGTGGTTCGCCATCGAGCATTTCGAGGGGGTTGTCCCTGATCTGCTCACCTTCGCCAAGGGCGTGAACTCGGGATACGTGCCGCTGGGCGGTGTCGCGATCAGCTCGGCCATCGCCGCGACCTTCGCCGACCGTCCGTACCCCGGCGGACTCACCTACTCCGGGCATCCGCTTGCCGCGGCCGCGGCGGTGGCGACCATCACCGCGATGCGTGATGAGCGGATTGTGCAGAACGCCGCCGACATCGGCACGCGCGTGCTCGGCCCCGGCCTGCGCGAACTCGAGCAGCGGCATCCCAGCATCGGCGAGGTGCGCGGCGCGGGGGTGTTCTGGGCGCTGGAGCTTGTCCGCGACCAGTCCACCCGCGAACCGCTTGCCCCGTACGGTGGGACGAGTCCGGCGATGGCCGAGGTTGTCGCCGCGTGCCGCGCGGCCGGTCTGCTGCTGTTCGTGAACTTCAACCGGCTGCATGTCGTCCCGCCCTGCGTGATCTCCGAGACCGAGGCGAAGGAGGGCCTGGCCATCCTCGACCATGCGTTGACGGTGGCCGACCGGCATACGGTGTGAACGTTTGGTGTCGACTCTCCTATGCGGGCCTGGTCGATCGGACGAGTCAGCGGGAATGCCTTGGCGCACCTGATTGTTCGCTCAGAACGTGACCAGTACCGCTGTTCTTTCCGATGACCTGAAGAAGTACCTGGACGAGGAGCGCGTGTTCGCCACCGCGGCCACGATCGGGCCGAACGGGCAGCCGCACCTGACCGTGATCTGGATCAAGCGCGACGGCGACGATCTGTTGTTCTCCACCACCACCGATCGCCAGCAGGGCAAGAATCTCGCACGCGACCCGCGGATCACGGTGCTGATCAACCCACCGGACAATCCGTATGTGTACGCGGAGATCCGCGGCAACGCGACGCTCACGCCGGATCCGGACAAGTACCTGCCCGACGAACTTTCGCTGAAGTACACCGGCCGGAAGTACCTGGACTTCAACCCTGCCTCGGTACACGACGGACCGCGCGTCATCGTCCGGGTGACGCCGCGCAAGGTCGCGGGCCGGATGTAGTCCGCGGGCTCAGCTTGTCGTGTACCCTGCCGCTGCTGACGCGGCGGCAGGTTTGACGGTGGATTTGCCAACGTCGAGGTGGGTGGCGCGGCGGATGTTTCGGAGCCGGGTGGGCGACCCCATCGCTACGTGAGTTGGTGGTTGTGGTGGGGGCCGTCTTTATTGTGGGTGTGGTTGTGGTTTGCGGGTGTTTCGTTGTGGTCGTCGAACGGTTTCGGTGCGGACTTGTTCGATGATGTCTTTGGGGATGTGGTGGATGATGTCTTGGCGGGAGGTGATGCCCAGTTTTTGCAGGATTGCGGCCATTTGGGCGTCAATGGTTCTGGCCGATTTCCCGCGGCGGACGGCAATGGCGAGGTTGGTCCATCCGGCCGTGGCCAGGATGGCGACCTGCCGCTCGGCAGGAGTCAACTCGTCCCACCGCGAGGTGATGGGCTTGCCCGATGGGGTGTCGACGGTCAACGTGCCCAAGGCGAGCCGCTGTAACTCGTTGTGTTCCGGACGCAACCGTGAACCCTGCGCTTCCGCCGCAGCGAAGGCGGCGGTTCCGAGCACCCGACAGGCGACATCAATAGCGTTGTCGGATTCATCGGCGAACGGGCCCATCTGTTCGAGGTTGATGCCGAGTCTGGTTCGCAGGGTTTTGGCCCCGCCTGCCGAGCGGGCGATCTCGGTGGCCAGCGCGATCAGCCTGCGGTGGTCGGGGTTTCCGGCAGCGATCGCATCGGTGATCAAGCGCGCCAACGACCACATCCGAAACTCCACCACCATCCATCCGACCCACTGATCACCGACGGCGAGTTGATAGGTCAGCGAGTTCCGTTCGAGAGCCAACGCCTCGGTCGGATCGCCGCCGTGCATGGTCAAGGTGGTCGCCATGACGAGTTCGGCCATGCATTTTTCCCACAACACTCCGGAAACGTTCGCGCGGTCGCAGTAGCGCCGGGTGATCTCGTAGGCTTGGTGCGCGGTTCCCACCAGACCCGCGGCCGCACCCGCGCCCGCTTCGCTTCGCGACGCGGCGACATAGTTGCCGATAGCGTCGAATTTGTCCCGGGCGCGGGTGTAGACGGTGACGGCGCGGGCATCGCGACGAGCGAACAGCAGCTCTATCCCCCACGCGTATTCGACGGAGGCGGGCAGGCCGAGATCGATCTCGGGGGTGTCCCGCCAGTTCCGTCTACTGTCCGGGTCGGGAACGCAAGCGGCAACACAGTCCTCGAGCATCCGCTCGGCATCCCCGGGACAGCCCTGAAGCAAAGCGAGCATGCCGATGGCGGCCATGGCTTCGATCTGCAGGTCGGTGGGTTGCGAGGCCGCAGCCCGGGTGGCGTCGAGGCTACGTTGGATCCAGCGCCGCAATTCTCCTACCGCGCCGCCGGCGCCGACCGTTCCCAGGGCAGCGAGCCCGAGGCAGATTTCCAGGCCGATGCTGGCCTGGCCGGGGGTGCTTATGCTGGTTTCGATCGCGGTCGCGATGTTGGCCCAGGCTATTCGGACCCAGTCCAGCAGACCCTGTTCTTCCGGGCGGAACCAGTGGGCTGCGGCGTGAGCGACTTTGTCGTGGTAGTAGTGTCGGTGCCGGTCGGCCATCCGGGCGGATTCATCCACCTCGTCCGTGACGCGCAGGCGCAGCCGGTGCTGTGCGAACACCCGCAGGCTCTCCACCAGGGAATACCGCACCGTCGTGGATGTCATGTGCACCGACACCAACGACTGATCGACCAGACGGTCGAGGACACCCTCGACCTCATGACGAGCCAACACCACACCAGCATCACCGCCGTTGTCGTAGTCGGTTGCGCTGTCGTCGTGGTCGCTGTTCTCGCCGTTGTCGGTGATGGTGGTGTCGGAGCAGATGGTTTCGATGGCGCCGAGGTCGGCTCCCACGTCCAATATGACCTTGTTGTCGGTGTCGTCAGGGTTGGTGGCATAGCCCGCGGCGAACACCGACAGCCGATCGAAGAGCAGCCGTTCCTTGTCGCTGCACAGGTCGTAGGACCAGGTGATGACGTCGGTGACCGCTCGATGCCGGGGTTCGGTGCCCCCGTAGGGGCCGTGGGACCAGCGCAGTCGCGTGTCGTCAGCGTGGCCGGTGAGTCCTTGCAGGATCATCGCCAGTGGTTGACGGCGCAGTCGTGCGGCCGCCAACTGGATGTAGAGGGGGTGGTTGTCGATGTGGTCGCAGATCTCGGCGGCCGTGGCGGTGTGTTCTGCGCTGGTGATGGTGTGGCCGGTGAGTTCGGCGCGGTGCCGAAACAACGCCACAGCATGGTCTCTGGACAGAGGTGGGACGGTGATCAGGTGTTCGTCGGGCCAGCCGACGGGTTCGCGGCTGGTGGCCACCACGGTCAGCTCCGGTGCCGCGTCGAGCAGACCGGAGATCAGGTCGGCGACCCCGGCGAGGACATGCTCGCAGTTGTCCAGAACCAGCACCGTGCGAGGGACATGTCCGGCCGGATCGGTCCGGGTAAGGGTGTCGAGGAGGGCCACTTGGGCCGAGCGTCCGGAGAAGTCGGCCTCGATCACCACGTGGGCGATTTCTTCTTCGACCGCGGTCCTGTCCGCGCCCGTAGCCAACCGTGCCAACCGCACCCAGTACACGCGTAGCTCGCCGGTCGCGGCCTTACCGAACCGGGCGACCGCTTCGGCCGCCAGCCGGGTCTTCCCGATCCCACCCGCACCGGTCAGGGTGATCAACCGGGCCGGGCCCAGTAGCAGGGTGCTGATCTGCTCCAACTCACGATGCCGGCCCACGAAACCGTGAACCGAGACCGGGAACCCACCCACGCCTTCCCTGCGCCTAGCATGCACACTACGGAATCGTAGTCCCCACACCCGAGCTCCGCGCCACACAAAACCACGACCAACGTCGCGGGACTGTGGATCTAAGGCTCAGGCCTGCTGTGCCTCTTCCTGCGCGTGCTGCGCCAACGCCAGCTGTTGCGGGGTGAATCGCAATGTCAGCGCGACCAGTCCGGCCGCGAATGCGATCAAAGCGCATACGAACAGCACCAGGGTATAGCCATTGCCCAGCGCGGCGATCTCGGCGCGCGTCATGCCCGCCACCTTGCCGGTGCGGCCGCCGAGCGAGAGCGTGCGCGAGGCAGCGATCGGCGTGAGCAGGCCGATCGCGACCGGCGTGGCCAGGTTCATGAACATCTGCCCGACCGCGGCCAGTGGACCGATGTTCGCCGGCGGCACGCCGACCAGCACACACAGCGGCGCGAGCACCATGGCCATGCCTACGCCCAGACCGATCACGACCAACAGGGGCAGCAGCGTCGCGAAGTACAGCACGTCGCCGTCGAGGGTCGAGCCGAACAGCAGCCCGAGGCCGAGCACGACGGCCGCGCCTGCGAGCAGCCAGCGCGGCGCGATGTACAACGCGGCCTTGGAGGCCAGCGCGCCGCCGATGCCGATGCCGACGGTGAACGGGATGGCCGCGACGCCCGCCTTCAGCGGACCGTAGCCGATCACGTTCTGCATGAACTGGGCGACGAAGAAGGTCATCGCGCCGAGTACGCCGCCGGCCAGGAAGATCAGCAGGAAGGTGGCGACGCGGTCCCGGCTGTCGAACAGCGACCAGGGCAGCAGTGGGTCGTCCACTCGCCGCTCCAGCGCGACGAAGACGATCAGCAGCACGACGCCCGCGATCAGCGAACCGATGATGGCCGGGTGGCCCCACCCGATCTCGGGTCCCTCGGTGGCGCCGAACACGATGGCGGCGCAGGCGAGGGTGCCGAGCACCGCGCCTGGCACGTCGAGCGCCGAACGGTGATGTTCGGTGTCGGCGAGCTTGTAGACCGCGCCGAGGATGATCAGCGCGCCGATCGGGACGTTGATCAGGAAGATCCACCGCCACGACAGCTGGGTCAGCGCGCCGCCGACCACCAGGCCGCCGACCGAGCCGATGCCGACCATCGACCCGACGATCGCGATCGCCTGATTGCGCGCCCTACCCGGCGCGAACGTCGTTGCCACGAGGGCAAAGGCCGTCGGCGCCGCGACCGCCGCGCCCGCGCCTTGGACCGCGCGCGCCGCGAGCAGCATGGCCTGGTTCTGTGCGAGCCCGCAGGCCAGCGAGGCGACGGTGAACAGGACGACACCGAGGACGAGCATGCGTTTGCGACCGAAGGCGTCGCCTAGCCTGCCGCCGAGCAGCATCAGGCCCGCGAAGGTGAGGCCGTAGGACGTGACCGTCCACGCGCTGCCGGCGCTGGACAGGCCCATCTCCTCCTGCAGCCGGGGCAGCGCGAAGATCACCACCGTGCCGTCGAGCACGACCATGAGCTGCAACCCGCTCAGTACGAGGATCGCGAGCCCGAAGGCCCGCTGCGTCACCGGATACTGCATCGTCGCAGCGGGATTCTGGAGCACAGTGTGCAACTGTAATTGATGCGGCCGGCGCCGCCTGCGCCACGGGGACCCGGCGCGAAGGCCATGGACCGCGGTCAGACACCGCCGACCGAACTCGATCAGCCACCGCTCGAGACTTCCGATTACCAGCGCATCAGCCCGGCCCACCGCTGGCGAACGGGTAGCGCGACCGCTACCCGGCGGCGGAGTCGGCGGAGTCGGCCGAGAATCCTGCGGTCGGTCCGATCACCACGATCGCGGGCGGCCGGATGCCCTCCGCCCGCACCCGCGCGGCGACCGTGCCGAGATCCGCGCGCAGCACGCGCTGGGTGCGCAGCGTGCCCTCCTGGATGACCGTGGCGGGCGTGTCGGACGGGCGACCGCCTTCCAGCAACGCGGTGGCGAACTGCTCGATCCGCTCCACCGCCATCATCAGCACGAGGGTGCCGCGCAATCTGGCCAGCGCGGGCCAGTCGACCAGGGAGTCCGGATGATCCGGCGCCACATGCCCGCTCACCACGACGAACTCGTGGGTGACGCCGCGATGCGTCACCGGAATGCCCGCCGCGGCCGGTACCGAGATGGGGCTGGTCACGCCGGGCACCACGGTAACGGGCACCCCGGCATCGACGCACGCCTCGAGCTCCTCGTAGCCGCGTCCGAACACATACGGGTCGCCGCCTTTGAGCCGCACCACGAACTTGCCTGCCTTCGCGCCCTCGACCAGCGTGGTGTTGATCGCCTCCTGCGCAATCGCCCGCCCGTACGGGATCTTCGCGGCGTCGATCACCTCGACTTCGGGTCCGAGTTCGGCGAGCAGCTCCGGCGGGGCAAGCCGGTCGGCGACGACCAGATCGGCCCTGGCCAGCAGCCGCCGCCCGCGCACGGTGATCAGGTCGGGATCGCCGGGCCCACCGCCCACCAGCGCGACACCCGGCGCGATCGGCGTCGAATCATCGGTTACCACACCGGATTGCAGTGCTTCCAGCAGCGCGTTGCGGAACGCGGCGGAACGCCGGTGCTGCCCGCTCGCCAGCACGCCGAGTGTCAGTCCGTCGTAGCGCGCGGTAGCCGGGGTGACCGCGGTGCCGAGCCGGGCGATGTCGGCGCGCACACAGAAGATCCGCCGCCGCGTCGCCTCCGCGACGACCGCTGTGTTGATCTCCGGCTCGTCGGTGCAGGCGATCACGTACCAGGCGCCCTCGAGGTCGCCGTCGGCATACCCGCGCAGCGTGACGGAGATCTGGCCGGAGGTCGCCATCGCCTCGACCGCGGGTGTGACCGCGCGGCTCACCACGTGCACGTCGGCGCCGGAGGCGATCAGCAGTCCGAGCCTGCGCTGTGCCACCGAGCCACCGCCGACCACGACGACACGCCGCCCGTTCAGATCGAGCCCGACCAGGTAGTTCGGGTCGCCGGTGGGCTGGTCCTGGGTTGCGTCTGACGTGTTCGGCACAAGTTTCGAGCCTACGGCCTGTCCGCGCACCCCCGTCAATCGACCGCGCCCGAATCCGACCGCGCCCCGGCGAGCCGAACGGCAGGTCGAGGCACGCCAGCGGGCACAGGCACCGGGAATATGCCTGCCACCGGAAGTTGCTCGCTTCGGCACCCACCGAAGCAGCGGGCCGATCATCGCCCGGACATTCGATGATCGGCCCGGCCGTGCGGACGAACTGTCTGTTGCGTCCAGGGGTGGTTTGCTTGGACAGTGAACGCATGACGCGGGTGACACTGGCACAACAGCTGCTAGAGGTGGCATACGACGAGGCGCTGCACGGGCTCGCCGAGGGCGGGATCCCGATCGGCGCCGCCCTGTTCGACGCGGACGGCACCCTGCTCGGACGCGGCCACAACCGCCGGGTGCAGTCCGGCGATCCCAGCATCCACGCCGAGACCGACGCCTTCCGCACGGCGGGACGGCGACGCGGCTACGGCTCCACGATCATGGTGACCACGCTCTCACCCTGCTGGTATTGCAGCGGGCTGGTTCGCCAGTTCGGCATCGGCTCGGTGGTCGTCGGGGAAGCGCGCACCTTCTCCGGCGGGCACGATTGGCTCGCCGAGCACGGTGTTGCGGTGACCGTGCTGGACGATCGCCGCTGCATCGACCTGATGACCACCTTCATCGCCGAGTATCCGGCGCTGTGGCATGAGGATATCGGCGTCGCCGACGGAATCGAGGCGTAGTGAACGCCATCGCTTCAGCTAGCTCGCGGCACGGCGGGCAGGCGACGCCAGGACACACCGTACGACCCGACCGCGCTCACGGTGAATACGGCGACCTACTGGCCTACTGGAGCGGCGAACGCTGAACTGGACGGCAATCGGGTGCTGCCGCCGCAACCGGAAGCCCCCGAAGCGGATCTCGTGTCGCTGGTCTCGTTCTACGAACTCGACCACGACGCGGTCCCGACACCGCTGGAACCACCGATCGCCCACGTGCGCGATCTTCCTCCGGTCGTTCCGCGGAATTCCTGAGCATCCGTTCGGACGGCATCACCGTCGGCTGACCCGGCTCACCGGAGTGCGGATTTTCCCGCACCCATTGCGTAGGTGCCCTGCCACCCAGTGGGCCGGTTTTCCGCCCGCCGCAAGACTGGAACGCGTTACAGTCTCGTATCCCCGGCGCGCCGTGGGCTGGGTTCCTGCGTCAGGAGGACAACGATGACCGACGATCCTGATCCGGCACAGCGACAGCAACTGACCGTCAGCGAGCGCGATCTCGACACGCTCGCCGAGGACCTGGCGCGCTGGCTCGATTCGAAGGTGTCCGCCGACCGTCCGCCGCGGATCTCGGAGTTGTCGCGCCCACAGTCCGGGGGCATGTCCAGCACGTCGATCCTGTTCGACGCCGAGTGGAGCGTCGGCGGACGCCTGGAGAGCGGGTCGTTCGTCGCGCGGATGGCGCCCGAAGCCGGATCGTTCCCCGTGTTCGAGACATACGATTTGGCCACCCAGTACCGGGTGATGGCGGGCGTCGCCGCCGCAACCGACGTGCCGGTGCCCGAACTGTGCTGGCTGGAGAACGATGAAAAGCCGCTCGGCGCACCGTTCTTCGTGATGCGCCGGGTCGACGGGCGAATACCGACGGACAACCCGCCGTACGTGTTCATCGGCTGGCTGTTCGAGGCGAGCCCCGCGGAGCGCCTCCGGCTCACCCACAACACTGTCGAAGTGATCGCGAAGATCCACGACATCCCTGATCCCGCGGCGCGTTTCCCGATGCTGAGCGGACCCGGCCAGTCGCTGCACAGGCACGTGGCGGCGCAAAAAGCCTGGTACCGGTGGGCGCTCGCGGACGACGGCTTCGAGATCCCGCTCATCGAGCGGACTTTCGCGTGGCTGGCGCAGCACTGGCCCGCCGAGCCCGGGCCAGACGTCCTCAGCTGGGGTGATGCACGTCCCGGCAACATCATCTACCGGACCTTCGACCCGGTGGCGGTGCTGGACTGGGAGATGGCCGCGCTCGGGCCGCGCGAACTCGACTTGGGCTGGGTGATCTTCATCCACCGGTTCTTCCAGGACCTCGCCACCCGCTTCGAGCAGCCCGGCCTCCCCGACTTCCTGCGCCGCGACGACGTGGTGACGAAATATCAGCAGCTCACCGGGTATACGGTGCGCGACCTCGACTTCTACCTCGTCTACGCCGCGCTGCGGCATGCGATCGTCATGGCCAGAGTGAAGCGCAGGATGATCCACTTCGGCGAGGACACCGATACCCCCGACCGCGACGATTACGTCATGCACCGAGCCAGCCTGGAAGCGCTGCTCGACGGAACCTACGAATGGGACTGACCATGCCTGTGCCGTTGGACGAATACCCGATTCACCAGACTCCGCTGTCACTGGCCCGGGTGGCCAGCACCGACCGGAACTTCTACGATCGCGCCTACTTCAACGCCCACGACCGCAACGGCGGCACACTGCTGATCACCGGCCTCGGGGTGTACCCCAACCTAGGGGTGATCGACGCGTACGCCGCCGTCCGGCGCGGTGACACACTGCGGGCGGTGCGGTTCTCCGACGCGCTCGGCGCACGCAGCCTGGACCAATGCGTGGGCGGCTACCGAGTCGAGGTGCTCGAGCCGCTGCAACGCATCCGGGTGGTGTGCGAGCACGACGACCTGGCCTTCGACCTCACCTGGACCGGGGCCTTCCCCGCCGTGCAGGAACAGCCGCACCTCATGCTCACCGGCAACCGGCCGATCATCGACGCGTCCCGATTCGCGCAGACCGGCTCGTGGGCGGGAACTCTGCAGGTGGACGGCGACGACATCGCGGTCGACTCGGCGGTGTGGACCGGGACCAGGGACCGCTCGTGGGGCATCCGTCCGGTCGGCGAGACGGAGCCACCCGGACGCGCGRCCGCCGAGCCGTCCGGTGGTTTCTGGTGGCTGTATGTGCCGCTGCGGTTCGAGGAGTTCGCCGTGGTGGTCATCGTGCAGGAGGAGCCGGACGGCAAGCGCACGCTGAACGACGCGACGCGGATCTGGCCGGACGGACGCACCGAGCAACTCGGCTGGCCGCGTATAACGATCGACTATCGTTCCGGGACAAGGTTTCCCGTCGCGGCGCGGCTGGCCATGACGACACCGGACGGCAAGCCGCTCGAGATCGAGGTCACGCCGGGCACCGATGTCCCGCTGCACGTCGGCTGCGGCTACGGCGGCGACCCCGACTGGCAGCACGGCCAGTGGAAGGGCCGCGACTGGGCATCCTCCAGCCGATACGACCTCACCGACCCGTCCATTGTTGCCCGCACCCCGTACGGCGTGATCGACCACGTCGCCCACGCCCGCTGCGGCGAGGCCGAAGGCTGGGGCCTGTTCGAGCACGCCAGCATCGGCCGCCACGACCCCACCGGCTTCACCGACTGGGGCTCGGTCGCACCGTAGATCGATGCGCCGATGTGGTCGGTCCGCCCGACCGCGGTGCCCGACTCGGCCTATGGGGGTTGCCCGCTCAGCCGGCACCACGCCGACCGCGTTCTACCGACACCGGGCCACTGGAGCAGGCTGGCGTGATGCTGGTCACATCGCGTCGGGCCTCGTACAGCGCGAGGTACGTCGTATCGGACGCGCGGAGCGGCAACCTCGATAGTCCAGCCGCTGGCCCCATCGAGCTGGCACGCCGTCTCGATCGGAGGCGGTATGCGCCGCGCCCGAAGCGAGTCGGCGGCGCTGCCGGGACCAGGTCGGCTCGGTCGGGGTCGGCACGCGTATTCGATCGGAGGAGCGCAGGGCAGAGCCGTCCTACCTTGGGTGACCGAGACGCGCGGCCGCGATCACCACACCCTGCACGACCCGCTTGCGCACCACCAGCGGCCCGCCGTCGGCACCGAGGACCGCGGCGGCCTCGGCGACGCTTGCCGTCGCGACCGCCTCCAGCGTCCGGCTCGCCGGGTTGGGGACATCGACCATGGCCAGATCGGCGGCGGAGTAGGACCTGATCGGCACGCCCAACTCAGCGGCCACCATACGGAGACCGGAGTCCGTCGCGCGTTGTTCGAGTGTTGCCAGATACCCGATCACTTTGTCACCCAATACTTCCCGAAGCGCGGCGCGGATGCGATCGGCCGAAGTCCGTGGCCGAAATCCGATGCCGACCACGAGTTCAGCAGACGGCACGAGAACTCGCGAATTCGGCCGCGGCGGCAACGAAACGAGCTATGGCTTCGGGAATGCCGGCCGGATGGGTATGCAGGTACGAGGCGTGCACATGCCGGACCAACGCACCCTCACGGACGCGCTCGCCGTCGGTGCCGTGCCAGCCCCACGCCGAGGCGGCCGACGGCGCCGACACCAGGCGAGTCCGATGGAACTCGTGCCCGCGCACCCGTTCCCCGGCCCGCCACAGCGGGGAGTCGGCCAGCGCCACGGCATCTCGGTAACCGAGAGTCAGACGCGGTCCGAACTCGGCGTCGGCGGCCACCACGCCTGCCATCGGGTGGCCGTCGAGAGAACAGGTCAAATAGAGCATCCCAGCGCATTCGGCGTGCATCGGCATCCCCCGCCGGGCCGCCTCGGCCACCGCCCCCAGCAGTCCGGTATTGCCGGCCAGCTCCGCGGCATGCTCCTCCGGAAACCCACCCGGTAATACCAGCCCAGCGGTGCCGGCAGGCAATTCGTCTCGCAGCGGATCGAACACGACCACCTGCGCGCCCGCCGCCACCAACAACTCCCGATGCTCCGCATACCCGAAGGTGAATGCCGCCCCGCCCGCGATGGCGATCAGTGGGCCTGCGTGGCCGACGACATCGAGGGCGGCGACCGCGCCGTGGGTGTTCCCGGCGGATGCCTTGGAACCGCCGGCACCATCGAGGTCGGTACCGACGGATGCTTGGTAACCGTCGAGACCGCGCACGGCGGCCGCGGGATCCCAAGCCGGGCCGGTGATCGACGAGCCTGCCAGCGCCACGACCGCGGGCAAATCAATGTGGTCGGCAACGAGTACCGTCATCGCGGTGACCGCCGCCGCGGCAGCGGCGCCGTGTTCCACCGCGGGAATCAGACCAAGATGTCTGGAGGGGACTTCTAATTCGGCCATCCTCGGCAGCGACCCGAGTACCGGCAGACCGACACGATCGCACGCAGCACGCAGCACCTGGTCGTGCCGCGCGCTGCCGACCCGGTTCAAGATCACCCCGCCGAGCCGGACCCCGCTGTCGAAGGTGGCGAACCCGTGCAGCAGCGCGGCCAGGCTCTGACTGTGACCGCGAGCGTCCACCACCAGCACCACCGGCGCACCGAGCAGGCTCGCGACCTGCGCCGTCGACCCCTCTGCCACCGGCCCGGAATGATTCGGGTCGATCCGCCCGTCGAACAACCCCATCACGCCCTCGACCACCGCGAGATCGCACCCCTGCGCCCCATGCCGATAGAGCGGCACAACACGTTCCGCCCCCACCAACACCGGATCGAGGTTTCGGCCCGGCCGGCCCGCCGCCAACCCGTGATACCCCGGATCGATGTAATCCGGCCCCACTTTGAACGGCGCCACCCGATGCCCCACGCGCCGCAACGCCCCCACCAAACCGGTAGCCACCGTAGTCTTCCCACTCCCTGAAGCAGGAGCCGCAATCACCACAGCCCGCACCCCTACCACCCCGCCGCGGCGAGGGGCACACCATGGCGCGGGCTTCTCGCGATTTGCCGCAGCCTGGTGCCACTCGATGGGGTGGGGGTTACCATTCGATGCCTCTTTGGCCTTTGCGACCGGCGTCCATGGGGTGTTTGATTTTGGTCATTTCGGTGACCAGGTCGGCGGCTTCGAGGAGGGAACGGGGGGCGTCGCGGCCGGTGATGACGACGTGTTGGTTGCCGGGACGGGTCCGGAGCGTGTCTACCACTTCGGCGACGTCGATCCAGCCCCACTTCAGGGGGTAGGTGAATTCATCCAGGACGTAGAAGCGGTGCTGTTCGGCCTTCAGACGCCGGGCTATTTCCTGCCAGCCCGCGAGTGCGGCCGCAGCGTGGTCCTCCTCGGTGCCCGGTTTGCGGGTCCACGACCAGCCTTCTCCCATCTTGTGCCACTCGACCGCCCCGCCCGCGCCGGTTTCCTCGTGCAGCTTGCCGAGCGCGCGGAAGGCCGCCTCCTCCCCCACCTTCCATTTGGCGCTCTTCACGAATTGGAATACCGCGATGTCGAAGCCTTGGTTCCAGGCCCGCAGCGCCATCCCGAACGCGGCCGTCGACTTACCCTTGCCAGGCCCGGTGTGCACCGCGAGCACCGGCTGATTGCGTCGCTGTCGCGTGGTGAGCCCGTCGTCGGGCACGGTTTCCGGAACACCCTTGGGCATCGAATCTCCTTGCTACTCCGCGGCCCACCATGAACCCAATTCGATCCGATAGCCAATTCCCTGCGGCTCAAGCGGCCCGCACCGACACACGCCCCGAGCCGGCACGGACGACGTCGGCGACCGAATCTCCGGTCAGCTCGGCCAGCCTCAGATATCCGCCGCGCAGGTCGCGGGCGAGGTCCGCGGCGAGACCGAGGCGGATCATGCCGCGTTCGCAGTCGACCACGATCGAGGTGACCGCGTCCTTGGCGAGCAGTTCCGCGGCGGCGCGACCGCGCCCGACCGGATCGGCGCCGCCGGTGGCGCGACCGTCGGTCAGCACCACCAGCATCGGCCTGCGGCGCGGGTCGCGGACGCGCTCGCGGCGCACGACGTCGCGCGCCTTCAGCAGGCCCGCCGCGAGCGGCGTCTTCCCGCCGGTGCGCATCCCGGACAAGCGGCGCACCGCGATGTCGACCGAGGAAGTCGGCGGCAAGACGAGTTCGGCTTCGGCGCCGCGCACGGTGATGACGGCCACCTTGTCGCGGCGCTGATAGGCATCGCGCAGCAGCGCGACGACCGCGCCGGTGACGGCGGACAGCCGGTCCCGGGCGGCCATGGAACCGGACGCGTCGACCACGAACACGACCAGATTGCCTTCCCGCCCTTCGCGGTATGCGCCGCGCAGATCATCGGAGACAAGCGTCAGCGGTCCCTCGCCGCGCCCACGGGCGCGCTGGTGCGGCGCGGCGGCGAACACGGTGCCGAGCAGGTGCAGGCCGGAGGAGGTGTCGGCGCTGGAACGCACGACCCGCCCGTACCGCGATTTGGCCCGTGAGCGGCGGCCGGGTGCCCCCTCGCCCACGCCGGGCACTTCCCAGCTCGGCGGCGTCGCCGCGGCGGAAACCGGTGCGCCACTGTGTCCTTCCGGCGCCTTGCCGCCACCGGGACCGTCCGGTGGGGAAGGATCCTCGGGGGTGTCGGAGGGACCGCGTTCCCCCGGTTCCTCGCTCGACGGCGGCGCGAGCTCGGATTCGCCGGCCTGCGCGGGCGACTGCGCCTCGGCCGCGGCCTCGCGCATGGCGTCGTCCAACTGCTCGTCGCTGATGCCCGGCTCGTCGAACGGATCACGCCTGCGCCGATGCGGCAGCGCCAGCTCGGCGGCGACGCGCACATCATCCTCGGTCACCGCGTCGCCGCCACGCCAGGCCGCGTGCGCGGTCGCGGTCCGGGCGACCACGAGGTCGGCCCGCATCCCGTCGACGTCGAACGCGGCGCACAGCGCGGCGATCCTGCGCAGCTCCACGTCGTCGAGCACGACCTGGCCGATCCGGTCGCGGGCCGCGAGAATCTTCTCGGCTACGTCGCGGTCCGACCCGGCGTACCGGGCCGCGAACCCTGCCGGGTCCGCCTCGTAGTCCAGTCGGCGGCGCACCACCGCCATGCGGACGTCGACGTCCCGCGATGCGACCACGTCCACGGTCAGCCCGAACCGGTCCAGCAGCTGCGGACGCAGCTCGCCCTCCTCCGGGTTCATGGTGCCGACCAGGACGAACCGCGCCGGATGCGAGTGCGAGATGCCGTCGCGTTCGATGTGCACCCGTCCCATCGCGGCCGCGTCCAGCAGTACGTCCACCAGGTGGTCGTGCAGCAGGTTGACCTCGTCCACGTAGAGCACGCCGTGATGCGCGGCGGCCAGCAGGCCCGGACGGAACGCCTGCTCCCCGTCGCGCAGTACCCGCTCCAGGTCCAGTGAGCCGACCACGCGGTCCTCTGTCGCGCCGACCGGCAGTTCCACCAGCCGAGCGGGCCGTGCCCCGGTCTGGTCCACGACCGGCGGCAGCAGCTGGGCCAGCGCGCGCACCACAGTCGACTTGGCGGTGCCCTTCTCGCCGCGCACCAACACACCGCCGATACCGGGATGCACCGCGCACAGGATCAACGCCAGCTGCAGCTGCTCCTGTCCGACCACGGCCGAGAACGGGAACCCGACCTCCCCGTCCGAAGTCGGACGAACTCCGCTCAGCTGGTCGGACATCGACGAGGTTTCGGCATGGGACACGGACACGCCCCAACTCTAGGCACGCCCCGATACCCACCGACCGGCACCCTCCATCCGCCCCCCGAACCAACCGAATCGCCCCGCCACGACCGTGCCACCACACCGTACCCAGGCATTCGAGCCACGCGGGACCGAGCATCCCCATTCGCAGCCTGAGCCCAGGGCGCCGCGAACACGCCCCACCGCAGGCGCTCCAACAAACCAACCCAGCTACCACCAAGTGGTGGCCGAGCAACAAACCACCGTGCCACGACTCTCAACCCCGTCGAGAGCGAGTCTTACGAGCGACGTTCGCGGCCCGGCTCGCGTTCGAGCGGGCGAAGCGCATGCGACGAAGTCGCGAGTCTCGCCCGCTCGAACGCGAGCCAAGAGGGGGCCGCGAACACGCAGCGCCGCAGGCGCTGCAAATCAGACAGAGCCAATCAAACAGAACCCTTGCGCATGGGCAGGTGGGGGATCCCGTCCTCGTCGAATTCGTCGCCGTCGACCTTGAAGCCGTGCTTGCTGTACAGGTCGCGCAGGTAGCTCTGTGCGTTCAGCCGTACCGTCGCCGAGCCGACCTCGGCCAGCGCCGCCTGCAGCAGCCGCGTGGTGTAGCCGTGGCCTCGTGCGGGCACCGCGGTACAGAGCCTGCTGATGCGGAAGCTCTTCACCCCGCCCTCGTGCTCCTCGCACAGGCGCAGGGTCGCGATGGCCTCGCCCTCGTCATCGAGCCAGAAGTGCCGGGTTTCGGGAAGCAGATCCTTCCCGTCCAGCTCCGGGTAGGCGCACTTCTGCTCGACGACGAAAACTTGGACGCGAAGTTTCAGCAGCTGGTAGAGCGTGGCGGTGTCGAGATCCTGCGCCCATGACCGTTTGAGAGCAACCGTTGACATCATCGCGCCTTGCTATCACACCTAGGCGTTCGTCGCGACTCCTACGTGCTTCGGCGTGTTCGTGAGGTTCAGCGTCTTGGAGGTCCAATCCCACACTTCCCGGAACAGCGCCGGGTTGTCGGACAGCTGAATGCCCAGCGAAGGAACCATTTCCTTCAGCTTCGGCGTCCACTCGGCGTATTCCTGCGGGAAGCAACGCTGCAGCACGTCGAGCATGGCGGTGACACAGGTCGAGGCGCCAGGGGATGCGCCGAGCAGTCCGGCGATGGTGCCATCCTGCGCGGCGATCACGGCGGTCCCGAATTCGAGTACGCCACCCGCGCCCTTGCGGCGTATCACCTGGACGCGCTGGCCGGCGGTGATCAGCTCCCAGTCCCTCGCTTCGGCGCGCGGGATGAACTCCGACAGTGTGTACACCTTGCCCGCTTCGGACTTCAACAGCTCGCTGACCAGGTATTTGGTCAAGCCCAGCTCGGTAACGCCGACACCGAGCAGCGAGAAGATGTTGTTCGGCTTCACCGACTTGAACAGGTCGGTGTTCTTGCCGTCCTTCAGGAATTTCGGGGTCCAGCCCGCGTACGGACCGAACAGCAGGCCAGGCTTGCCCTTGATCACGCGAGTGTCCAAGTGCGGCACCGACATAGGCGGCGCGCCGACGGCGGCCTTGCCGTACACCTTGGCCTCGTGCTGGTGGATCAGCGCCGGGTTGACGCAACGGAAGAACTGGCCGCTGACGGGGAAGCCGCCGAATCCCTTGGCCTCTTCGATGCCTGCCTTCTGCAGCAGCGGGAGCGCGCCACCGCCCGCGCCGACGAACACGAATTTGCTGACCAGCGTGCGGGTTTCGCGGGTGCGCAGGTTGCGCACCTTGACCAGCCAGGAGCCGTCGGACTGTTTGGCCAGGTTGCGCACCTCGTGACCGAAGGCCAGGTCGGCGCCGGTGGCGCCGAGGTAGGCGAGCAGTTCCTGGGTGAGCGCACCGAAGTCGATGTCGGTGCCGCGGTCGGTCCAGTTCAGCGCGATCGGATCGGAGAAGTCCCGGCCGCGCGCCATCAATGGCAGACGCCGGGTGAACTCCTCGGGACTGTCGATGTACTCCATGCCCTCGAACAGCGGGTGCCGCGCCAACGCCTCGTATCGTTTGCGCAGGTACTGGACGTTTTCGGCGCCGTGCACGAAGCTGACGTGCGGGATCGGGTTGATGAAGCCGGACGGATCGCCGAGGATGCCGTTCTCCACGCCGTAGGACCAGAACTGGCGCGAGACCTGGAACCGTTCGTTGATGTCGATGGCCTTGCTGATGTCTACCGAGCCGTCGGCGTTCTGCGGGCTGTAATTCAGCTCACACAGCGCGGAGTGCCCGGTGCCCGCGTTGTTCCACGGGTCACTGCTCTCTGCCGCGGCGGCGTCCAGCCTCTCGAACAGGGAGATCGACCAGTCCGGCCGCAGCTGCCGCAGCAGCGCGCCGAGAGTGGCACTCATGATGCCGGCACCGATGAGTACTACATCGGTCTTTTCAGTCAGGGCAGCGTTCGGCACGAGTAGATCGACTTCCTTGTCCTTCTGCGCGGGCCCACCGGGCGGGTGGACCTGCCTGGGCACGGTGTTTTGTTGTGGCCCGGGTCCGGCGTCCGCCTTCCCGAACAGCATCGCGGAGGTTAGGTTACCCGCCGTTCACCTATGCCCAATTGTGCACCTCACCACGCGCATCCTTGGCAACCAGCCTGCGAAATGTGCGGAATGCGACAGAGATCGTCGTCACTCCGGGGCCCGGAAAGGACCGGGCCCTGTCGGGCCGGAACACCGTCAAATAGATTGGTCGGGTGACGAACGAACAGTCGCTTGCCGAGCCGGTCAGCACCGCTCCGGATGGCGTGGGCTGGCGCCCCGACGTCCTGGGCCCGCTCTACGAGCAGCGCACGCTCGCGCTGGGCACCGATCCCGACGGCGAAGGCGACGTGGTCGCCACGCTGGTGCGCTACGTGCCGAACGGAAAGGTCGAGCAGACCGCGGGCGCGGTGCTCTACGTCCACGGATTCACCGATTACTTCTTTCAGGAGCATCTCGCCGAGCATTTCGCTGCGCGCGGTTTCCAGTTCTATGCACTCGATCTGCGCAAGTGCGGCCGCTCGCTGCGGGAGGGGCACACACCGCATTATGTGACGGATCTCGCTTTCTACGACCGGGAACTGGACGAGTCGCTGCGGATCGTCCGGGAGGAGACCGGCGCTCCAGTGGTGCTCAACGCGCACTCCACCGGCGGTTTGATCGTTCCGCTGTGGCTGGATCGGCGCAACCGCACCCGCGGGACGGCCGCCGCGGGGATCACCGGACTGGTGCTCAACAGCCCGTGGTTCGACCTGCAGGGCCCGTCCTACTACCGGACCATCGGAACGCCGATCATCAAGGGGCTCGGACGGTTTCGGAGGATGGTCGAGCTGCCGGGCGGCGGCAAGGTCAGCACCTACGGCGACAGCCTGCACCGGTCGGTGGCCGGTGAGTGGGATTACAACCTGGACTGGAAACCGTTGCAGGGCTTTCCCGTTCGGCTCGGCTGGCTGCGCGCGATCCGCAACGGCCAGGCGCGGCTGCACGCGGGCCTCGATATCGGGGTGCCGTCGCTGATCCTGCGCTCCAGGATGACCAAGTTCGCCAGGGAGTACGGCCCCGCCGTGGACGTGGCCGACGCGGTGCTGGATGTCAGGCAGATCCAGCGTTGGTCGGGCTGCCTCGGCGACCGCACCAACATGGTGCCGATCGACGGCGCCAAGCACGACGTATTCCTGTCCGCCCCCGAGCCGCTGGCCAGCGCGTTCGCCGAACTCGACAGCTGGCTGGACTGGCTGGAGGCCTACCGGGTCGGCGCCGGCGAGAGCTCACCAGAGGCTTGTGCGTAGCACGATCTCGGTGGCCAGCTCGTGGTCGGCTTCGGTCGCCACGTTGGTCACGTCGACGTGGACGACCCGGAACTCGCCGTAGACGAACCGCCCGGACGTGTCGGCCACCGAGCGGGGCAGGTTCTTGGTGACCAGCAGCGTCGTCGGCACCTCGACCGGACGAGTTTTCGCGTCGAGCACCGTGCCGTCGGCGCCGGGAACAGCGGGGTGGCCGCGGTCGGCGACGACCAGGCTCTGGAATCGGCCGAAGCCGCCCGCACACACCTGCCAGGCCAGCGCGGCGCCCGCGCCGCGCCCGGCGACGTTCACCCAGGGCAGTCCGAGTTCGTCGAGAATCGCGGTCACACCCGACGCGTCCAAGCCCTCGATCGACTCCAGCACGAACGTGCGCAGATCCGAGGTGTGCAGGCGGGCGCACACCTGATCGTAGACGTCCGCTGCATCACCCGCATCGGGCAGCAGCAGCACGCTGTGCCGGGAATCCGGCCCGTCGATTCGCACGGTCCAAGCCCGGTCACCGACCGTGATCTGCCGAGATTTCATGCCGGACCACGCTACACGGATCACCGCGACAAGGCGGTGTGTCGAGGGCGGTCGACTCGAGCGAGCAACCGCATTCCGGCTCGCTCACCTGCATTGTGATCGAAGGTGACGGTCGTGTCACACCACGCCTCCCGACCGAGCTGCTCGATCAGCGCGTCGGCGAAATCCGCGCCGACGGCGGCCTGGCGCGCGGCAACCACCCATGCCGTTTCAGGCGGCTGGCGGAGTGTCCAGAAACCGATGGAGGGAGGCCGCCGTGCTGGCGACGAAGGTGTCGCGAACCTGGTCGGTGACACAGTCCAGAGAGAGGTAAGGGTTGAGGTCCTCCAGCTCGACCAGGAGCAGTTCACCGTCTCGGGTGCGGCAGGCGTCTACCCGTTGGATGCCGTGGTCGAGGGTATTCCAGTCGATGAAACGGCGGGCGAAGCCGAGGTCGGCGTCGGTGGGATCGTAGGGGTCGAGGACCCAGCGCTGGTGGGGGTCTGGGGTGTAGAGGGCGTAATGGAAGGTGTCGTCGACGTAGTAGAACGACACCTCGTAGCGGAAGTCGATGCGCGGTTGGACCAGGATGTCGCCGTAGGCGAGGCCGTCCAACTGGTCCCGTGGCATGTAGGTCAGACCGATGGAGTCCGCTCCCGCCTTCGGCTTGACCGCGTACTGGCCGGTCTCGGGCAGGCGGCCCAGGTTCTGGGGCAGGTCGATCGTGGGGATGACCGGGAACCCGGCGGCGGTCAGGTCCAACAGGTACTGCTTGCCGGCCATGTCGCCTCGGCCGGACAGCGGGTTGTAGACCCGTGTGCCGCGCACCGCGGCCTGCTTCCGGAAAGCGTCGTACTCCTTCTGGTAGTGCAGCACGGGGCCGCTGTTGCGGACTACGACCGCGTCGAAGGAGTCCATCAGTGCATCGACATTCCGCGGATGGCACAGGGCGATGTCGAAGTCCTTGCGGAGTCGGGAGGTAAGGAAGATGTCCTCGTCGCAGTAGCGCCGTCCCGATGCCTGGTAGGCGAGATCGGTCACGAACAGAACGCTGGGGCGGGCGAGCACGGTGCATCTCCTTCGTCGGGGGGCACCAACCTATCCATCCCCTCCGAAAAGCGAAGCCGAAGGGCCACCTTCATCATCGGCACAGAACCGACTCGAGTGAGGGGCTACACCTTCATGAATCGCACTCCGCGCTCATGGCACACCAAAAGTCAAACTCGAGCGGACCCGGTGACCAGCGTGGGCAGATCCGGGGGCGCACCGTCGGCGAGGAGACGTTCGAACCGCGCGAGGTCGAGGTGATCTTCGACCAGGTCGGCCAGCAGATCGAGCTGGGCGTCGCGCACTGCGGAGACCGAGATACCCTCGGCGACAACGAAACCCGTGCGCCCCGTGGCTGACGCGACCGCACGAAGCCAACTGCGGCGAAACCGGTCCGACTCGAGCAGGCCGTGCAGGTGGGTGCCCCACACCGCGCCCCGTACGCTGCCCTCCGGTTCGCCATTGACGATCAGCCAGGCCGGGTCGCCGCGGTGGACGACTCGGCCATGATGAATCTCATAGCCCCGCAGCGGAATTCCCGCGCCATGTCCCTCGCTGCGGCGCAGCACTTTGGACTCGGCGAACTCGACGGCCAAGTCGAGCAGCCCGAGCCCCTCGACCACACCCGCGCCGGACTCGACCCGGTCCACGATGCGGGTCCCGAGCATTTGGTACCCACCGCAAATACCGAGCACCGGCGCGCCCGCAGCCGCCCGCGCCCGCACCGCGTCGGCCATACCGGTGCGCCGTAACCACTCCAGGTCCGACACCGTCGACTTGCTGCCCGGCACGACCACCAGGTCGGCGCCCGCCAGCCGGGACGGCTCGGTCACCCAGCGCACCGCGACGCCCGGCTCGCAGGCCAGCGCCTCGACGTCGGTGGAGTTGGAGATGCGCGGCAGCCGGACCGCCGCGACGGTCAGCCACTCGGCGCCCACCGGCGGACGCGGGCGACCGACCGGCGTGTCCGCGACTGTGCCGAGCGAGTCCTCCGCATCGATCCAGAGGTCCTCGGCGTAGGGGAGCACCCCGAGAGTAGGGCGGCCGGTGAGCTCGGTGAGACGGTCCAGTCCGGGCCGCAGCAGCTCGACGTCGCCGCGGAACTTGTTGACGACGAAGCCCGAGATCAATTGCTGGTCTTCGGGTTCCAAGATCGCGACGGTCCCGAACAGATGCGCCAGCACGCCGCCGCGGTCGATGTCGCCGACGAGTAGCACCGGCAACCCAGCGGCCCGCGCCAGACCCATGTTCGCCAGATCGGTGGCCCGCAGATTGATCTCGGCGGGTGATCCGGCGCCCTCACAGATCACCACGTCGAATTCGGCGCGCAGCGCGGCGAGTTCGGCGGCGACGACCGTGCGCAGCTCCCGCCGGCGCTGGAAGTAATCGCCTGCGCCGACGGTACCGACCGCCGTGCCCCGCACCACCAGCTGTGAGCGCCGGTCGCTGCCCGGCTTGAGCAGGACGGGATTGAATCGCACGCTCGGTTCCAGCCCGCACGCCCGCGCCTGCAACGCCTGCGCACGCCCGATCTCCCCGCCGTCCAGCGTGACCACGGAGTTGTTGGACATGTTCTGTGCCTTGAACGGTGCCACGCGCACGCCGCGCCGCGCCAGCATCCGGCAGATCCCGGCCACAAGGACGCTCTTGCCCGCGTCGGAAGTCGTGCCGGCGACCAGGAGCGCCCCCTTCATCGCGGCACGCCGATCTCGAACGTGGAGCCGAAAGGAGATGACGCGCCCCAGCTGACCGGAACCCGCGCCGGAACAGGGCAACTCACGCGCGTCGCCCGGACGGCGCGGGTCGCGATCCGACCTCCGTCCAGCGGTGCGCGCCCAGCCAGGCGGCGGTTCACGGCAGGGTCAGAATCTCGGCCCCAGACTCGGTGACGACCAAGGTGTGTTCGAACTGTGCGGTCCACTTGCGGTCCTTGGTGACTACGGTCCAGCCGTCGTTCCAGATCTCGTAGTCGATGCCGCCGAGGTTGATCATCGGCTCGATGGTGAACGTCATGCCGGGTTCGATGATCGACTCCACCGCGGGCTGGTCGTAATGCAGGACGACCAGGCCGCTGTGGAAGGTGGGGCCGACGCCGTGACCGGTGAAGTCGCGCACCACGCCGTAACCGAAGCGGTTGGCGTAGGACTCGATCACCCGGCCGATCACGTTGAGCGCCCGGCCAGGGCGGACCGCCTTGATGGCCCGCTTGGTGGCCTCCTCGGTCCGCTCGACGAGCAGGCGCACCTCCTCGTCGACATCGCCTGCGAGATAGGTCTTGTTGGTGTCGCCGTGCACACCGTGGATGTAGGCGGTGACGTCGATGTTGACGATGTCGCCGTCCTCGATCACGGTGGAATCCGGGATGCCATGGCAGATCACCTCGTTCAGCGAGGTGCAGCAGGACTTCGGAAATCCCTTGTAGCCCAGGGTCGACGGATAAGCCCCGTGGTCGCACATGTACTCGTGCGCGATCCGGTCCAGCTCGTCGGTGGTGACGCCGGGCGCGACCGCCTTACCCGCCTCTTCCAGCGCCTGTGCGGCGATCTTGCCCGCGATCCGCATCTTCTCGATCGTCTCCGCGGTCTGCACCCAGGGCTCATGCCCCTCGTCGGCGGTTTTCTTCCACGCGTATTCCGGGCGTTCGATGGTGCGGGGAACATCGCGGGTGGGTGACTGCGTGCCGGGGACGAGCGGCTTGCGGGTACGGACAGACATAGCGAACAGCGTAATGGGACGACCGAGCCGATGCCGAAAGCCAGCCGGAATAGCATCGGACGACGGTCCGCTTACGGTGTTGATCGACAGGAAAACAACTCAGGGAAGAGGCTCGAACGGTGGAACTGGGAGGCACGAAATTCGCCGAGCTGTACCCGGTCGACGACCGGCCTGGCGATCACGGTGTGGCACTTCCCGCCCGGTTTGCCGGTCTGTGGGGTCGAGGTAATTCTCGGTGGAGTAGGCAGTGTGTGGTTCATCCTCGGGTTGGTGTGACCGGGGTTCCGGCAGGAGTGGTTTCGAGGTAGGTGTCTGTGGCGATCTGTTGCAGGATTTGTTCTTCTCGGGAGCCGGCCGGGGCGGTGATGATCAGGAGCATCTGCGCTGAATCGGGTGGGAGA
>NZ_JBFRFQ010000061.1:0-34624 GCF_052114905.1 Nocardia sp. 2TAF39
ATACTGACGAATTTCCTGGCAGCGCAGGACGAATCCCCCACTGTGAGTCCACGCTGGCGCAACGAAGTAGAAGACGTGCTCACAGCCACCCGGCGGCGGCAACAGGCCGTGACGCAACTTCGGGATCTCGAGCAGCGCCTGGCATCCCAGATCCCCTGGGTGGATTCCGAACGCGCCCAACCGGAACCAGCGCTGAAACCGGACGAAGGACCCGGAAATCTCGACGAGCAGAACCAGGCTCGGGACCGAATGCGCGCCATCCAACAACAATCCCGGACTCCGGCCGATTTCGAGCAAGCCTGGGAATGGAGCGGCCCAGCCCTGCAAAGGATGATGATCGCCGCCATCCCCGAAACCGTCGCTCGCATCGAAGGCTTCCCCCTGGCGGCGCGGAACGAGGCCAGGCGAGTGTTCCTGCGTCGGGAAATCGACCGGCTCCACCGGCTGGGTGTGCGCACCGAGCAGCAGCAAGCACAGTTGGCGGAGCTGGCCGCCCAGGCGGAACTGCTTGTCGAGGTAGAGCGTTGGGCCGCGCAGGTTCCGGGGAATGTAGATGTGCGGCTGCTCGACGCTACGGGCGATATGTTGGTGATCGGGGAGCCGGATGCGGCCGAGGAAATCGTTATCCACGCGGTGAACTCCGAATCCACTCAGGTGCCTTGGTATCGGCACGAAGCTGCCGCCGCCGCGGTAGCCGACGTGGCCGCCGGCCGAGCCCAGGGCCGCAGCATCGCTGCACGGGTCTGGATCGGCAACAGCCAAAACCTGGCCGAGGCGATCGCCCGACAACAAGCAGCCCGCGAACAAGCCGGATCACCCCCACAGCGGGTGCGATTGATCAGTCACCCAGACACCCCCGCGACCAGAAGAGATCCGCGGGTGGGACCACTCCTGGTGGAGCAGGTCCTGGAACACAACTCACTGGCGCACTATCGGGAACAGGGACGGCTCCTGATCGAGAGCCCAAGCAACGGCAGTGTGAACCGACAGATCTCACACCGGCTGGGCGGCCTCACCTACAACTGCTTCCAGGAAGCGGCCAGGAAGGCCTTGGAGCGGGCGATCGCGGGGCGGATCCGCCACCTCGGTATCACCGACCCGGACAACGACCCGGTCATCGCCCACCTGCGGGAACGGCTGCAGCTGATCGAATTGTACGGGGTGCAGGAAGCCGGGATCACCGGTGAATTCGGTGCCTGGCTGGCCGGAGCGAGCTGGGATCCAGCCGGATACAACGGTTTCGACGCAATGCGCGACGCGGTGCCTGAGGGCGGGGTGATGATCGGCTCGGTGGCGTTCGACGGCTTCCAGTACGCGGGCGCGGTCGGCTCGCACGCGGTTGAACTCTACCGGGAGAGCGGCCGGGTCATGGTCGTCGACGGCGACCGGCCTCCGGTGGACTTCGAGGTGTGGCGCAAGGGGTTGTCCGGGGTGGTCGGCTGGCACGGCATCGTCCTGAACGCCGACGGGACCCCAGCGCACCAGCTCGACGAGAACGGCGCCACCCGCGGCGAGGCCGGCAAAGCCTACGCGGTCTCGAAAATGGGCGCGCGGATGCCCACCGGACCGCCCAATCTGCTCACCGACGGCGTGATCAGGCCGGAATCGGCACTGGCGCGACTGGTGCAAGAATCCGAGACCCTAACGCGAAGTTGGAGCAACGCCGTCAAGGCCTTACTCCGCGAGTACGACCGCCGGCTGCAGAACACCAGCGAGCGGCGGGTCCAGGAAATGCTGGAACAGTTGCTGGAGCCGAGTTCGGGGGAGCGCGCGCAGTGGTACCGCAAACTCGCCGAGGAACGCGAGAAACTGGCGGCGCGGGCCGAGATATCGATCGCGGTACTGGAAAACGAACTGCTTGTCGACCAGGAACTCGCGAACCTGCAGGCACTGACCGGTAAGTCCCAGGACCTGCGCGACGCGGAACGAGAATTCCGGTGGCGTCATGAAACCACCCAGTTGCTGCACCAGATCGACCGCGCTCAACGACGCACCCGAGACATCCCCGAGCTGCAGCGGCTGCTGGCCAATGCCCGAATCAGTGACGACCCCGATCGGTTCCAGGACCTGGTGGCCCGCGCGCAGCGGCTCGAGGAGCTTGCCGGGGATCTGAACCTGTCCAATCGGGAGTGGCCGACGTGGCCGAGCCGGCCGAATTCGCCACAGCGGACCGACCTGGAAACGGCCGGGATGTTGTTGGGCGCCCTACTGGACGACGGCACCAACCCGCGGGATCTATCGTTCACGCAGCTGGATGAGCTGGCCGAAGTCCCCGACAACGCCGACGAGCTCACCCGCGAACGGGCCCGGCTGGCAGCGGATTTCCGGGATCTGCGGCACTTGGAAGAGTGGTCCCGGGAATTCGAGGAGCGGGCGGCGACCACCCGGATGCTCGACAGCCTGCTCGACAGCGGGCTGGCGGAGGCGGTTCGTGACCCGGCACAGTGTCCCCCGGCACGGCGCGGCGAGCTGCCCGCCGAACTGGTCCGGGCCCGGCGTGCCGCCGTCGCCGACCACATGCGATACCGGTATGGCGACTCGAGCGAGGCGGCCGCCCCGGATCCCGCCGTGGTGCGCGCTGAACGCGACAACCTGGTTGTTGGGCGTCCGACCTTGCTCGCGCAGGTCGAGGCGCTGTTCCGGAGCATGGGCCTCAGCATGCCCGGCGCCGCCGACCTGTACAGCCGATTCCGGGAAACGATGCGGGAATTGCGGGATGCGGGTGCCGACAGGCAGCAGCTGCAGCTCGTGGAACGGCTGCGCAGCGTCGACGAAGCGATCCGGAAGCGCGAGGAGTTCCTGGCCGCAACCGAGCGAATCGATCGGCTGACCGTGCTGTCGGGGGATCTTCGCGGGGTGCAGACCGAAAGTGCCAGGTCGGCAACAAGATTCAACGACAATATCCGTGAGCTGGAGCTTGCCCTGTGGCGCGCGAACCAACGCGACGGTTGGCAGGCGCGGGTGCCGCGCCGAATCGTCGAGCTGCTCGGCTTCTCGGATCGCGGCAGTGACGCCTGGGTCGCCGAACTTGCGGAGTACCGGCAGCAGCTCGAGTCGGAACAGGCGAACCCCGACCACGTCTGGATCCTGCCCGAGGTTGCCGGACTGCTCGCGGCCGCGCAGCTCCGCCGGGACCGGGGCCGAGATGTCGGTGCGCTGCAGCAGCGGATACAACGGCTCGACGAGGTGGCGGGCCGGCTGCGACGCGCTCGTGCGGAACTGGCGGAACTCACCGAACGCATGCGGGAACCGATCGCCGACGTCGAACAGATGTTCGCCGATGCCGCCCGCACTGCCGAACTTTCGGTTCGGACAATCGAACTCGACCGGGAACTGGGCGTGGGGTTGATTCAGGTCACGACCGTTCTCGACCGGCACCGGCAGGCTGACATCCTGGAGGGCGGCCCCGCGGTCACCGCTCCGGTTGATGGGATGGGCTCCCGACCCCCGCGCCGGCCTACCGAGCCACTCTCTGCCGGTGCGAGCGACGGTTCGACACAGCCGCAACGACCGACCGAACCTTCGGTTCTGCACCTGGTCGGAGGCACCCCGAAGCTGTGTGCGGCGGAAGGCACCTGGTTCGGCGCGAAAGTCCTCGGATTGCCGGTGGATCCGCTCTCGCTGTCCGACCGCGGGCGGCAGCTGTCGGGCACGAGGCCGAAAGAGCTGGCGCTGGCGGCCCGGGCGAAGTGGCAGCCGGGCGGGTTCTCCTCGCTGGAGGAGATGTATGTCATCGCCGAACGCGGCGGCGTGGTGTTCGGTGCGGTGGACTATGGCGACGCAGGCGCGCACCTGTTCGTGGTGTACCAGGGCAGCGACGGACATGTGCGGGTACATGAGCTGCTCGGCAACCAGGTGGTCGACATTCCGTTCGACGAACGGGACAAACCTGAAGGTCCGCTGTACGGCATCGTCTTCGACGAGCACAGGAAGCCGCTGCACCCGCTGGCTCCGGGCGAACAGCCGCCGGACAACCCGGGCAAGGACCACCCGGCCCGCAACCTGGGTGCGCGGTTCGACAACAGTCGACAGGAACCATTGTTCCGGCCGCCCGGCGACTCCGGCGGGGTGGTTGATCCGGCTCCGGAACTGGGACCCGCACTGGTGCGGCTGCGGCAGTACGCCGGTGTCCGGCGCCGGGAGCTGCAAGAGTCGTTGTCGCTGTTGTTCGGTGACCAGGATGAACAGTCGGAGTCGGAGCCGTCCCCGGATCCCGTCGCCGGGCTGCTGGCGGAGCAGTCGCCCGAGTACGACAGCTGGATATCCGAACGTGCCCAGGCGCGGGTACGGCTGAACGAGCAGATCACCGCGGCGGTGGCCGACCACGACCGGCGGACGGCACTGCTGTTGCCGGACAACCTGAACGACGAACTGTCGGTGCAGCAGGTGCTGGCCAACCTGGCGGAGTGGGCCGACAAGCCCTCGGCCGTGGCTGAGGCGGAAGAGTCTTTCCAAGGGCTGCACTGGGCGGTTTCCCGCATCAGCGAGATACGAAGGATGGCGTCGTGGGAGCGTCGGATCGACGGGGCGGACGACGGGCTACACGCGGCGCACGCTCGGCGCGACGACGGGGAGATCTCCGCCGAGGAATACGCCACGGCGGTCGCCGATTCGGTACGCCTGGACGACCTGGCCGGACAGCTGCTGGCGGAACTGCAGCGGGCACAGCAACCGGTGCCCGTGCCCACCATGCTCGGGCGGCCGTTCGACCTGGACGAATACCAGGTGAGCGTCGATGAACTGAGGTCCGTGCTCGGCGTGAACAAGCGCGCCGAACTGAACCTGGACCAGCGGCTGGCCGAGGCCGAGGAAAAATTGCGCAGGCGGCTGCGTCGCAAGGCGGTGCCCGACGACGACGAACTCGAACGGATCGTGGGCAACGTCCGGTCGGTGGAGACCCTGGAGATGGTCTACGCGGTCGCCGAGTTGCGTGTGCTGCGCGACACGATCGCGGAAACCGAGCAGCGCCTCTCCGGGATGCGGGAAGCCGCCGAAGCCTTCGATGCCGCCGTGGAGCTGGCCCGGATCCCGCGCACCGATCCGGGAATCACCGTGGCGGAGAGCGTGCTCCAGTTCGCCGCCAAGACCGCGACCGACCGGGACCGGTTCGCCGAGATGGCGCGGGAGGAGGCGCGCGAGCTCGCCGAGGTGACCCGGGGGCGGCTGGAGTTCGACCCGGACACCGCGTCGATGTACGAGTTGACCGCGGCACTGGGCGTCGTGCGGCAGGAGCTGGCCGACGCCGAGGGGATCCCGCTGTCCGATGTGACTCCGGAGCTGGTGCTGGCGGTACTCGGGCGCACGGACATCGGTCCTGCGACCGGCCCGGCCCGGATCCATTACTTGCTCGAGCAGCTGATCGCCAACACCGCTGAGGCCGGGCGGATGGCGAAGTGGGGATGGGGGCTGGATGCCTTGATTGCCGCGCGCCGACAGGCGCATGCGCAGCAGCAGGCCGCCGCCGAGCGGTACACGATGCTGCGGGAATCGAAGCGGATGCGGCAGTTGAAACAAGACGCCGTCATGCTGCGTGCCCGGCTGGAGCGCAATCCGGCTCCGGAAGCAGCGGATTCACCGGAGCTGGCGCGGGCGCTGCGGCTGCTGGACCGGTTGCGGTCGGCCGCGGAGGCCTACCGGTACTGGCAGGTGCAGTCGGCGCGGTTGGAAGCGCGACTGCGGCACCTCGACGACGCCGTCGGACACAGGAATGCGCTCCTGGTCGAATTTCTGCGTGGCTACGACGAGGTGGTCGCGGCGGCCGATCGCAACGGGATGAGTCTGAGTCAGCTCGGTGACGGACCGCGTTGGCCGGAACAGGTGCGCCGCCATCGCGACGAGGTGATCGCCGACGTCGTCGAGTGGTGGACCCAGGGGCAGCACAATACCCAGGATGCGGCCATGTCCCAGGCTCACGAGCTGGACAGATTGCTGCCGCGCGCCGAAGAGGTCCGTAACCTCGGCCGGCATCTCGACGATCTCGAGGGCCAGGTGGACCGCTACCTGACCGGGCAGACTGTGGACGACGTGTTCGCCGATGTGGCCGCCGGAGCCGGGCCTGCCCTGGCGGACTATCAGCACCCCAACACTGCGGAACAGCTCACGCCGCTGGGGTGGTTGTCGGCACACGAACTCAACCGGTGCGCGGTAGAAGTGCTCACCGACATCGCGGACTTCTACCCCGACCTCGACCTCGACCTGCTGCTGCATCGGCTCGGCGATGTCGGCGGAAACGGGACGCTGGTCAGCCAGGTCGAGTGGGCGCTGGGCGGATGGCCCGCACAGCAGCTGTCGGGTGTCGCCGACGCGGTGCGGACGCTGGATGTGTTCGCCGTGCAGCAGGAGCGGATCCGCCCCGGCGGCGGCAACGGCGTCGGGGTGCTGGTGTTCGTTCCCGGCGACAACGGCCTCGGCCACGCCTACTGGCTGGTGCGCATCGTCGACCCGGACAAGACGGTCCGCATCGAGCGCCGCGATGTCGGAATCGGCGTGATGGACCGTGATTTCACGGTGTCTCCGGACGATGTGGGCCGCCCGGTGCTGGGGCTGTTCCTGGACAACACGGGCCGGCCGAGTCCGGCGCGCCGAGCGGACGACACCCTTCCGCCGTTACGCCGCACCACCGAAGACTTCCGGGTCGGCACGATGATGGCTGAACCGCCGCCGTATGTCGAGCCGCGACCGGTGCTGCCGGAATGGCTGGCCCGGCCGCCGGGGGCGGGGATCGAAGACACGGGTGAGTGGCAGGAATTCCTGAGCCGGGTCGGTCCGATTGCGGAGGGCATTCTCGCCGGGCGGGCTCCGCAGCAGAGCGCGCAGGAACGCTGGCAGCTGATAGTGCAGACGGCGGCCGAGGAGATGTACCGCGCACATCTCGCGGGCGCAACGACGCTGTCGGATTCGCTGCTGGACAAGGTGAACCGGGCCCGCCTGGAACACGCGCGGCAGGAGTTGCTGCAACAGGAGACCACTCCCGAGAACGTGGCGCGGTTGGCCGAGCTGGACGCCTGGGTGGACCGGTTGACCGTTGCGGAACGGGTGGCATCCCAGCTGCCTGGGCACCCCCCGGTGCACCTGCTCGCGGTCGGGGTCCCCGAGGCGCCGGGGCCGACGGTGCTCGGGTTCGGTGAACTGCAGGAAGCGGACTCGGTGGCGGTGCACATCGATGCCGCGGCAGAGCCGAGCTCGGTGGAGCACACCGACGGTGCGGATTCCGGTCTGCAGCGGGCACTGAACGAGATGATCCAGTCGAAGGCCGCGCTGCTGTGGTACGCACCCGCGGTTGATCACGATCTCGACCCCGAGTTGGCCGACAACATGAGCGAGCTGTTGGCAGACGACATCGGCGATGCCGTGGGCAGCCGGGCACCCGGGCAGGCCGCGCAGCTGCATCTGGTCGTCGACAGTGCCCAGGGCAGAGCGATCGCGGCGACCGCGGATTCCGATGGGTTGCTGTCTGAATATGAGGTCGATATTCGGGAAGCCGACCCGTATGAGGCGAACTTCGTGCGGAAGCCACCGCTGGCCGGTGCCGACGAACACCTCATTCGCACCGCGTTGCAGTGGGCCGGGTTCGACGTAGCCGGTCGCGACCTCGAGACCGTGTTGCGGGACATGCTGTTGTCCCCGGACGACGACCTCGCTATGGCACGCACGCGGGGCGAGCGCAACGAGGCGGCCTGGCGACAGTGGCCGCAGTTCGTCCGGGATCTGCTGTCCGAGCGCTTCCCGCACATCCTGGCCGAAGCCCCTGGGCTGCCGCCCGGGGTGTGCGACGTGGCCGGGCAGCTGGTGCTGGGCGAGCAGTTCGAACAGGCGATCGACGATGCCGGTGCCCGGATGCTGGCGGGCGAGAACCACGGCGAGCTCAGTGACCGGGCAGAGGGCTTGGCACAGATGCGCGCCACTTTGGCGGAAGCGGCGGAGTTCAGTCGGGAGCACGGATTCGGGCCGGTGTATCGGTTGTCGCACGGCTACACCGCCGACGGCCGGCTGCGGCTGACCGTCGCTTTCGGCAACCCGGACACCGCGGCTCGGGTGCACCGAATGGTGTTCAACCTCCCGCAGATGTCCTTGGAGCTGTGGGGCATGAGTCCGGCGGACCGGATGGTGTCGAACCACCTGCGGACGTCCTCGGGAGTACTCCCCGGTGCAGGTCTGGCGTACCTGAATGTAAACCTGATCCACGACGGGCAGCCGGACACCGCAGTGATCGTGGACTTCGTCGAAACCGCGCTGATCGCACCGACCGACGAGATCCCCACCGAGATTCTCGGACACGATGCCGGGTCGGCGGTGATCGACGGTGACGACTTCGCCCGCACCGTGGCCGCGCAGAACGCCGCGGCGCGGCAACGTGATCCGTACGGTCGCCGTCCCGCCAACCACCTGCACAGTCAGCTGGCTCCGGACACCGTCGAACATGCCAGGGCCCGGCTGGGTGATGAAATCGATTCGGTGACAACAGGTCTCCAAGAGACCGGCTGGTACCGCAATCCGAACTGGGCGGTCGAGCTCGAACTCGCCCGGGCACGGCGTAACCGTGATCTTTTCGGTGCACAACTGGTCGAGATGGGCGCCACTTTCCGCGGGTTCGACGGGGAACCGGTGGTGATCGATCCGGAGCAGCTGACGCCTGCGGCGCTGCTGACCACCATCCGACAGCTGGCGCAGACGGCGGACGGAGTCGACGAGGACAGCAGGCGGCTGCTGTTGGGGCAGGCGTTCGACTGGTTGTTCGCGGATGCGAAAGTGCGCCACCATGAGCGATACCTGGCCGCCAGATCGGACCCGGACCACTGGCAGCTGCCCGACCCGGAGGCGAAGCGTGCGCATGTCGCAGCGGTGTCGGGGAACCTGGCCTCGGTGCGCCGGCTGCACGACCGGTTCCGGGAGCTGAACGTCGAGGCCGGATTGTCGCAGCCGGAGAATCTGGCCCCGGAGGAGTTGCCGGATCTGTTCGCGGCCCTGGCGATGCGGGTGGACGACGATGTGCTGTCCGAGCTGTTGGTGTTGCTGGAGTCGGTCCCGGAATGGACCGCGCAGGAGGCCGAGGCCGGCTACTTCCGGGGCAACACCCCGGTGAACGCGCTCACGATGCTCGGCAACAAATTCCTGATGGCGGACTACGAGCGGGCTGAAGTCGAACGGCAAGTCGCGGAGCGGACGTCGGCCGCCTCGGCCTTCGACCCGCTGAAGCTGCAGGCACACCGGCTCGAGCGTGCCCGGCAGCATCGGGAGTTGGCCCGCGAACTCGGGGAGCTTCCCGCCGAGCTGGATCCCAACAGGGTGCGCGAGGCGTTGTCGGAGCTGTCCCCGCGGCTAGGTGAGCTGGCCCGCGAGCTAGGGGTGTCCACGGCGTCGGTGGATCCGGACACCGTGCGCGAGGCACTGTCCGAACTGTCTTCACAGCAGCGTGAACTGGCCGACCGATACCTGGGGTACCTGGAGACCTGGGAGCGGGTCTTCTACATCGAGGCCTATCACCGGGAGAACAGCGACTACCAGTGGCTGCTGGACCGGGTCCGTCGGCTGGAGGAACAGTTCGAGGAGCGCCACGCCGCCTTGGCCCTGGCCGGGGACGAGGTCGATCCGGAGACCGTACACGACGAGTTCGACGCCAGGATGGACGAGATCCTGGCCGAAGTCGCGGCGCGCTATGCGCCGGTCGAGCCGACCGCTGTGCCGCCGCGCGATGTCGTCCCGCACCAGGACAATCCGCCGTTGTGCGCACGGTACGGCGTCGGTGCGCTACTGGACTTCCAGGTCGCCCGCGGGGCACTGGAGCAGCGCCCACCCGGGTTGGACAATGTCGAGCCCGGTCTCGACGGCTTCGCCGAGATCCAGGTTGTCCGTGCGGTACAAGGTGACTGGCAGAAATTCCGGTCGCTGCCGGACCTGGTGAAGCACATCCGCCTGCACGGTGGTGCGGCCGCGGGTGCGATGGTGTTCGAGCACGCGGGCCCGATCGGGGGGCACATGTTCGAGATCGAGGACATCGGAGAAGTCGACGCCGACGGGCACTACCGGGTGGTGGTGCGCGAGTGGGTCGACGGCGAGCTGCGGACTTTCGAAGACCATGAGATCGAGGCCTGGATCCAGGAGCGAGAAGGGCCGGAGCGCGACAATATCCTGCAGGTGCACGGCATCCTCGCGGATGTCGCCGGGCACATCGTGATTCCGTTCGTGGAAGGTGACCACCGGATCGCCTATGACGAGGACATCCCGCATGTGGCTCTGGGCAGGCTGCCGGGCTTCGACCGGGGTCCGCCGAAACCGGCGTGGTTGCAGAAGGTGTTCGGGCGACTGAACGCCGGTGCCCGGAAGCTGTTGCTCGCCGAAGCGGACGGGCAGGTGCCGGCGTTCGATGACAATCTGGTGCGGTTGCGGCGGCGGAAGCAGTGGCGCTACCTGGAGTTGGTCGAGTCCCTGAACGAGGGGTTGGCTGATGACCAGTTGACCGCAGCGGATCTGATCGACCGTACTTCGACCGCAAGGTCGGCGTGGCAGGAGCAAGTGCGTCGCTCCGGGGAGCGGATCGGCATCACTGCGGAGATGCTGGCCGACCCCGACCCCCAGCGTGTTCCGCTGGAACTGGCGCTGCGCAGCGAACAATCGCCGCAAGAGTGGGTCACCCGGTTCACTGCTGTCCACAACCTGTTGCGGATGGCTGACGAGGCTGTGGAAGCCGATCGTTGGGTCCGGCGCATCGACGCTCAGGAAGAGCAGTTCTACCGGATTTTCGCAGCACAAGAACAGGATTCGGCCCTCGCGAACCATTTCTTCGACCTGCAGGACGGTTTGAACGAGCTCGGCAGCGTGGCCGGATCAATCAATTTCACCGAGGGATATCCGGACCAGCACGGCGCGCTGCTCGACGCGACGGAGGAATTCGAAAGGCATCCGCTCAACCGGGCTGAGCGGATGCCCGCCGGCCCGCAGTTGGGTGGTAACGGACTGCACCGGATGGGACTTCAGGCCTGGGCCGAGCAGCGGAGGTTGCGCACGGTCCTGAGCAGGCAGGACCCGGCGTTGGGTATCGGTTTGGCCTTCCAGATCTCCCCGGAGACGCTGGGGCCGGGCGAGCTGAAGCGGTTGCGCAAGCTGCGCGGCAAACAGGGTGGGGCAGAGCTGGAGTCGGCGATCGGGCGCGTCGAGGGCTTTCTTGCCGCGGCGAACCGCGCTACCGCCATCGAGTCGTTGCAAACGCAGTACCGCTCGACGCGCGCCCGGCTGGCTGCGGTGCGGGAGACGATTGCGGATCGACAGCAATCGTTGGCGGAGCTCTACCGGGAAAGGGACATCCGGTTCTCGGACGATCTAGCCGAGCTGCAGGCCCAACTGCAGCAGTTGTATTCCGAGGGTCGCCGGCCCGGCTGGATGGCCACAGAATGGTCTGACCGCAGGCTCGCGCTGCGCGAGTTGGGCGAGTTGGTCGCCGAGGGCCGCCGCCATCAGCTGCGGGTCGACCGGCTGGAACGCGCTGCCGCCCGGTTGGAGACGCTGGCTGCCGAACGTGAGAGGCTGGCCGGTCTGCGCGTCCCGGACCGTGAATCGGTCCGGCGCGAACAGCAGTTGGCGCGCATCGACCAGGAACTGTCCGATGGGTTGACCGCGGCACTGCACGACTTGGACGCTTCGCCGAAGCGAGTCACCGGCCCGGGCGCAGACATGGACATGCACCTGCACGGCGTCGGTCCGGCGCACACTCGTCCCGGCCAATGCCTCATGGACGTCACGCGGGACTCCTGGGCGCGTGTGGGTGGGCCGATACCGGACACTGTGCAAGACCCGGAAACCGGGGAAGATGTCATCGCCCCCGAGAACGGGGTGAGCGGCCGGCGGGTGCAGGGGGTGACCAAGGCGGGCTGGCACATCCCCGGTTTCGGCAACCTGAAGAAGCTGCGCAGGTTCGTGAAGGACAACGGCGGCGCGGTGATCGCGGTGCTGTTCTTCGAAGGGATCACCAACCCCGACCAGGTCGGCGGGCACGCGATCGGCGTGAAGCTGGTTGGGGACAAGGTGGTGGTCCACGAATACGGCGAAGACATCGACTTCGATGAATGGCTGAAAACCCGAGCACCCAAGGGAATTGCCCGGGTTGAGGGCATGTGGCTGAAACCCGGCGTGAACGGCCGTCCTGGGCAGGCCGAACATCCGGTGACCGACGATGCCGAATCGTTGGCGGTGCAAGGCCTGGACTACCAGGATGTCCGCGTCGCCGGAACGCCGGTGTGGGATGGGCAGGGCGCTATCTGGCGAAACGACGGGGTCGCCACCGAGGATCTGAATCCGCATGCGGTGTGGCGATGGCGGGGCGCGATCGCGGAAAGGGTGTTCGCGGGGGCCGACGAGGTGGACGGAATCCGGTTCCAGGTGAGCGTGGACCGGGTGTATACCACCGACACCGGCCTGGCGGTCGGGTTGACGCTGCGGCTGCCCGAGGGAAGCACAACCCGGGTCGTGGTGGAGCTGAGCGAGTACGACGGGAAGATCACCGCGAGCTACCGACGAGTCGGAGCGGGTGCCGACAGTCCGCACATGCTGCCGGTGATGCAGCGGTTGCATGAGCGGATCGGCACCTGGCTGGCCCGATCGGATAGCGGCTGGGCACCGCAGACCACCGCGCCCACACGGCGGCTGGTGATACCCGACACCTGGCGGCGGGGGGAATTCGACGCGGCTCACGAGCGCGAGGTGACGTTCCGGGTGGGCAGCACCGAGGTCGACAATATGCGCACTCGCAGTGAGATAGCGAGCTGGCTGGGCCAGCAGATGCCCGGCTGGTCGGTGTGGCGGATCCGTCGCGTGCTGCGCGAGTTCGAGAATGTCCGCACCGATATGCGTCACAGCGGCGGCGGTGATCTTCGGGTGACCCTGCAAGCCGGACCGGGGCGGGTGCGGATAACCCTGTCGGACAACAGCAGTGCGCTGGTCCCCACTCCGGTGCACGCGCCGGGGAACAACCGCTGGTTCCGGTCTGCGGTCCAGCAGACGAACACCGGTCGGATGGCGCTGTTCGAGCTCGCCCCGGGATCGGTCGAACTGCTCCCGATCGTGCAGGAGGCGCTGCACGGCACCGGGTACTCCTCGGTGGAGGACCTGATCACCGGGTTCGACCCTCGTCGGGAGGCGAACAGTGTCGAGGATGCCCGCAAGGTCGGCCATATCGTCGCCGAGCTGTGGCAGGCCGCGAATGACGCCGGACGACGAGACGAATTGCTGCGGTGGCATCCGGCGCTGCGGTTTGCCGTCGGTGCTCTACCGGTGGACGTGCTGCACCCCGGAGTCGAGCGGAACCGGCAGCGGCGGCTGGACCGGGCGCGGGCGGTTCCCGAGGCGGACCGTTCCGAGGAACAGAAACAACTGGTGCGGCAGTTGGGGGTCGCCGGCGCGTTCACCGCGCAGGTGGTGGAAACCACCGAGAGCAGGGTGCCCGAGCTGCGGGTGCGGTTGTTGTCGGGTGAGCACCTGCCGGACGAGAATCGGGCTGGGAACCCGGTCACAGTCGGCGGGCGGTACCAGATCCGCATGGCGGTCGGCGATGTCGAGAACGCCGAGAACATGATCCACTATCAGGCGGGCTCGGTGTCCGACTATTCGAAGGTCGGGCAGACCACGGCCGAGGCTGTCGCGTATCTGCGGCAGAAGCAGCAAGAGTTGTCGGGTTCGGTGGCGATAGTGGTGACCGTTGACTACGACTTCGCCACCGAGGAGTCCCCGGGGGACCGGTGGGTGGACGTTTTGGACACCCGGGAACGGCAGGACGCAGAGCACCTGGCCCAGCACGTGGCCTTGACGAATGCTGCCTTCGAAACCCGCAACGACGGACGCGGGCGGACGGTGCTGCTGGCCGGTCGCGGCAGTGGCAGCCATGTTGTCACCGAGGCTGTCCGACGGACCGATGTGGCTGAGGAGGTCAGCGAAGTCGATGCCCCGGCGTGGGATCCGGGGGCAGAGATCCGACCGCTCACCCCGGGACAGATGACGATGGCCGACGAGCTGGCGGCGAAGTTGCGGGCATTGGGAACCGAAGCCAGTGCCTGGCAGCTGTTGTCGGTCTTGAAGGAGGGCTTCAGTTCCCAGGATCTGGCGTTGGTCGCTCAGGCCCATCCACAGCTGATCGCGAATTTGTCGGGTGTGCCGATGCGGGCCCGGCAGCTCGCCGCGCTGCCCGGGCATCTCGCCGAGCAGCTGCTGGTTTCCATGCAGGCAGATATGGAGCGCAGGGCCGACGGTGTGGTGCAACCGGAAACCGCGGAGCGGCTGAACAGGCGCAACGGTATCGATCGCGCCTTGCGCGGGTTGCAGCGCACCGCCGCGCGGTTGCCGGGTGCACCGGAAGCAGTGATATTGCACCAGGACGGTGCGCTGGTCGGCATCGGTGATGTCGACAATGCCACCCATCTCGAGGTCTACGTGGTGCTCACCGACGACAGTGCGGTGCCGGATTGGGCACTGCAGCAGTCGGCCGACGCATACCAGCAGAGGCGGTCACAACTGAACCGCGGCGGAGCCGAGGTGCCGCCGCGTTTGGCCTCGCTGATCTGCCGTGGCGCCAGCCTGCGACAGGTGATCGACACACTCACCCCGGTTTTCGAAGCCCAGGCGGTGACGGCCATGCAGGCCGAAGTGTCCTGGAAGATCGCGAGCAAGGACCTCGTGCGGGACCTCCCGGTCCTCGACGTCTATACGCAGCGCACACTGAATCAGCCCGAACCCGCGTTCGCGGAAAATCTGCTGCGGATGGCCGTGCATTCGGCACGCAGCCGCGCGCAGTTTCTGGTCTGGCTGCGCGTGGAGATGCTGCTCGACGGGCGGTCGGACTGGTACGGACTGTTGTTGCCGGGCCCTGGACGCGAGGAACTTCAGCGGCTCTACGACGATGCCCGTAACGATCTCGCCAGGCTCCTGGCCACGGAACGGCTTGCTGCGAACGCCGAAGCCCGGGAGTTGCAGGCAGAGACGAAGCGGCTGTCCGCGATGTTGACCGATCGGTTGCTCGCGGAACAAGAATTGCGTGACCTGCGTGAGCGTGCCGATCGAGAGTCGGAAACACCGGAACTGCGCAAGGCACGTTTGCAGTTCCGGCGCTACATGGACATGACCGGATACGTTGCCGACCTCGTTCGACACGAGACCCGGATCGAGAATTATCTCGCGGTGGACGAGGGGCTGCGCAAAGCCGAGCAACGCGCGGACGAGGGCCTGGACGCCGACGCCGACTTCGACCTGCTGGCCTGGAACACCAAAGACCTGGCCGGTCTGGCAGCGAAACTCGGTGATGCCGAATGGGCCGTCGGCACACTGGAACCCGGTGAGGCGGAGCTGCTGCGTGCCAACGGCCAGGATCCGGGTGCGCTGGATCTGAGCCGTCACCTGGTGGCCGAGTGGGAGCAGCAGCTCGAGGTGGAGCTGATCTTCAGCGAGGACCCGCAGGCTCGGCAGCGGGCCGAGCAGCTGCAGCGACTGTTGGCCATCGCCGAGCGGGAACATGCGCGGGAAGCCACCAGGCTGACCTTGCGCAGCCTTTTCGAGAGCCGGTTGGCCGAGCTGGCCGATCAGGCTCGGAAACAGCGCGCCGGACAGCGGGTCCAACTCGGGGAGAATGTGCGCGGACTGCTCACCGAGTCGAGTGCGGCAGCGGCGCAACGGGATTTCCCGCACACGTTCCAACCGCAGCTGAACCCGCGCAACCTGACCAGGCACGAGTTCGAGACCTGGCAGCGGCACCGCGATGACATCACCGAACAGCTCACGGTCTGGTTGGGCCTGGACCGCGACGCGCTACCCCCGAGCCGGGTGGAAGCCGAACATGCGCAGCTGATCAACGAACTGCGGCGCCGCGGGCACGGACCGCAAGCCCGGCAGCAGGTGCGGGAATTGCGCAGGCTGAATGCCTTCCTTCGACATGTCACCGAATACCGGGTCGCATTCGTTCGGACCGAACGGATCAAGAAGCTGGGCGATCAACTGGCGGCCGGGCAACGCCGGTTGGTGGAGGCCAAGAAACATTTTGTCGCCCAGCGGACGCGACTGGTCCGAGACTCGCACGAAGACGCGGAATATTTGCGCTGGGGCGAGGACACCCTCGCCCAGCTGCACGAGCGGTTGACCGTCGAGACCCCGCCCCGCATCGACCCGCACTGGCGGCGGGAACGGCTGTATCTCATGGTCAGGTTTGTCGAGTACCACGACCGGCTGCGTGCGCAGTTCCGGGCGCTGGTTGAGCAGAACCGACTCCTGGACGAATTGATCGAGCAGCGCAACGAGGCGGTGGACGCGGGGGGCTTCGCCGCCGCAGCACAGCTCGACCTGCGCATCGACGCCGAACTGCGCCGGGCCGTTCGGCTTCCGCTCGACGATGCCCCACCGGCGCAGGCGCAGCCGGCTCCCACCGACGGTGTCGGTCGGATGCCACGGACCGGGCCCACCGACGGCCGGATGCCGCTGGGTGGACCGTCGTCCGCTCCGGCATCCGACGGTGTCTCGAGTTGGGGACAGCCGAACGAGGCGCAGAACGCACACCAATTCGACGACGTCCCGAAGCTCTGCGCCGCCGACTCGATGTGGTTCATGTCCACAGTTCTGGGGGTGCAGGACATCGAGCTGCCGTCTTTGTCGGACACCGCGATCCGGACGGGCGGTATGTGGCCGACCGACATCGCACACCGGCTGAAGGCAAAGTGGCACGAGGGCGGCTTCACCGACCTGGACTCGATGCGCAGGCGAGCCGCCCGCGGTGAGATCGTGTTCGGCACGGTCACCCACGGCCCGTCCGGAGCACACGCGTTTGTGCTGTACCGCAGGCCGGATGGCACTGTGTGGGTGCATGAACGCAAGGGCAGCGAGATTGTCGACAAGCCGTTCACCAAGTGGGACAAGCCGGTCGGTCAGTTCCACGGCATCGTCTTCGAAGCCGGCAAGCCGCCGACCCCCGAACACGCGCTGGAGCCGGGCGATTCGCCGGGCGAGCCGGTGCGCGACATGCCCGCGGTGCCGGTGTCCGGTGCTCCGCCACCGGATCCCGGAAAGTCGGCCGAGCGGCGCAGGCTGGTGGATGCTGCGCTGGAAAAGGTCGGGCTGCTGGATGTGGGACAGCTGGTCGTTTCCCGCGACGCCCCGCCTGCCGAGGTGCGGGAGAAAGCGCTGCTGGCCACTACGTTCTGGCAGCGGATGACCGATGCCGAGCGCATCGCGTTCCGGGACGAGTACCCGCGGCGCTTCGCCGCGCTGGACACCGTGCCCAGTGCCTGGCTGGATCAGCACAACCGGAACCGGTTGGAACGGGAATACGACGAGCTGTCGCTGCGGGCAGCCGAGCTGAACGACGACGACAAGGCCCGTTACCAGGAGCTGGCCGCGATCCGGGAGGCTTGGACAGCAGCCAGGGACGCAGCGATTCGCACCGGTGTTCCGGTGTTCCTGCTGTCGTACCCGGAAAAGGACAGCACCACGCCGGGTGAAATGGTGCTGCTGGTCGGGGACCGGCAGCTGTTCGCGCAGCACGAGATCCGGCTGCTTCCCGGGCGACTGGACGATGCTGCGGACTTGCCTGCCGCGGCGAAGGAAGTCGCCGAGTTCGCGCTTGCCGAGCATGGGTCCGAGCGTCCGACCTCGACACATGTGACATTGCGCTATGGGGATGCTGCCCCCGGGATCGCCGCGGCGGCCGATGGTCTGGTGCGCCGGGTCAGTGCCGACGATGCGGTGCGCACCGGCTCGGTCACCGTGGAGGTCGTGGCGCACGGCGACGGCCGCGAGGTCTGGGCAGCCGCTGCGGACCGATTGCTGGGCAACGGTGTCGATGCGGTGCGGGCGCCCGATGCGGCGCCCACACGCCGGGTATCGGACGCTGCGGCGCCGACACCGCAGGCCCCACAAGGCGTTCCCACAACGGGTGTGCCGCGGCTGGGGCGGCACCCGATTGCCGAGCAGGCAGCTTCGGTCGAGCCGACGCAGCCGTTGGTGCAGCATTGGCTCGGTACCGATATGGACATGCTGCGCCGCGCCGGCGTGACGGGTTTCCGTGGGGGCTTCGACGACCTGCTGATGTCGCTGCTCGACGATCCGTCCTCGGAGGCGCGGAACGATCACGTGGCCAGATCTGCGCGCCTGCCGGAGCTGGAATGGCTGCAGCGGGCGCTATACCAGGTGCAGGAACGTGCTGATCATGGTTTGGTGGCCGAGGGCGACTTGGATCGTCTGCGGCGAGAATTGGATCAACTGCGCCGCGCGGCCGCAGAGATCAACAACGACGAGATGTTGTTGCAGCGCACCGAAGAAGACGAGTTGACCGCCGCGGCGGTACGCCTGAACCTGGAGCGTAACTACGCCCGATTCGACAACCGCCTGGATCGGGTGCTGCGGACCCTGACCGCGTTGGGTGCGCGTAGCGACATCAGCAACGATCCGGTGGTCGGGGTGGGCACCGGGCTGACCGAGCTGGCGATCGACTATGCCCAGCGCTACACCGAGTTGCGGGCCCGTTCGCAACTGTCCGGCCGGTTCTACGCCGGTGCGCAGCAGATCACCGAAGACCTGAACGCTATGGTCCGGCGCCGTCCGCAGCGGGCACGGGATCTGGCACGGCTGTTTGGTATTCGGGCCGAGCAGCTGACGCCGGACGAGGTTGTGCGGCTGGCCGACCGGTTGCGGCGCCACGGCGATCTGCCTGCCCGGGTCGATGCCGTCCGTGAGCTGCAGATGCTGGATGAGAGTCTGGAGATCCTGCCGGAGCTGGTCGAGGTGGTGCGCCGGCTGACCAGCATCGGCAGTCTGGAAGCCGCGCTGAGCCAGACCCAGGCGCGGATAGAGGTCATACGCGAGCTGGAGTTGCTGCAGCGTGGGTTAGGGCAGGACGCCGCCGCTGCCGAACTCGCGCAGCGACTGCAGCAGCTGACTCTACGTCTGACCGCCCTGCAGGAGCTGGCCGCCAGGTTCGACACCATTGCCGGCGAGCGGGTGCGAGTGCAGGGCAACCACGACACCGCCACCCGCGCCATCATCGAATCCGGGATGGCGACGGAAGCTCCGTGGGTTGCCGTGGAAGCCGGTCGCACCGCGAAAGCTGGTGCGGCGTTCGAGCAGATCCGGGCCGCGGTGGCGGCGACGCTCGGCGAGGTCTTGGCCGAGGCCGGCGTGTCGATCGTGGACCTGACCCCGGGGCGGGCTCTGGAACTGGGTGGGCCGCACCTGTTCGGGAACCGGGAATTCTTCGAGCTGAATGAGGATTTCAGCCGCTGGCAGCGGGTACTCGAGGCTTCCTTCGCGGTCGACACCGCGACCGAACAACTCGCCCGCATCGACCGGGCGCTGACCACCGATCTCGGCAGTCAGCTGGAGCTGCGATTGCGCGAAGACCGGCCCGCCGACATCACCGATTTCCAGGTTCCGGACAGCGGATTGCGCCGGCAGCTGCAGGGCGAGCAGGACCCCGATACCGGGGTCGGCGCCGAGATCGACTCGATGACCGACCGCAACGACCAGCCCTCGTTCGCGAATCCGGACCGGGAGATCCGGCACACGCTCGCCGAATTGCACCGCAGCCGCGCGGAACTGCGCACCGCTGTCGCGGCACTGGCCGTCGAACTGAGGATCGACGAAGCGCTGGGTGAGTTCGACACGGCGGAATTGGCGTTCGACCGGTTGCCGGTCACGCTGCAGCGGTTGTCGGACCAGGCGGGCGGCGCAGTAGACCAGAGCACGCTGCTGGGCCTGTTCGAGCGGGCGACTCGGCTGGCGGAGGTGAACACCCGGATCCTCGGGCTGGAGCGGCACCTGTCCGGCGAGCGTGGACCGGAGCACTGGAACCGGTCGCAACCGGACGCGGCCCGGGAGCTGGTGTCGGTCTACGCCCGTCGCCACGCTCAGGCAGCGGCGTTGCTGGAAGCGGTCGAAGACCTGGCGCAGCGAGTCTTCCGGGAGAACCCGAGCCGGTTGCGGAGCCTGCGGCTGCACCTGGACGATGCCGACCCGCAACGGATCTCGTATCTGCTGTCGGTTATCGCGGCAGACGTGGTCGGGCGGCCGAACGCCGAGCGGGTCCTGGCCCGGATCGCCGAACTGGTGCAGCTGCTGTCGCAGTGGGAAGTCATGGATGCGGAAATCGCCTTCCTGCAACGTCAGGCGAACCTGCCCGCGGTCACCACCCTGACCGACGCGCTGGACCGAACCCTGCGCGAACTGCGCAACGCGCAGCGTGATCTCGCCGAATTCGGCGAACCCGATCAGCTCGCACAGCCGCGGGCGCTGCGCCGGGCGCGCACCGAACGCGGCAGGCTGTTCCGGGAGTTGGCAGATGAGTTCACCGCCCGGTTCCGGGGAACCTCCGACGAGTTGACCGCGGCTGCGATGACCGTCGCCGCGATCATGGCACGGGTCGAACAACTTCCGCCGACCGACAGCCTGCGCCGGACAGCGGAGCGCTACCGCGCCCAGTACCGGCGGACCGCGGCGATCGAGACCTTCGCCCAGATCGACAGCCGCTACCGGTGGCTGCTGGCTCAGGCACAGGCCCTGGACACGCACGCCCGCAATGGCGACGACGTGCGGGTGCACGCCGTGCTGGACGACATCACCGCGCAATTCGAGGCGGTGCCGGCGACCGCTCTGCCGGAAACGGGGGCTACCGGCGGGGACAGTCGGGCCGCAACGATCCCCGGGCTTGCGGGCGAGGTGCACAACCAGTGTGCGCAGGCGGTCAACGACCTGGTGGAGTTCCGGCAGCGGCACGGCAAGCTGCCGCAGGGATGGCCGAGGCTCTCCGTGGCACCGGGGCTGGCCGGGGCGCTGCAGTCCGACGTCGCCGAAGTCGCCGATGCCGACTGGCAGGAACTGCCCGCGTCGCTGGAGGCCATTGTCCGGCAGGTGAAACGACACGGCGGTGCGATCGCGGCCGCGCTGCGCTGGCACCACAACGGCCGCGCAGGCGAGCACATGATCGAGGTGGAAAACAACGATGGCGTGCTGACCGTGCACGAATATGTCGACGGCGTGAAGCACACCCACCGCGGCGCCGAGGACGTGCGGCAATGGTTGCAGGGCATGCGGGACCTGCGCATCCTGCGGATTCGCGGCATCGTCGTCGACGCCGAGGGGGATGCGGCGATTCCGTTCGTGAAAAACGAACGCCTTGTGGCCGACGGTGCCGCACCGGAAGGCTTCCTGGGGAACATGCCCCGTGACGACCAGCATTACAACGGGCCAGACGCTCGCAACCGCGCGGATTTGGCGATGCTGTTGGACAACGCCCCGAACCCGACCAGGGAATCCGAGCTGGAAGATGTCGCGGCCGCCACCGGCAGCCTGGACCACGCCGCCGAGCGTGCCGGTGTCGCTCCGGTCCGGTTGGTGGACTTCGACAATTCCAGCGAGTTCCTCCGCGTCCACCGAGCCCCGGATGCCCACGGACGAGTGATCTTCCAGGTCGGCGCGGACCCGGCCACGGCGGACCGGGTGATCGGTTACGTAGTCGACACCGTGCACCGGCCGGAGCAGATCTATGCTGTACTGCGCACGGCTGCCGAGTTCGCCGGATTCGAATCTCTCACCGGAGAAGGCACGGTATCGGTCCTCATCGTCTACCGGCATGCCCCGGACAGCGCCGCACACCCGCGCGCCGACCACACCGTCGATCTGGTGGCCGGCGATGCCCAGGCTTTGATCACAGAACTCACCGGGATCCAGGAGGCTCGTCCGGCGGTCAGGATGGAGCTGGTCGGCATCGGTGACGGGGTCGAGGTTGTCCGCGCCGTCCGCGCCGAGCTGGGTAACCGGATCGCTGTCGTGCAGGAAGAACCCGAGGACCCCTACGCTCAGCCGTTCTTCACAGTCCCGGAACATGTTCCGCTGGAGGAAGGGCAAGACGAGAAGCTGGCTCGGCTGCGCGCGCTGTTCGCAGCGCGGGATCTCGCGGCGATCGATATCGTCAGGATCTGGCAGCGGCTGTCGTATGCCGAGCAAGAGCTGTTGGTGCAGTACGCCGGCGACGTGCTCGCCGAGCTGGACAGCATCAGCGAAACCGGCCGCGCCGAGGCTGTGAGCTTCTGGCTGGCCGCTCTGCTGCAGGATCCAGAGGCGGATCTGCCGCGGGTGCGGGCCTTCGTTGCGGAAATGTTCCGGCTGGCTCGACAGATCGAAGATGTGTGGGACGCCGATCCGCTCGACATGCCGATGGTGGTCCGCGCGCTGGCGGTGCCGACCGGAGACGACCACCGGTCCCTGGTGCTGTTCGGAGACCCGGGATATCGGACAGAGATCACCGTCTACGTCACCGCGGGCGAACCGACCCCAGGGTTGCTACGCACCGGTGTGGACCAGGCGTTCGCCGAGTTCGAAACCCGGCTCGCCGACGGTGGAGTCGACGGGCAGGCGTTCGCAGTCTGGCAGGGAGAGGGGGCGGAGCAGCTGGCTGCCGACCTGAACCGGATGCGGGAACCCGGCACCAGGATCCGCATCGTCACCGACCCCGGCATGGACGGGTTCGTGCAACGGGCATTGGACACGGCAGTGCTGAGGGAGTCCGGTGCCGAGTTCGTCTGGGAGCCGAATACGGCGGAGTCCGAGCGCGCCGCAACGGACGCGGCCTTCCACGCACTGATGGCCCAGGAGTTCACCGATACCGATAGCGTTCCCGGGCAACCCGGCGAACTGGCGGTGATGCGGGCCGAGGTGCGCCGGGATCCCGACCGCCGACACAGGGAAAACCTCGCCGCGCTGGACCGTGAGCTGAATAGTCCTGCTGCGGACATGGATTCACCACGGAAAGCCGAACTGCAAGCGGTGGAACGGGTCTGGAATCAGATCGGCCTGCGGACCGGCGACCAAGGCGTCGGGCTGGTCCGGCTGCTGAGATTCGACCGGGACGACCGGGCGGGTGACCGGGGTCGGATGGTGTTCGAGTTCGGCAATGCGGCCGAGGCGGACACCGTGCTCGGGTATGTCGCCGAAACCGAAACCGACCTGGCACTGTTGCTGGAGCAGCCGGACAAGATCATCGACCTGGTCGACGCCAACCGGATCCGCAACGGCTCGGTCGCGGTGCTCGTCATGCTGCGCAGCGATTCGGATCAGTCCCCGCGCGGGCGGGCGCCGCACCAGCTCGACCTCGACGCAGCCGATGCGGACGTGCTGGTGCAGGAGTTGAACGACCTGCTTGTCACCCGTTCGAGCAGCGGCACCCCGCCGCAGATCGAACTCGTCGGCAGCGGCGACGGTTTCGCAGTGGTCGAGTTCGTGGCCGACCGGCTCGGGGATGCCGTGGTGGACATGTTCGAGGTGCCCGACCGGCAAAACTCCGTGCCGGAGATGTTCGCCCCGAACGGGTTCGAACCGTTGGATCCACAATGGCAACAACAGACCGAGGCATTGCGCGGTAAGTTCGCACCGGATCTTGACCCAGTTACCGCGCTCCAGTTGTGGCAGCGCCATACGGCGCGCGACCGGGGACTGCTCTGCGTCGGGGTGCCCGATTTCGTGGCGAACCTGGATGGACTGGCCGGACCGGAGCGGGCCCTCGCGGTGATGCACACGGTGGCGGCACGGCTGCACAATCCGGCGATCGATCCGGTGGAAGCCGCTCGCCTGCGGGCTTTCGCCGCCGAATTGGATCGCGCCCGTCGCCGCATGGGGGAGCGACGGGACTCTTCCTTGCCGGAGATCATGCCGTTGGCGCTGCCGGTGCAGCAGGGACCGCGGGCTCGATCGTTCGTGGCGTCCGGCCGGGTGGAAAACGCCCAAGAGATCACGGTGTTCGTCACCGCGACCGAACCGACCCCGGAAGCGCTGCGGACCGGACTGCACGAGGTGTACCGCCACCTCGTCGACGAAGGTTTGATGCACGAACAGCAGACGAACCTGTTGTGGCAGGGCGCCGACCCGCGGCAGTTGGCCCACGACCTGACAAGTCTGGCCATGGCCCGCCCCGAGCTGCGGATCCGGGTGGTGACCCGGGAAGACGCCGACCGGGAACTGCTGGTCCCGGCACTGGCCGACAACCGGGTGGAGTTACACCGGCTCCAGTTCACCCCCGACTCGAGGGTCGCAGGCCGGCTGGAACAGCACCTTGCGGATGGGCGCGAAGAGTCGGATGGGGTGCGACTGCCGGATATCCGCTCCGGTGTGCTCCTCTTCGGTGACCAGGAGCCCCTCCGACAGGTGCTGGCGCTGCTGCCCACAAACCTGGATGCGGTCAAGGTGCGGGCAGAAACGTTGTGGCTCAGCCTGTTCGGCACTGCGACGAAGATCGACGCGGACACCTTCGAATCCAACTGGCGCACGCTCAGCCGTGAGCAGCGCTGGCTGCTTACCGAAGGTGCGCCGGACAAGCTCGGCCAACAGCCCGGTGCCCCGGCACGGTGGCGCGATCGCGCCAACCGGATGCTGCTGACCCAGCGCATCGACGAGCTGCAGCAGCAGCAGTGGTACGGCGGCTACCTCGGCATCGACGAGCAGGCCGAACTGGCGCGGCTGCAAAAGTGGTACTACGTGTTGCAGCACGCCGAAGCGAAAGCCACCACCCTGCCCGGCCACCCCCCGGTGCATCTGCTGGCGTTCGGGTCGACGGATGAGGGCCGGCGGGGGCGGCTGATTATCGCGTTCAACGACGTGGACAAGGCGAGCCGGATCCGGACCACGGTCGCGGGTTGGCTGTCGAATCGACACCCGAACCGGGGAATCGACTACACCGCAGAGAGTTTCGATCTGAGCGGGACCGGAGCGTCGATTGCCTACTACGCATCGGATGACCCGGACACGGCAATCGGACTGCTCGCGGCAAGCGACCCGGAAGCCACGGCGGCCGACGCACTGCTCGCCGACCTGGAAGACATGCTGGCGGTGCAGCGCCAATATCGGACGGTATCGCTGGGCCTGCCGATGGCCGCAGTCGAAGTGGACGCGTTCTCGACCGGTTGGGGCGTCCACGGCACCGCCTGGAACCGGGCGGGCGTGCTGTCGAACGACATCACCGTCACCTGGGCGCCGACCACCGTGGAAGCCGGCGACGGCGCGACCGGGTACCAGATGCCGGACACCGAGTTCCAGGCGCTGCTGGATCAGCTGCTCGAAGGCGAGGACGCCAACTGCACCACCGACACCGCGCACGCTCAACGCGAGCAGTGGCGAGACCTGGAACTGCCCGTGCCGACGGAGGTCGGCACCTCCGGTCGCACCCCGCAGGAATACGCGAAACTGATTCAACTCGGTTGGTCGGAAACAGAATTCGTCACCGACGACGAATCGACAGCGCACGACAAGATCGACGACGAACTACGTGCGATGGGTATCGGCGCCTGGGCCTTCGTGGTCGACGAACACGCCCACTTCGACCCGCACAAGCCGGACGCTGTCGGCGCGCACACTCACATCCGCTTCGTCGACACCGATGGCAAGGTGAAAGTCCGCGACCGCAAACCACAACCGCCCGGACGCCACACCCGGCACCGCCCGAACACCATCGAGATCCGTGAGACCGTCCGCGGTCAGGAGATGGAAGGCGTCCTGCGCACTTACGCCGCCTTCCGCGGCGCCGACGGCACCGCGGTCGTCGAATACAACGAAACCACCGCGAACCCGCTGGGCGAAGGGCGGCGGGTCAACATCGGGCGGCAGCCGAATCCGCCTGCGGTGGAAGCTGACTTGGCGGCGGCCAGAAACCGTGACCCAGCGGCGTTCGCCAGGTTGCGGGACCGATTCGGGGGAATGATCTTCCTCGAATTGGCGGGTGCGCGACCGGATCGCCGGCTGATTCCCTTGGTGCAGCAGATCAACATCGAGCTGTTCGAGTACGCCGAACAAGAGCGGTGGCCGGTCCCGGCGGGGATGGATGTCAGGCAGTGGCTGCGTGAGGAGGCTCGCCGCATAGCGGAGCGCGTCAAGTTCGAGCGCATCCGCGCCGGAATGCTAGCTGCTTTGCGCGAGCGTGAGATCCCGCAGTCGGACCCCGCCTACCAAGTCCTGGAACGGACGGGCAGTGCCGTGTTGCAGCGGCAGTTCGACGCGATGACCACCGCGCATCAGGAATGGCTGTCGAACCGGTTCTGGCTCGGTAAGGGCCGTGCCGAAGTAGCGGAGAACGAGCTGCTTTCCGATTTGTCGGAAGAAGAAGTCGCGAACTACGAGAACCGAATCGTGAACCGGCTGATCGGCAACGTTACCGCGGACTTGGCTCTGCCGGAGTCGAATTACGAACCCGGAACCCCCATGCTGCGACTGGGGGTGGACACGCTACCCCCGGCCGGTACGCCGGAATATGCCGAGTTGCTCACGGCGGTCGAGCGCAGGCTGCCGAAATTTGTGCGTCACGCGATTGCCGGTGATCTGAATAAATTGGTCGTGGCTATCGATTCGCTGGGTACTGGACGGCGAAGAAAATTCGCCGAGTTCGAGTATCTGCACGGTGGTCGGGTGTTGCCACTCGCGGACAAGGCCCGTGCGCTGGGCATCGAATACAATTCGGCCAAGCATCTCAGCGATACCGTTCCGCGGAGTCTGGCATCGTTGCTGACCCGGAATTCTCTGTTGCGACTGGGGGAGGATGAGATTCCGGCGGTGGGGTCGCCGGAATATGCGAAGCTGGTGAAGTCGGTTCAACGGATATTGCCGAAGTCGTTGCGGGATGCGATGGCTGGCGACCTGAATGCGTTTGTCGCTGCCATCGAATCGCTCGGCACGGACGAGCGGAAATTGTTCGCCGAGTGGGAATACCTGCGCGGTGGGCACGCTTTGGACGCCCAGGCATTGGCTCGGTTCATCGGCTCGGAGTGGCAGTCGGTCGGCCGGCTTCGCCAGAGCGTGCCTGCGGCGCTGCATGCGTTGTTGACGCGGGATTCGGTGTTCCGGTTGGGGGTGGATGAGGTTCCGGCGGCGGGTTCGGCGGAGTATGCGGATTTGGTGGCTGCGGTGCAGCAGAGTGTGCCGGAGTCGGTGCGGGATGCGATGGCTGGTGATCTGAACGCGTTCATCGCAGCGATCGAATCGCTCGGGACACCGCTGCGCAGGAGTTTCGCCGAGCTCGAATACTTCCACGGCGGACAAGCCCTCCCGACCCCGGAGATGGCCCGGCTCATGGGGGTCGAAATTTGGACCGTCAGAACCATGCGCCAGATCGTGCCTGCGGCGTTGTATGCGTTGTTGACGCGGGATTCGGTGTTCCGGTTGGGAGTGGATGAGGTTCCGGCGGCGGGTTCGGCGGAGTATGCGGATCTGGTGGCTGCGGTGCAGGAGAACATGCCGGAGTCGGTACGGGATGCGATGGCTGGTGATCTGAACGCGTTCATCGCGGCCATCGAATCGCTGAGCACTGAGCAGCGCCGCCTCTTCGCGGCCATGGAGTACGTCCACGGTGGACACGAGCTGGGAAGTGTGGAGCTGGCCCGGCTCATGGGCCTCGGCATGCACACGGTCAATAACCTGCGCAGATACGTTCCACGGGCATTGACGGCGTGGCTCTCGCGTGGCCCGGTGTTCCGGTTGGGGGTGGACGAGGTTCCGATGGCGGGTTCGTCGGAGTATGCGGATCTGGTGGCGGTCGTGGAAGAGCGGTTGCCGGTGTCCGTTCGGGGTGCGATGGCCGGTGACCTGAACGCATTGATCGATGCCATCGAATCGCTGGGAACCGAAGAGCGCAGAATTTTCGCCGAGTACGAGTACTTCCACGGCGGGAACGTGTTGCCCGACGCCGAGCTGGCCCGACTCGTGGGTATCGAGAGCAGCGTGGTTCATGGTTTCCGTCAGACTGTGCCCGCGGTATTGGCTGCGCTGCTGACGCGGGGTCAGGGGTTCCGGTTGGGGGTGGATGAGGTTCCACCCGTCGGCTCACCCGCATTCCTGAATATGCTTGCAGTGGTCGAGGGGAACGTGCCGGAGCCGCTGCGCGAGGCGATCGCCGGCGATCTGCACGCGTTCATCAACGCCGTCGAATTGCTGAGCACGCAAGAGCGCAGAACGTTCGCCGAGGTCGAATACTTCCACGAACAAAAACTTCCGGCTCCGGAACTGGCGCATATGATCGGTGCCGAATTCAATAGGGTCAGAAAGCTTCGCGGTTTCATCCCGGAAGTGCTGGAGGCCTGGCTGACTCGTGGCCCTGTGTTCCGGCCGGGAGTGGACGATCTTTCCGCGCTGGACGTGTCGCAGTATGCAGAATTGGAAGCGGCAGTCGAAGACCGGCTCCCGGTGTCGTTGCGAAACGTGCTGGCCGGTGATCTCACCGCGCTGCTGGATGCGATCGCGGCATTGCCGACCGAGCGGCATCGTCGGCTGGCGGAACTGGTGTATCTGCAGGGATTGGGTGGACTTCCCGAGTCGGAGTTCCGGGCTGCGGCGGGAATGCCGCGAGACGCTATCCGGAAATTACAGATAGAAGTGCCGGAACTGCTGTACGACGCATTGGCGTCGCGAACTGCAGAGCAGGATTCCGATCTTCCGCAAACACAGTCCTGGTCGGACTTGACGCACCATCCGATCCCGGAAGGATCGCTGCCTTTCGAGCAGCTGCGGTCCTTGCTCACCGAGTTCGCCGATCTGCTCGGTATCGAACCCGAACAGCTGAATCAAGGTGCTGTGCGCTGGGCGGCTGCTGCGGTCGAGACACAGCTGCGGAATTCGAGTGACGTCGAATGGCGACGAGTGGCCCGGTCCGGGCGGATCTCGCAGCTCGGGATGTGGATGGGCCGCCAAGCAGTGGCGGGTGGAATAGGTGTCGATCCCGAACTGAACAGGGACCTGGCCCGGCTGTTCGCCGTGTCCCAAGCACGCCGCCCGAGCCGGATACCCCGACCGGGTGAGCCGTTGGCCCAGCTGCGACAGCTGGTCGAGCGAGCGGGGCGGCCAACCGAGTTGGCCCGGCTGGTGCAGCTCACCGAGTGGTACCTGCAGTTGGATGACCAGGAACTGACCCGCAAGGCCACGCTGGATGAAGTGGGCGATGTGGCAGGAGTCAACCGGGCGACAGTGCACCGGGTGCTGTTCGAGGACGGACCGGTCTCCGGACAGGCCAGGCAGCAGGTGTCGGTCGCGATGTGGTGGTTGGGTCTGCCGGTCCCGGAAGCGTTGCAGGGCGACATCGACCTGCGGTTGGCGGCACGCCGATTCATCCCCGGACACTTCGAGGGTGACCACTTCGTTCGTGGCACGTTCATCGAACGGGAAGTCCGGGTCGAAGAAGTCCGCGCGCTGCGACTGCAGCTTTCCCAGATGCTCGGATTGGGAGTGGACCTGGTCGACCGGGCCCGGGTCGAGGGGGAGTTGACCAGGATCGACACCCAACCCGAGAGTCCGGAGAATCTCCGGTTCGTCGAGTTGGCCGAACGATTCCTGGATTTCGGGGACTGGGAGGTGGACAAGCCGCCGACGCTGGACGATGTCGCTGCGTTGTCCGATGTCTCCAAGGCAGCGATACGCAAGCTGCTGTCCGGAAAGGGTCCGACTTCGACAGAGCCCGCGCAGCGGGCATTGGTGTCGATGTTGTGGTTGGGATATCCACTGCCGACCGAACTGCTCAACGCGATCGATCCGGAGTTCGTAGCGCATCGGTTCGTACCGCCACACTTCAGTGCGGATCAGTTCGTCTCCGGTTCCTTCACCCCACAACCGTCTTCGCATTTCCGGTTGATCGAGGCGGCCGAAGTCCCGGAGAGCGCATTCCGGCGCGTGCTCAACGGGATCGAAGAAGATCCCGACATTGCACGCCGGGTGCAGACAACGCTGCGCGAGCACAAATTCTGGTATCAGCGTGGGCGTTACGCGGGTCTGCCGCACTCGGCGATCACGGAATGGACTGCTCCGAGCGACTCGACGTCCCGCCACGACCGGTCCTGGCTGCACCGCCTGGACCTGTGCGGTCCGATGTTGTTGACGGATGTCTCCGCCGAATACGAGCGGCCGTTCGGGCCGCTGCCCGAGTCAGGGGAACTGGCCGGCACGCTGGTCAGCGACTTGGAAACTGCGCTGGGTGGGCAGCTGTCCATGGCGTTGGACGGTGGAATCGCCGAAGCCGCGGAGCGTTTGGAGTCTCTGGGGGCCAAGCTCGATGCGGAGAAGCCCGGCAGTGGGAACGGTGTCGCGGTTGCGGTATTCATTCCCGGGCACGAGGGTTCCGGCGAACACGGCAGCCTGGGCCACACCGTGTGGCTGGTTCGGCGGGTCGAGAACGGTGTGCCGCGGATCGAGTTCCGCGACCCGGGTATGGGTGTGTTCGAGCGGAACTTCGTTCCGGGACCGGAGATGTCGCGGCAGTCGGCCACGGCAGTATTCCTGGACCACACCGGCGGCACGGTGAACCCGCAGGATGTGGTGGAACCAGGCGAGACGGTAGTACTGCGCACCGAAGACTTCCGGGTTGCGCATTCCAGCGGCCGGCCGGCCGATGCGCCGTGGTCGGGCCACATCTCGCCGCGGCAGGCCTTGCCGGACATCGCTGCGGACCTCTCCGACGCCGAGAGCGACGAGGGGGTGGCTGCTTGGCAGAATCTGCTCGCGCGAGTGGACGGTGAGACTACCGACGCGGTCCCGCGGCCACACGCGCTGCAGCAGGCGTGGGACGGGCTGGATGACGAGACCCGCAAGCTGATTGTGCTGACCTCGGCCGAGGAGTTGCTCGCCGCGGAGATCTCCGATGAGCTGGCGCAACAGGTCCGCTGGATCCGGATTTTCACGGAGTTGGATGCATTGCGGCGCCGCGCGCAGACCGATCCCGGGCAGGTATGGAGCGCTGCGGATCTCACCGATGCCGAGCACGAGGCGGGTGTCGCCGCATGGCAGGAGTTGCAGCATCGGGTGGTGGATGCCGAGGCGGTGTCCCGGGCGCAGGTGTCGCAGCGGCAGGTCGGGGTGATTGCCGAGCAGGCAGGCGTGGAAGCCGACACGGTCGAGGCGGTGCTCGACGGTCGGCTGTCGGTCGAAAATGCTGAAGGTGCACGGGTTTTCGAGGCCATCGAGCATCTGGGCGGTGTGGCCGAGGCGATCGGCACGCTGCCGGTGAACCCGGCCGCGGCAGACCCGGGCGTGACTGTGCACCTGCGACCGGGTGATGTGGCCCAGCTGGAGCTGGTCGCGACCGAGCTCGGCGAGCGGCTGCGCGCGCTGGGGTGGGACGCGCAGCAGGTCGACGCGCCGCAGGATCTGGTGCGCAACGCGGGCGGCGAGATGCTGGCCTATCTGCAGCGGTATGCCGCGGCTGCGGAGGCCGCGACGCTCACGGTCCGGGAACGTCAGCAGGTCGAGAGCCGGCTTGCGGCGGCGGTGACGCTGCGGATATCGGTCGACGAGAACGGCGCGCAGTCGCTGCATGTTTCGGTCGAAGCCGACCAGTACCGCCCGCCGATGGACGGCGCGGACATGAAGCTCAGCTGGTTCGCCCAGTTGCACCACAGGGGAATGGTCGAATCCGCGGAATGGGTAGCTGAGAACGTCAATCTCGAGGAATGGGGCGAGGTCTGGGCCGACTTCCCGGGCCCGGCTGCGGCCGACTCGCCTGACGAGGGTGTTGCGTTCCAGCGGGATGTTCGGCGGGCCGGCAGCCTGCCCGGGCCGGGGGTCGACGACTCTCCGCAGGCCGTGGCGTACGAAGCGAAGGCTCGTGTAGTTCGCAAACTGTATCGGGAACACCATGTTCGGCTGGAGGGCTGGGAAGACCCCGACGTCGCGCTGGCTGCGGTCGAGTCGATGGCCCGCGCGATCGGTGACCGGGTCGCCGACAACGGCGGTCGGGGCACGCTGCGCACGGTCCGGATCGTCGAGTTGCCCACCGGACGAGACATGTTCGGACGGGCGCAGACTCGGGTCGCCCGGCACCGCCCCTACGGCATCGTCACCGGCCGCGATACGCACTACTCGATTGTCGAATTCAACCGGCACTTGGCGGTCGACCCGGTGGCGGCGGCCGAGGCGATGGCGGAATGGCGCACCTCCGGGCGCTTCACCGATTCGACCGAGGACCTGTACTACCACGGTGTCAGCAGCGCCATCGTCGAGGGAATGGCTGCCGAGCACCCGGGCAACCTCGTCGGCGAGCTGCCGGACATTCTGCACGGCGCCTACCGGCATTTCGGAGAAGAACGCGGCGTGGTGTCGCGCTTCACCGGATTCGAGCGGTGGCAGGCGAATCTGCCCGGCAATGCCTTCTACCCCGGAACCGGCAACGCACGGCTGAACCCGACGCAGGCCATCGTCGAAGGCACCATGGCAGCGGCTCTGGATCCGACGCTGCCGCTGACCGATCCGGCTCGGATCGTGCACTGGGCGTCGGTGACTCGGGACGGGTCTTCGCCTGCGGAGACGCTGGCGAACTGGGCGCAGTGGCATGCCGAGTTGCGCGGTGGTATCAGCGACCGGTTGGTGCGCGCAACGCGGAACCTGGCCACACGCACCCTGAATCTGATTCCGGGTGTCGATCTTGCGGATTACCGCAGGCCCGGTGGTCCGCCGGGGTTGGCGGTGAATCAGTGTGGACCGTTGTTGCTGCGGGATGTCGCCGCGGAATTAGAACTGGACCTGGATATTCCGGGCAATGTCGGGTTGGCCGGGATGGTGGTCCGCGACATCGTCGGCCGGATCGGTGGTCAAGAGCAGGAACTGACCGGTGGTGTCGCCGAAGCGGCGGCTCGGCTGAAAGCTTGGGGTGCCGAACTCGACAACCGGGAGTCCGGCAGCGGCGACGGTATCAGTGTGTTGATTTTCGACCCGACTGCGTCGGGTCGGGGTGGGAACAACGACCTGGGCCACGCCTATTGGTTGGTGCGTCGGGTGATGCCGGACGGTTCGGTGCGGATCGAGCGCCGTGATCCGGGTGCGGGTCAATTGCAGGCGAATTTCGCTGTGCCGCAGGATGCGTCGGGTCACACGGTGTGGGGTCTGTTCCTGGACGATCAGGGCAATGCGGTGCAGGTGGATGGTGTCGGCCCGGAGGCCGGGCGTCGGGCGGAGTTCGCCGTGGGTGCCACACCGTCGCCGGATGCCGCCGCGTTGCCTGCCGAAGTCGGAGACTTCGTGGACTTGACTCGAAAGTCGATAGCCATCCAGATCGAGTCGCGGGGCGAGCAGGAACTGGACCTGGAGCTTTCGCTCGGCCTGAAACATCGGGCCGGTCTGGATGCGATCGCGGCCCTGCTGGGTGAGTCGTTACGGCAGCACGGATGGTCCGATGACGACCAGATCGAGGCCGCTACCGACTTGATGCGCCACGCCGGTCACGATCTTTTCGAGTATCTGGCGCGTTATCGGATGCTGGTCGAGCGGTCCGGTGTGTCGGACCCCGTTGTGCCGCGGATGAAAATTCTGGTCAAGACCATGACTGGAGCGCGGGGTCATCGGACCCTGCATGTTTCTGTCGAGAGTCCCGACGCTCGGGGCGCGGTTCTCGACGGTTCGGTTGTGGCGGGGCACGGCAGCAATGATGTCGGTGCGCAGACTCGTGGGCTGTTGAAGTCGGTTACCCGCCGCAGTATCGACAGCGGCGTCGGTTTCGAAAGCGACATCGAGCCGTGGGGTGAGGTGTGGGCGAGGTTCCATGCCGAGCCGGTGCGCACCGGGCCGCCGGATCCGAGCTCTCCCATGGATGGCTGGAATCAGCCGCGACAGCAGCTGAGCCTGCGAGAGGAGAAGGCTCGCATCGTCGACGCGCTCTTCGACGATTTCCACATTCGGGTTGGCGGCTGGGAGGACGACAGCATCCCGCTGCGCTCCCTCGAGTCCGTCGATCGGGCACTGCGCGACCGGATCGCCGAATACGGCAGCCGGTTCAACCTGCGCGATATACAGATCGTGCGTCAGGAGAATGCCGGTGAGGTGGGCACCCGAGGAGAGAGGTCGTCCGGCGCTGTCGGAACCTATGCCACGATCTATCTGGACCGAGATAAACTCGCCGATCCGCAGGAATACGACGCGGATAATTTCGAAGCGGCAAATACTGGATATTTTGCCCCTATCTCCAATGTTTTCGGTCCGCGGGCGAGCGATGCGGTCTACCAGCTCGTTTTCCACGAGTTCATGCATGTGTTGGATAATTCCGGTGGCGACTGGCAGAGCTATCGTATTCCTGCGGCATTGAAGAAAGTGTATCGAATTTATCGGAGAAATGGCCTTATCGCTCCGAGTATGAGCTATCGGGAATGGGTGCGCCAACTTCCCGGATATGTATTCGAACCATTGCAGGTTCGTGCCGTCATGGAAAAGCTTCGGCTCGGCAAGATCAGCACGTTTGCCGAGAGAGCCGCGCTGGCGTTGCTGCCCGCCAACCTCTTCCTCGAGCCGAAGGAGGCTTTCGCAGAGGGAACCGTCCTCGGAGCGATGGACCGCTCGCTACCGTTGTCGCATCCGTCCCGGATTGTGCACGCGATGTCACACGGGTTCTCGGCCGAGGCGGTCGCCGAGCTGCTCGTGCAGTGGGGGAGCGAGACCTCGGACGGACAGTCGGCGGCGACGGCGCCGTATCAACGGCCGCAGACTGCCTTGGACAACAGCCAGGTCGTATCGCACCTGCAGGCCGCGCAGCACCTGGCCGATGGTCGGGACAAGATCTGTGGTGGCGAGGTGCAGCTGCGGTTCGAGCAGCTGGTCGGGGCTCGGAAAGCCGAGTACATCAACCGGCTTCCGGTGGACCGGCAGCTCGCTGTGAACGGCATGACAG
>NZ_JBFRFQ010000062.1:0-34542 GCF_052114905.1 Nocardia sp. 2TAF39
GCTGACCAGGCGCACCAGCGGCACCGGGCTGTCCCGGAACCGCACCGGGCTGGCCTGGAACACCGGACTGCCCGACACCATTCGACTGACCAGACGCGGCCGGCCCGGGCTGCCCCGGCGCCGGCGACGCCCCCCCTTGCTGCCCCGGCACCGCCGACGAAGCACCCGGCTGACCAGGAGCACCTGATGGAGCACCCGGCTGGCTGGGCACCCCGACACCGGGACGAGAGCGTTGGTTTCCCTGCCGATCCGACCACGGCGTCACCGGAACCGGCGGCGCCTCACCCTCCACACCGGCATCGATCTCGGGCTCTACATCTGTCGGCGGCATCGCGTACCCGTCACATTCCGCCGCCGAGTACGCGCTTCACTCGCACATCACTCGCGCTCGGCATCGGCAGTTCGACATACTTGCCGGTCGTCACATCGGCGGTGACGATCTCGACGGCGCTGACCGCGATCCCGACCTGCGTCGGCGCGTTGCGACGGTAGTCCCAGAAGACCAGATCGCCTGCGGATACCGCGGACGGATCCACTCGCTGACCACACGCCCCTTGCTCCGCAATGGTGTTCGGCAGCACGATGAAAGCGGCACCGGCTCCTTCGGACTGCCCGCACGCGCGCTGGGCGGAACCGCCCGTCGGCCCGGCAGTTCCCGCAGCGGGCGGCTCCGCCGCAGCGGAACCCGCGGTGAGTTCGCATCGCCCCGTCGACTGCGCGGCCGAGGCGCGGTAGATGACCGACCTGGTCAGCTCAGCGGCGTCCGCGCTCCCGTCTTGTGCTCCGCGAGCGGACGACGCCAGTGTGAGCGCAAGCTCACGTGCACACTCGACGCCGATTCCCGAACTGCCCGTAAGCAACGGTTGAGCTTGGTACGGCGCGATTTTCAGCGCGGTGACACAGGAGCGCTGCCAGTCGGAAGCGTTGGTGTCGTCCGGCGCGATGGTCAGCGATGCGTATGGGTTCGTGGTAGGCGTGGCCGAGGCACTCGCGCTCGGGGTGGTCGGTGCGGTGGGCCGAGCCGCAGCGGCGGCGGCACGAGTCACGGTCACGGTCTGGGAGGGATCCGGCCCCACCGCACTGTCGCATTGATAGTGCAGATCGGAGGCGATCGACGACGTCGCGCCGCCCACGACCAGCACGAGGATGATGAGGACCGCGAACAAGCCACCCGTGACCAGTACCGCCACAATCAGCCAGGTTGGGATTACTGCGACGAGCCATACAACAGTCATGAGACGGTTGATCATCGGGTGCCCTTTCTTGAAAACAGGCCCATCGCAAGCACTGGCGATTAATGGTGCGGATCAGTGATTTCTCGTATTTTCCAGAATCTCCTGGGGAATATCCGGAAGGAAATTGGTATCCGATTTCCACGGCGGCGAGAGCGACGTGGCGCCAGTCCTCGGCCGACCGGACTGCCAGTGGTTGGTTGCGGACGCATTGTTTATCTCTTCACGAAGCCGCCTTACCCGTTGGAAGTCGGTGGGATTTTGGGATACCCAATCCGTTGCCGCTTGCACCCTGAGCGCATGTTCGTTCGTTATCCATTTCTGCAACCGCTCCGCCTCCCGCTTCTTGAGTGGGGTTGCCACTCCTTGAGAGTTCGTCCATAGAAGCGGTTTGTCGACCGACTTTCCATCCGCCATTTCCTGCAGCGTCTCGATAAAACCGTGCGTAGGTCTATCGAGATATGACCTGCCCAAATGGACCATCCCGTCAGGGATGGTGACACCACCGCTGTTATGGTGGCGATACCGCCCGACAGTGGCTCTCAGCCCACCCAGCCTGGCTTCGCTCCACGTCGAATTGTCCATATCCTGTTCGAAATGCTTGTGGGCGGCGATGACACGCGCCAAGTGTGCCGAGGCAAGGGGCTCGGCGTCCGCGTGCCGCAGAATATCTGCTTGGACCGCAGTCGCCTTCTGGGCGATCCGCCAACCGAATCCCACCTTCGAAAGGGCAGCACTTACGGAACCCATATTGCCACCGGTCAGGTTCGATACACTCTCTGCCGCATAAGCGGCGGCCAACTGACTACTGGGGTGCGCTTTGGACGACCGAATACCGGCCTGCGCGAAATCACCCAAAGAACGGCGATCGTAATGAGGATTTTTCATCTCCTCACCGAACTCTTTCGCGATCGACCACCCCAGCTTGTTCGCCCTACTCGCATCCCGTGCGTTGGCATTCAACGGGTCACGAGTGCCGCCCGCGAGCCATGAGGTGATCGGCGAACCACTGATCGTGCTGGCCGCGCCGAACATCGCCAGTCCTGTCAAGGAGTTGCCCGCACCCGCCGTACCCATTCCCAGAGCGGTCCCCCCACCACCTCCGCCGTCCTTCGCAAAGCCACTCTGTATCGCCATCGCGAACCGGTTGGCTATCCAGTCGTTGCCGCTGTCGAGGCCCCTGCTGAGGCGCCGCAACTGCATGATGGCAACAACCTCGACGATCGCCCCGATGACGAACACCGACATGACCTGGCCGCGCGCCTGTTGGAACAAACTGCCCAGGAACAGCTCATAGATGCCGAGGAAGATGATGAAGACTGCCATCTTTGCCGCCGCGACGAAGCCGTGTACTACACAGCGGACCGTGAAAGTCTGGGTCGGCCCGTATACGAACCCGCCCGCGGCGAACCCGAAGATCGTCATGAACCCGTAGTAGATCGTGTCGAGTGCGGCCCATATGACCTTCAGGGCCAGGTATGCGGCGAACAGCAACAGAACAGCCGCGGACAGCAACAGCAGCAGACCGGCTCCGATCTGACCTACGCTCGGATTATCGGCCGCCGCGTATGCGGCGCTGTCGCCGCACGTCTTCATACTGTCCTTCACCCGGTCTTCATCACCGGCCATAACGCCGGCCGACCATGCCGCCTTGCAGGACGGCCGGTCATCCACTACATGTCCGAAATTCCAGACCTGCAATGGCTTTCGCGCGAAATTATCCGCCATGTCGGTCTGCATCTTCGCCACCAACTGGTTCGGATTCGGGTTGCTGTTACCGTTCAAACCGGCCGCGACCGAGATGCCCAGGTCACGCCCCTGCACGAGCAACCCGTCCGATGACAAGACCTTGGACAGCGGTGCGACCAGAAAAAACGGCCCCAGAATGGCCACTGTCAGCATCGTGACGACTTGCATCACGGCCTTTGCGTGATAGCCGCGTACGATGAACCAACCCACGGGTACGCCACCGATCGTCACAAACGTCACGAGCACGATCGGCGTTGCGATATGAGCCGTCAGGTTGTCGGCTACCGCTCGCAACGGCGCACTGAACATATTCAGCCACGTGAAACTCACCGTCTGCCCCGGTAACCAGACCCCAGTTGTCACAAGGACCAGCCAAATTGCGAACAGGACGCTGATCAGAAGCGACAGCACGGTTTTCCCGGGGTTGAACACCCCGCCGCGATTCAAAGCCAATATGTAGCTCGAAAGTTCGACTCCTGACGTATCTTTGACATTCATCCAGCCCAGCGCGCTGTTGGGCGCCGACACCGCTGTGAGTGCGCTGGTATCCGCTGTGGCCAGCGCACCCACGATGCCCGGGCATACGAACAGCACGAAGAGGACGACGAGAATCCAGGCGGTCCAGCGTCGACGACGAGTCGCGGCGACCCAATCACGACATCGCTGTAATACCGCCTGCGGCCGCCAACGCTCCGTATCCCACAACTCCGGTTCCAACGCCATCAAGAAGGGGGGCTCACACAGCCGCCGCCCCCTCCTTCCGACATCGAAAGTCATTGCACTACCTGTCTTTCCGGAAGAACGGCACGCCCACCGGCCGAGTTCGGTGTGCTGGTGATCGCCGCGGCACGGTCCGGACGCGCGGGGCCGAGCACTTTGCCGCGGCCGATACGGTTCAACGCGTCACGCATGAACATCTCGCCGCGGCGTTCCTCCGGCACCTGCCGACCCGCACCAACCGGCGGGGACGTCTCCTCTCGCAATATCTGCAGCAGGAACGGCGCCTCGTCCAGGTCGACGCCGAGCCATTCCAAGCTGTTGCGCGCCAGGGTCTCATCGCGCTGCCGGAACACGAACCGGTTGGGAATCAGATTGTGTGCCGCACCCTGAAAGTCGGTGGCAGGGTCGTGCGAGGCCAGTCCGATTGCGGCCAGGTGCTTGCGTCCGTCCCGACTGAAGTCCGAAGTCACCGCCGAGCCGACCTGGGTCTGGGTGAAATGGTGGGCCTCGTCGCCGACCAGCAGCCCGAATCTGCCGTTGTCGGTGAGGAAGGCTTCGCGGGCGGCGACACCGACCAGTTCGTACAGCGCGGTGCCGAGCCGCTTCGTCAGCGGCAAGCGGTTGTACAGATGCGGCGTGGTGAGTTCCTCGGCCGTAGGCAAGGCGAGATGGTGACTGCGGATCACGGTCGCCGCGGCGGTGAGTTGCAGCGGTCGCAACTTCGGGTCGAAGAGCACCGGAACCCGCTCGACGACGGTGCCGAGTCGAGCCGCGAGGTCGGCGTACTCGTCTCCGATCCCTGGATCGTCACGGAGCCGCCGGACGACGTGGAAGAGGTCGAGCAGACTCCGGATGCCGTGTTGCGCAATCGCCTTGGGGGTCAGCAGGTTGGCGGCGACAGCGCCGGCTCCGGAGGTCGGCGACAGGTCGAGCAGCGGCAGAATCGAGTCCAGTGCCCGCTCCCCGGCGATCCGCGGGCCGAACAGGCGAAGCGGATCCAATGACACGCTCGGATTGGCCAGGTCGATCACGACGGCGTCATCGATCGCGGACGCGAAATGCTCCCACTCGCCGACCTGGCTGCGGTCGATGGCCAGGAACTGGCCGCCCATATCGTGCACGAGAACGGCCATGAGCTTGAGGAAATAAGACTTGCCCGACCCGAGCTCGCCCGTGACCGCGAACGACGCGGACAGGTCGTGCAGCGCCGCCTCCATGATGCCGAAGTGGATCGGCTCGAATTGGCCGGACAGCAGGTTGACGCCGATCACCGGGCCACTGTCGTCACCGATCTGGCTGGTGGTGAACGGGACGAAACCGGCCCACATATCGGACGGGAGGATGTGCGCGAAATCGTCGAATGCGCGGCGCGGCGGGTTGCCCGGTACCAGCATCGACCACAGGTCGACCTGCGCACCGACCGGCGCCGTCATCTCCACCTGGAACCGCTTGTAGCGGCGCTTGAGCGCATTCACCGCGTCCAGCGTCGCGTCGCGCGATGGCCCGCCGATGGCTATGACGGTGGTGAACGAAACCTCCGATTCGCCACCGTTGACCTCGAAGTGCTGGTTGTATTCACCGAGCATCTGCGCCTTCGACATCAACGTGTTCTGTGCGAAAGAGACCTCCTGGTCACGCTGGTCCATCTGCTCGCCGAGCCGCCGCAGACTCAGCTCGTTGTTCTTCAGCACCTGCTCCGCGGGCTTGGTAGACACCCGCATCCCCCAGTCCACCGTGACGTCCCCTAGGCCCTCGAGCACGTTGAGAAACTCACTGCCGCCGGGAAAAGTCATGCCCGCATAAGGGAAAGAACGGGGTGTGAGCATCGCCTGATAGGACGGCCGGTACACGGAGTCCGGCTGCACCACTTTGATGACCGGTACGAACGACGGACGGACTCGCCGATTGCTGTCGGCCTGCGCTCCTTCATCGAGCGCCGCGGAGCGGAACACGGCCGACGTCGCGTCGTCCAGCGCTCCAGCCCGGGTCGGTGCGACCGGCTCGCCGACCGCGCCGCGCGAGAGGTAGTGCTCCCACAGCCACTGGAACAGCGCGGCGGGGACCGGAACCGGATCGAAATCGGCCCCGATACGGGACAGGATCGTGTTCGCTTCCTCGTCGTAGGCGTCCAGCTCGGCTCGTGACACCGCGGTGGCGTCGATCGTGGTAGTGCTGCCTCGCCAGATCCTCGACAGCGCGGAGACGCCGGAGTTGGCGGCCCCGACCGGAATCGAGAGCAGATAGATCCGCGTCTGCGGCGCGATCGCCCGGACCCGTTCATACGAGGCGACCACCTCATCGGCGTAGTCCTCGCACTCGTCCAGGTCGATGCCTTCCACCATCTTGGTGAGCACGTCGATCGTGTTCAGCCGCGCCTGGATGCCGAGCAGCAGGGAGCCGTTCGGCAGGTTGTTGATCAGCGCATGATGGGCGATCTTCACGTCGTGCTTGTCGCTGGCTTTGCGCAGGCCGTAGCCGAGCGGGTTGATGAAGTACGTCGCGGTCACCAGCCCCGAATGGGTGAACTGGAGGTTGCCGCGAATCGCCGCGGTGGGCTGGAGATCTCGTCCGAATGCCATCAGGGACTTCCTCCGGATGCCCGTTCGTTGCCGTTGCCGTTCATCCGGTCCCGCAGGTCGGCGCCGCTACCTCCAGCCCCGATCACCTCGAGCAGCCGAAGATCGGTCTTGGTCTCCTCCGCAGGCCGCGCGGTCCGTCGATCGGGGAGAAGGAGGACAACGGTCTCCTCGATGAACATGGTGTGGCGCACCGAATCGCTGGTGATCGGCATGCCCGAGGCGGACACCGGCTTGCGGTAGACGATCAGCCTGCCGAACCACATCGCCCGCGAGGTCATCCGGACACCGGTGTACGGCACGAGTCCGAGCGTGAAGACCACCATGATGGTCAAGGCCAGGCCCGCTATGAAGGTTATCGCCGGGTTGACCGGAAAGGTCATGGCACACACCGACGTCACCAACATCAACACGACGCCTCCGGCGACCTGGGGCAGGGTGTACGGCCCGAACGGAAGTTTCTGCCCGTTCTGCGCCTTGCCGATCATCGTGGGAACACGTTTGATCGGCGTGAACACCTTGATCACCTGGACCTGGGTCATCGATAACCACCGATGGGGTGATCGGGAACGATGATGTTGGAGTCCGTCCGCGCGTAATTGACCAGAGTGGGCAGCACCCAGAACAGAACCGCCGCGAGGACCGCCGACCCGGCGACCGCGAGGATCTTGGCCGGGGACAGCCTCGACCGCGCCGCTTCGGAAATCAACACCGCCATGCTGAGGATCGTGATCAGAATCAACCCCGCCCAGCGAACGAAGATAAGCACGCCATAGAGGATGTTGGCTAGATTACCCATCGGGAAGCCTCTTCTCTGATCAATTCTGTGTCGCCGGCGGAATATTCACCGACGTCGAAGGTGGCGAGGTTGAACTGGTCGGCGCGCCGCCGCGGGAATCCTGACCGGCGACCACCGCCAGCGGACTCGACAGGGCGGGAACCGGATCGATGGACACCACCTGCCATTGGCCCCCGTTGCGGACCATCGTCAGCGGGTAGGCCAGGGTCGCGGTCGCGCCGGTATCGGCTTTGGGGTTGATGGTGGCCAGCACCTGGGCCTTCGCACCGCCGGACCCGCAGGCCGCGTTGTCGGCGGTGAGTGCGACCAACTCGACGGCGGTGAACGGAGCCGGTTTCAGCGCGGCAAGGCCCGCATCCGGTGTGGTGTAGCGGGCTACGTCACCGGTGCCCGCCAACAAGGCGCCCAGGAATCCGGCCGCCACCTGGGACAGCGGCGTATCCACCGCGCAGGGCGAGGAGTAGGCCAGCGCGAGCTCGGCGCCCTTCGCGGGCGGCGGGACCACCGCGGGCACCGACAGCGCACGTAGTCGCCCGTCGGAGACCGACACCGCGACCCGGTAGAACTGTCGTGTCTCGGGAGTCCCGGTTCCGCTCTTGCCGATCCGGACTGACACCGTCACCGACCAAACGTCCAGGTTGCTGGTGGACACGGTACGCGAGACATAGACGACCGATGGGTCGGACACCTGTCGCGCGGAGGTCGGCAACGCGATCTGCTGACCAGAGCCGACAAATTCGCCGACTCGATCCTGCTGTCCAGCAATGGCGGTCAGATAAGTCACCACGAACTGTTCGGCGAATGATCCAGCCAATTGCGAACGGCCGACAATCGCGGTTGTCGAATCATCGGACGGCGGAGGCGGACCGGAGTCGAACACACTGAGGATGGCGTGGCCGCCGCCGAGGACGGCGAGCACGGCCAGCACCGCAACCAAGATGTTGTCGCGGCGGCGGCGCGCGGCCATCCGGCGAAGCAAAGCCTCACCTGAATCTGCCGGTCCGCGAACCACTGTCCTCACTCCCGAAATGGTAGAGAGCGCAGGCGATCCCAACCGGTCAGCCGTTCCCAACAGTGGGAATCAACTGTCAGCAGGCCGGGTTGCTTTTCATCCTGCCGGCAAGCCAGTGCCGCAATTGATCGTCGTAGCCGATCGGTGCACCGCGCTGCCGCGGCTCCGCGACCTGGCGATGGGTTTCCAGCAGTGGAACATCGTCCGCGACCCGAACGAGTTGCGCAATCGCGAGCTGCCTGCTCGAGTACCCGGGGTAGGGGTAGAGCAGCAGCGAAGTCGGCGTGTAGCCGCCGCCGTAATTGAGCAGCCGCAGGGTCACACCGGCGCTGTCGCCGGAGCGGAGCCGGTCGGCGAGCTCCACCAACCGGGATCGATCGTCGGGATGAAAGACGTCAACGGGTCGGAAGAGATAGTCCCAGCGGATCCACGGCGCGGGATCGGTGAGCCAGTGCGAGATACTGGTGTACTCGAGCTGAAGGACAGCCAGATGCGTCCCCGCGCGACGATGCGCCTCGCGCAACCCGATTCGCTCCAGCGTCGGCCACGCCGGCGGCACATTCTCCGACGTGACATCCTCGATCAGCAACCAAGCGCCACGCGTCCGCTCGTCGTCCCGGGCACGGATGGTGATCCGCCACTGCGCGGGACGCCCGAACGCGGACACGACAGTGGTGTCGAACTGCATCCGGTCACCGGGCTTGGGTTCGTAGAGCAGGTCGAGGACTTGCGCGTGCCGATCGAAGCTCGATAACCGGTGGAACAACTCCGCGATGGACATCCGGGGTACGTATTGTTCGGCCGCACTGCCGGACAATCTGGTGATGCCGCTCGGCTGCTGAATAGTCTGCGTGCCCAGATCCCAGATGGCGCCAACCGCAGGACGAAGGACGGGCACCCGCTCAGCGGCGGGCCCCAGCCAAAGCCGCACCGCGTGGACATCCCCAGCCGGGCCGAACACCGGCCTGATCAGCAGCTGGTGCCGACCGGAGCCCGTTGGGATCGCCAGATCGACGTCCTGCGCCTGCTCATGCGCCGTACGGATGGCCTCGGTCAACCCCGCGGTCGTCAGCTTGTCATAAAGCGCAGGTGCTTTCGACAGCAGTCGTTGCAGTACCCGCTGCCAGCTCGCGAACTCGCGCGGTGCATCGCCCACCGACGCCACGGACATGCAGTCCGGCGCCAACGTCTCGATAGTCACCCATGGAATCACTGCGCCACTTCGCTTCGCACTTCGCCCGTACCCGGCCGTTCCTCCGGATCCACCTCTACCCGGATGAGACATCATGTGACTCAGGCAATGTACCGTTATTCAGCGGCTCAATCAACCCACGCCGGGCTCATTCCTACGGAGTCTGCACCACGTTCGCCGAACGCACGACCAGGTGTTCATTTTGTTCACATTCAGTTCAGCTGGTCGGACGCAAAGGCGCGCAGTCCAGCGGCCCCGTCCGGGGAGCTGCTCGGCTTACAAACCGCGAATCTGTTGGGTGATCTGAACCTCTTCTCTTGCCGGGCATTACGCCGCACTGCGGCCTCGATCAGGCGCCCTGCGCGGACAGTGCAAACACCGCAGCACCCGCGAGCACTCCGAACTCTCCGAGCTGCGAGGGAACAACGCGCAGTCCGGACTGAAAGCTCAGCCTGGCGTGCGTGGCGACCGCTTCGCCGAGCGGCTTCCACAGCGCGGGGCCGGCTTCGGCGACCGGGCCGCCGAGTACGACGAGGTTCATGTCCAGCAGTGCGGTCACCGACGCGATCGCCTGACCGAGCGCCCTGCCTGCTCGGCCCAGCGCCGCGGCGGGGATGCTCTCGCCCACGCGGCCGGCCTCCACCAGCTCCGACACCGAGGTACCAGCCCAGCCCTGCTCACGAGCCCAGCGCACCACCGACGCGCCACCGGCAACCGCTTCCAGACACCCGCGGCCACCGCACGCGCACCGATCATCGAAGCCCGGGACCAAGACGTGACCGATGTGTCCCGAATTGCCGGTTCGCCCGACGACCACGAATCCGCCGACCACGATCCCGCCGCCGATGCGGTCGGACAGGGTGATCGCCAGCGCGTCCATCACGTCGCGCGTGGCGCCGAGATTCCGCTCGGCCAGCGCCAGACATACACCGTCCAGCGCGAGGTGGACCGTAGCCTTGGGAAACAACTTTCGCGCGGCCTCGACGATACCGAAACCCGTTCGCCACTCGGGAACTTCCGTGGGCGCGACCACTCCGGCTGCCATATCTATCGGTCCGGTCGAGGCGATGCCGAGGCAGGTGACCTCGGCGCCGCCCGCGACCTCGAGCAACAGTTCCCGGCACCGGTCCCACGCGGCGGAGGACGGCACCGGGATCTGTCGGATGTCATCGGTGTCGACATTGTCGGCGACCCGACTCGCCGCGAACCTCGATGAACCGATCTCCAATGCCAACACCGTCATGAGTTACGCACCACCAAACAGAGATCCGAAGCAGAAAGGTCCACGAAGCATAGTCACAGACCGTCGGTTCCTGTCGGTTTCAGCGGTTGCCCGAGCACGATGTGCCGACGGGGTGCCGGGAGGGTGGATACCGTGCGCAGCGGCCGCGGGCCGTTGCGGATGATGCGCATAGGCCGCTTGTGGTCGATCGGGGCTGCGCGATGCCGGTCCAAGTTCTCGATGACGCTGCCGGAGTTGTCATAGGCGATGCCCGCCCAGATCATCGCGCGGGGGCCGTCGCCTCGGGCGGTGAGCATCTGGGCCAGTTGGCTGCACTGCACGAAGAGGGGGCAGTTCTGGCAGGTTCGGACCGCTGCTCGCCAGGCATCCGGAGTACCAGTGTCCATATCCCAGTTGTCGGGGACGTCGGCACATGGCGGCCGCTGGTTCGACTTTTCCGGAATCGACGAGATCTTTGCTCCTGCAAGAGATCCCGTGTCCATCGGAAGGGTTCGCGTAATGCTCATAGCCATCTCCGGGGATGCCGAGGGCACGCCTGATACAGGTGCGTGTCCCATGGATCGGACGGTCATCAGGGCTGCTCGACAGTCCCCGGAAGCCAGCCGCGATAAGCTGGTCTATGCACGGTAGCCCACTGTTGCCCAGGGCACAACCTCTTGTCCCGCTACGTAACGGCTCGTTGACCTCGCGGCAACCCCCGGCTACCGTTTTTAACGGCACGTTATGAAACGGACCATTTTCCCCGGGGGCCCGACTATGGTTTCCTTTTAAACATGGCTGCAGACTCTGAATTCACGATCGACGAACTGGCACGGGCAGCCGACACCACCGTGCGCAGCGTCCGCGTGTACCACGAGCGGGGGCTTCTGCCTTCGCCGGAGGTACGTGGGCGGATCGGGTACTACGGGTCGGACCACCTCAACCGGCTGCAGACCATCAGCCGCCTGCTGGGCCGGGGCATGAAGCTGAACGGCATCAGGGAACTGCTCGAAGCATGGGACCGCGGCGATGGACTCGCGGAGGTTCTCGGCGTGAAGGAGGCGAACGGAGCCGGACCGGATTCGGACGCCACCGCCGAGCCCGACGACGGCTACGCCGAGCTACCGGAGTACGCCAAGCAGGCGCTGGCTGCCAGCGAAGATCCGCTCGAGGCGTACCGAGTCACCAACCCACGTTGCTGTGATCTGGCCACCCGGCTCAGCGACACCGGACTGCCGATGCAGGACACCTTTCACTTGGTCGAACGGCTGAGGGCCGATTGCGACCGCATCGCCGACCGCTTCGCCACCGAGTTGTTCTACCGCTTGGCCGGACAGGCGTACGAAGAATCCCCGCGCACGCCGAGGGATCGCACCAAGCTGGAGACCGACCTGGCGATCGCCCGGTTGATCGTGACCCGGGCGGCCTCCGAACTGATCGACCAGGCGTTCGCTCGGCACTCCGAGCTGCCACCGCCCAAGCTGCCCAGTCCTTCCCCACTGTCCGGCGTGCCCACAGTGCCGTCGCCGCCGGTGCCCGGCCCGCAGCCAGCCGTCGACCGTTGACCGTTGACCGTTGACCGTTGACGATGTAACGGTTCACCTTCCTCCGGTCGCGTTTCAAGCAGCGGAAAACGACCGAATCTTCCGGCAGTAGCCCCGAACCGACGCGTCACCGGGACGCCCGGACTCATGATCAGCGCGGCCGCCGCCATCCCCTCAGGCGACGAGCCTCCGCACCCATTCGCCGCCACGGCTTGTGATGAACCTGCCCGCTCGATCCATACGAAGTCGGCCGCGAACATCCGATACGTGCGCTCGGTCCCTTTCCACGTTGAATACTTAGGTAGACGGACTTGTTCGCATCTTTCAAAACTCTTCACTAGTTGTGGCGACCGAATGCTCACAGCGCACAGCCTTGTTCGGTGAACAAATGGCTGGCGAATCGACGAACCCCCTGGCATATCGCCGATGCTGAAGAGTTGCCGAGCGACACAGAACATCCGACGCCGCGCGGCAAGTCAGTAATCCAATGCTGCTCCAGATCGAAATCGCATCGGCTCCGACGCGACGAGTCCACTTGGCACACTTACGTATACCGACCTCATGGCCGAAGATGCCGGAGCGGTGGCCATGAGGCTCGAGGGCGAGTAGACCACCGAGCGAATCACCGCGTCGACTCAGCACGAAGTCGAGTCCGGATCGCGTGAGCGTAACGGCCCACACCAGTCCATTCGCCGACTCCGGGGACGACGATCAGGTGCTGGACATTCTGCCTCAGCAGAAGAGCGGTCGGGTTCGGGAATGGGCCGGCGAAGCTGCCTCAACCCATCTCCCCACCGCCCACAATCACCTCAGGAGGCCGTCTGCGCCGCCGGAGTCGCCGACTCCCATCCGTCATCGAGCAACACGAGCCAGTCGCTTGCCGGATCACCTGCGACGCAGGCTCCATGACCATCCCTCGATGGAGCGGTTACGGCCGCCGCAATCGCGACCAGCCGAGGTCTCGAATTGTGGTCGGGGTGACAGGATTTGAACCTGCGACCCTCCGCTCCCAAAGCGGATGCGCTACCAAGCTGCGCTACACCCCGTTGCTCGCGGCGGTCCGGCCGCCGACGAGGATGAATGCTCCATGGAGCGGGTGACGGGAATCGAACCCGCACCATCAGCTTGGAAGGCTGAGGTTCTACCATTGAACTACACCCGCAGGCATACGACACCGATGGGATCGCCACGATGTCGTGTGCGACCCGACTCTACCGAACCCGGCTTCCGAAAAGCCAATCAGCCCCCCACACAGTGAATTCTCGCAGGCGTGGACCGATGCCGCCGACATGTCGGACGGCCGGACCCGGCGGACGGTACGGCGGGCGAGGCGGAATTTAAAGGGATTATTTCCTCGAAACTCGAGCGTATCAGGTGCCGGACGGTGGAACATGGTTGAGGCATGACGACTCCCGTCAGGGGAGCCGTAGCCAACCAGGCGGTCACCGGTCACGCCCGGAACGCCGCGCACGAGGGATTTCCGATGGGAACCGCACAACTCGCCGTAACAGTCTGCATGCTAGGCGCGTTGTTTTGCGCCGGGTGCGATGCCGCCAACAGATCGGAGCAACGGCCACCAAACACGACACCAGTCCGCACTCCGTCGGCTACCCACACGGCAACCACCCCACCCACCCCGAAGTCGAGCACGCCGGCGCCACCAGCGACAACCCGCTCGCCGACCACACAGGCATTCGCGCCGCAACTCACCGAACCGCCACTGCGGCCACCGACGCCCGAATCGCGACCGGCGGCTCCGGCGACTCCACCCGGTCCCGAAGCCCCGGCCGCAGACAGCGTTCACTACTCGAGCTGCTCCGACGCGAAGGCGGCAGGTGCGGCGCCGCTACACAGAGGCGATCCGGGCTACAGCTCGAGACTGGATAGGGACGGCGATGGCGTCGCATGCGAGAACTGATTCCTGCGGGACCGGCAGCGGCCGACTGGTCCGGACCGGGCCCGACACCCGCGCGCCACCGTCCGCCAGCATGTCGCCAGCGCGTTGGAGCGCGATTTCGCAGCAAACGAATTGCGGTGTAACACCTCAGCGATGGGAGCGATCACACACCTGATCACCTTTCGCGAAGGGATCGAGAACACGTTGCAAAACTGGGCGTTTCGATGCCGATTGGCTTGCTAGGATCCTTTTTGCCGGACGGGGGTATCTGGAAAGGGGGCGGTGAGCGTGCACCGAACCAGGTGGACACAACCGCGTAGCAGTGCGAACTATCGGGGTGGCGCCGGCGCCCGTGCCAGAACAAGGCACCTGAGTACCGACGTCATCCACACCGGGTGAGTTCGATGTCGACGAATATCGAGCCCCCGGTAGCTATCATGGCCCGAGCATGGGCCTGTGCGGTGTGCGCCGAGCCCGGTTCGGGCGCGGCCCCCGAACAGCTGGAGCCGGTACTGATCGAGATCGTCGAGCGACTGCTCACGCTCGCCAAGTCCGAGCCGTTCCCGGTATTCAAGGCGCGAATGCTCGGGGCCAGGCTCGCCGAGGCGCCGTTCGACCGGATCCGGATGCTCGCGCAGGCATCCCGGTGGCTGCTCGGTTTTCCGTCCGGCACACCGGGTTCACTGGTGGCCACCCGCTGGCCGCTCGTGGCCAGTCAGGCCATCGACAGTTACGCGCAGGCGTTGCAGGAGCGGGCGCTCGCGCAGCAGGAGCAGAACCTTTCGGCCAAGGTGTCGCTGCGAGTGCAGGAGATCGCCGCGTTACAGCATCGGCTACGGCACGAGGCCACGCATGACGCGCTCACCGACCTGGCCAACCGGACACTGCTGCAGGACAAAGTACGGCTGATGGCTACCGATCCGACTCGCGGTATCGGGCTGCTGCTGATCGACCTCGATCGGTTCAAACAGATCAACGACGGATACGGGCACGCGATCGGCGACGAAGTACTGGTCGAGCTGGCCAACCGGCTGCGCGAAGCCTGTCCACCGGACACGGTGATCTGCCGGTACGGCGGCGACGAGTTCGTGCTCGCCATCAACCCACACCGCAACACGCTCAGCGATCTCGCACACCGGATCGTGGCCGCGCTGCGTGACCCGGTGTGGTCGTCGGCGGGCCCGGTTCCGGTGTCGGCGAGCGTCGGCACGGCCTACAACCCGCCGGGCACGCCATGCGATTTCACCGATCTGCTCCGCCGCGCCGACCGTGCGATGTACTCCGCGAAGACGGCGGGCGGTCGCCGGTTCGCGTTCGCCGACGAGCCGGAGATCGACACGGCCGTCGCGGGCTGACGCATTCCACAGACCAGCTGTCCGCCTCGCGACCGGCGCCGCCGGGTCAGCCCGGTTGGCAGGTGGGGCACCAGAAGAGGTTTCGTGCCTCCATGACCTGATGGGCGATCGGCGTGCCGCACAAGCGGCACGGTGCGCCGTGGCGTCGGTAGACGTAGGTGCGCGGACGATCGGGCGAATACGAGGGCTCGCCGTGATCGTGCTCTGGCCGTACCACGACCATCTTCCCGGCGCGCACCCCCACGCGCATCAGCGCGACGAGATCGGCCCACATGGACGCCCACTCACCGTCCGTCAGGGCGGTGCCGGGCCGATGCGGCGAAATCCGGTGCCGGAACAGCAGTTCCGCGCGGTAGACGTTGCCGACCCCGGCGACCACCTGCTGGTCCATCAGCAGAACTCCGATCGACCTTCGCGAGCGGCGAATACGGTGCCATGCGCGATCCGGGTCGGCGCCGCGGCGTAGCGGATCCGGGCCGAGCCGATCGATGAGCGCGGAAATCTCAGGTGGGAACAGGATCTCGCAGGCGCTCGGCCCGCGCAGGTCGGTGCCGAAGCCGGGCTGTCCGTGCGGCGCCCCGATCATCCGCATCCTGACCTGCCCGACCGGCTCTCCCATCGGCAGCTCGGATTCGCTGAATTTGCCGTAGAGGCCCAAGTGCACGTGCACAACGAGACCCGAATCATAGTGGTGCAGCAGGTGTTTTCCCCACGCCTCCGCCTTGGTCAGCACCTGACCGTCCACCCGGGCCGCGCCGGCGGCGAACTTGCCTTGCGGGCTGGATACGCGCACTACGCTGCCCGCGAGACGGCGCTGATGCAGCCGCGCGAGACGGTGCAGCGTATGTCCTTCCGGCACGGCCGTACCGCGGTGCGCTCAGTACGCAGGGACCGGCGGTGTGACGCCGGTCTTCTCGTATTCAGCGAGGATGTCGAGGCGACGCTGGTGGCGTTCCTCATTCGACCACGGGGTCGCGAGGAACGCGTCCACGATGGCCAGCGCCTCTTCGGTGGAGTGCATGCGGCCGCCGATACCGATCAACTGCGCGTTGTTGTGCTGCCGGGCCAGCTGGGCAGTCTCGACGCTCCAGGCCAGCGCGCAGCGGGCCCCGGGCACTTTGTTCGCGGCGATCTGCTCGCCGTTGCCGCTGCCGCCGAACACCAGGCCCAGGCTGCCTGGGTCGGCGACGGTGCGGCGGGCCGCCTCGATGCAGTAGGCGGGGTAGTCGTCGAGCGCGTCGTATTCGAGCGCGCCGCAGTCCACGACGTCATGTCCCGCCTGCTGCAGGTGGGCCTTGACGTGATTCTTCAGTTCGAAACCGGCATGGTCGGCACCCAGATATACGCGCATGGCAGGCATTGTGTCAGGCCGCCGTACCGCGTTGGCGACAGGGCACACCCCCTTGATTGACATATTCGACTGATACGCCAGTTGTGTACGCGGCACAGGTCCGAACACGTCTGGGGCGGCCCTCGCCGTTCCCGGCAACTGAATAGAGTTCGACCCATGCAGCCGCACGGACCCCACCCGCACGACCAAGCGGGCCGGCACGCCGACCCGTATGCCAAGCAGGCGGGGTGGGCGCGGGATCAGGACGCGCCCGCCGCACCCTACGGCCAGCCGCATCCGTCGGGCTCGTATCCCGCCGTCCCATCGGGTTCGTATCCGGCGGCGCCGTACCGGTACCGCCCGTACCCAGGCGCACCGGTGCCACCCGGGTTCCCACCGCAGCGACCGCCGCGCGGTCTCTCGCCGTTCGGCATGCCCGCCAGGCATAGCTGGGAGATCCCGATGCTCGTCATCGTGATCGTGCTGACCGTCTTCGCCTATCTGATCGCGCTGCTGCTACTGGCGACCGGCAACGTCGACCAGTACGTTCTCGGGTTGGCTGCGGCCCCGCTGCTGCTGTGGTTGGGCCGCGGCGTCAGCTACGCGACCCAGCGGGTGAGCGGCGTGAAAATGTCGCCGACCCAATTCCCCGAGGGTTACCAGCTCGTAGTCGATGCGGCCGCCCGCTTCGGCATGACGAAGGTGCCGGACGCGTATGTGGTGCTCGGCAACGGTCGGATCAACGCGTCCGCGAGCGGACACGGCTTCCGTCGCTATGTCGTGGTGTACAGCGACCTATTCGAGATCGGCGGCGCCGCACGCGAACCCGACGCACTGGCGTTCATCATCGGCCACGAGGTCGGCCATATCGCGGCCGGGCACACCTCGTACTGGCGACAGCTCGGCATGTTCCTGGTGCCGTTCCTGCCGATCATCGGAAGCTCGCTGCTCCGCGCGCAGGAGTACACCGCCGACAACCACGGCTACTGCAACCGGCACCTCGGCGCGCCCGCCGCAATGGGCACGCTGGCCGCGGGCAAGTACATGAACAAGCTGGTCGGCTTCGACGAGATGGCCGACCGGGCGGCGTTCGAAAAGGGCTTCTTCGTCTGGGCCGTGAACGCCATGTCCAGCCACCCGGTGCTCACCTGGCGGATGTGGGCGCTGCGCGACCGCAGCAGGCACGGCAAGCTGTTCCTGCGCCCGAACCCGCCCGTGAACGCCACGTCGCCCACCCCGAGCAACTATCCGAGTCCCTACGGCAAGGTCCCGGCGAGTCCGCCGAAGCCCGTTCCGTGACGATGTGCGAGCGCCGCTCGGCGCGGCACTCGCACATCGACGCTCAGTCGAACGACGGATCCTCGGTCCGCGTCCGCTTCAGCTCGAAGAAGTGCGGGTAGGACGCCAGCGCGACGGCACCGTCCCAGAGTTTGCCCGCCTCCTCTCCGCGCGGAATGCGGGAAAGGACGGGGCCGAAGAACGCGGTCCCGTTGATGTGGATGGTCGGGGTGCCGACGTCTGGTCCCACCTTGTCCATCCCCTCGTGATGGCTCTTGCGCAGCGCCTCGTCATAGTCGGTGCTGTCGGCCGCCGCGGCGAGTTCGGCGGGCAGACCGACCTCGGCCAGCGAGTCGGCGATCACCGCGGCAAGGGTCTCCTTGCGGCTCTCCCGCTCATATTCGGCGCGCCGGTTGTGGATGCGGGTACCCATCGCGGTATAGAGCGGCGACAGCACCTTGTCGCCGTGCCCCTGGGCCGCGGCGATGGCCACTCGGACCGGGCCCCAGCCGACGGCAAGCAGCTCCTGATACTGCGGGGGCAGACCTTCCTTGTCCTCGTTGAGCACCGAAAGGCTCATCACGTGGAACCGGGCGTCGATGTCCCTGACCTGCGCGACCTCGAGGATCCAGCGGGACGTGATCCAACACCAGGGGCACAGCGGGTCGAACCAGAAATCGGCGACATCCTTGGTGGCTTTGTCGGGCACAGGTGGCTTCCTCTCGATCGCGTCCTGGATGGGCGGCGGGTCACACCTGCCGCCCTACCGACCAACCACGTCGGCGCGCGATTCGTTCCCACCCGACGCGCCGTTTTCCCGAGCTGTCGCGTAGCTGCCAGTAGGGTTGGTCGGCAGGAGCCCGGTTCCCTTCCGTGAAGGAGTCCGCTATGAGTTCTCACCAGCGTTTCGTCATAGTCGGCGGCGGTCTGGCCGCGGCCAAAATCGCGGAAGCGTTGCGGGACAAAGACTTCGACGGAAGCGTGACCCTGATCGGTGCCGAGGACCGGCTGCCCTATGACCGTCCGCCGCTGTCGAAGGAACACCTCACGGGCAAGAAGGCGCTCAGCGAGTTCACCGTCGCTCCCGCCCAGTGGTACCGCGACCATCATGTCGAAGTCCGGCTCGGCACCACGGTGACCGGGCTCGACACCGCGGCGAAGACGGTCACCCTGCCAGACGGTTCGACAGTGCCCTACGACAAGCTGGCGCTCGCCACCGGCTCCACGCCACGCACGCTGCCGATTCCCGGCGCGGACGCGCCCAATGTGTACACGCTGCGCACCATCGAAGACTCCGACACCCTGATCGATTTGTTCGGCAGCGCACGCCGGATCGTCATCATCGGTGCGGGCTGGATCGGTCTCGAGGTCGCGGCGGCGGCCCGTGCGGCCGACGTGCAGGTGACCATTGTCGAGGCCGCCGACCTCCCGCTACTCGCCGCGCTCGGCCCGGAGATGGGCGAGGTGTTCGCCGACCTGCACCGATCGCACGGCGTCGATTTCCGGTTCGGCGCGCAAGTCGCCGGGATCACCACGCAGGACGCCATCGCGACCGCGCTCGCCAACGGGGTCCGGCTCGATGACGGGAGCACGATCGAGGCCGACGCGGTGCTGGTCGCGGTGGGCGCCCGCCCGAACATCGAGCTGGCCGCCGATGCCGGTCTCGCGGTGGACGGCGGCGTGCTCGTCGACGAACATCTGACGACCAGCGATCCGGACATCGTCGCAGTCGGTGACATCGCCACGCAGCAGCACCCGGTCCTCGGCACGCGTATCCGGGTGGAGCACTGGGCGAACGCGCTCAACCAGCCCGCGGTCGCGGCCGCGACCATGCTCGGCAAACCAGCCACCTATGACCGGCTGCCCTACTTCTTCACCGATCAGTACGACCTCGGCATGGAGTACACCGGATATGCGGCGCCGGGCGGCTACGGCAGGGTCGTCGTGCGCGGCGACCTGGCGGCGCGCGAGTTCGTCGCATTCTGGCTGGACTCCGACGACCGGGTACTCGCAGGGATGAACGTGAACGTCTGGGATGTGACCGACCGGATCACAGAGCTGATCCTCGCCGGCAAGCCGGTCGACCCGGACCGGCTCGCGGATGTGGCCGCGCCGTTGTGATGCTTATCACTATCAGAACAACGTCGGATCGGCGCGATGGGCTCCGACCTTTCCCCGAGCGCACCGCACGGGCGCTCCGAACGGCCCGGAGCCGACGAAGAGGAGTCGAACTATGAAGTACATGCTGCTGAAGACCTATGCACCCGCCGCCTACTGCGACACTCCGATCACCGAATGGTCACCGGAAGAGATCCAGGCGCACATAGACTTCCAGCGCGCACTCGGTGCACAGTTGGCCGAGTCCGGCGAACTGGTCGACGGGCAGGGTCTGGCTGGTCCGACCGAAGCACGAGTGGTCAGCTCGGACGGACGGTCGGCGCCGGTGGTCACCGACGGGCCATTTCCAGAGACCAAGGAGTTCCTGGCCGGGTACTGGATCGTCGACGTGGACAGCCCCGACCGGGCCTACGAGATCGCCGCGCAGGCCTCTGCCGCACCGGGCCCTGGCGGCAAACCGATCGGCGAATACATCGAAGTCCGCGCGGTGATGGGCGCTCCCGCCACCGAGCAGTGAGCGACCGGCGTGCGGTGCCCGACGACACACCGCTCCCGGCGAGCACCGAGGACCTGCTGCGCGCACTGGCGCCGCAGGTCCTCGGAACGCTCGTCCGCCGGTTCGGTGATTTCGACACGGCCGAGGACGCGCTGCAGGAGGCGATGCTGGCGGCCGCGACGCAGTGGCCGGCCGAAGGTCTGCCGGCCCATCCCCGTGCCTGGCTGATCCAGGTCGCGCAGCGCCGGATGGCCGACGCAGTGCGCGCCGAGGTAGCCCGGCGGCGCAGAGAGGCTACCGCCTTCGAACGCGACCTCACCGATGCCACCCCGGTCGACCACGACGACACGCTCGCGATGCTGTTCCTGTGCTGCCATCCCGCGCTGTCACCGGCCAGTGCCATCGCGCTCACCCTGCGGGCGGTCGGCGGCCTTACCACCGAGCAGATCGCGCGCGCCTTCCTGTTGCCGGAAACGACGATGGCGCAACGGATCACGCGGGCGAAGAAGAAGCTGGCCACATTGGACCGGCCTTTTGCGCGTCCCGGCGACGCGCAGTGGCGCGAGCGGCTCGGCGCGGTCCTGCACGTGCTGTACCTGATCTTCACCGAGGGTCACACGAGCTCGGGATCGTCGCTGCACCGCACGGACCTCTCCGGCGAGGCGATCCGCCTGACCAGGGCGGTGCACCGCCTGCTGCCCGACGACGCCGAGGTCACCGGACTGCTCGCGCTCATGCTGCTCACCGATGCCCGACGCACCGCGCGCACCGGCGCGCACGGCGAACTCATCCCGCTGGCCGAACAGCACCGCGCGCTGTGGGATCGCGCTCTGATCACCGAGGGGACCACGCTGACCACCAGCACGCTGCCCGAGGGCCTGCGCGGGCCCTACCAGATCCAGGCGGTCATCGCGGTGCTGCACGCGCTGGCGGCACGCGCCGAGGACACCGATTGGCCGACGATCCTCGCGATGTACACCCGGCTCGAACAGCTCTCCGACAACCCTATGGTGACCCTCAACCGCGCGGTGGCCAGCGCAATGGTGTCGGGGCCCTCGGCAGGCCTCGAACTCACCTCGACCCTCGATGAGCGGCTGGCGGGCCATTACCGGCTCGACGCCGTCCGCGGCCATCTCCGTGAAATGGCAGGCGATTTCGACGCCGCCATCACCCACTACACGGCAGCGGCCGCCCGTACCACCAGCTCCCCTGAACGCGACTACCTGACCGTCCGCGCCGCCCAGCTGCGCAGGGAAGGACACGCTCAGAACGCGATCGACCGCACGTAGGGGCTCGGGACATCCGCCACACGGAATTCGGTGGCGTCCATGCCGCGCGATCTGCCGACCGCGCGTACCGCGTCGAACGGGTGGTCCAGGCGCAGTCGCCTACGCGACGCCAGCACGGTCGGGGCCGCGGCAGTCTGCCGACCGAGGCCGGGGCAGACTACCCGGTGTGGCAGACAAACACAGCGCGGGAGTCCTGCTGTTCCGCCGGACCTCCGGCCACCGTGTCGAGGTGTTGCTCGGGCACATGGGCGGCCCGTTCTGGGCGCGAAAAGACCTGGGCGCCTGGTCGATTCCCAAGGGCGAGTATGAGCCGGAGTCCGAAGACGCGCGCACCGCGGCCGGGCGCGAATTCGCCGAGGAGCTCGGTTTGCCCGTTCCGGACGGCGAGTGGATACCGCTGGGCGAGGTGCGCTACGGCAGTGGCAAAGGAAAGAAGAGCCTCACCGTCTGGGCCATCGAGGGCGACCTGGATCCCGCCGCCATTGTGCCGGGAACATTCGAACTGGAGTGGCCGCCGCGCTCGGGCACGATCACCGAGTTTCCGGAGATCGACCGCGTCGCGTGGTTCGACCTTGCCACCGCCCGCGACAAGCTGGTCGCCGGCCAGCGGCCTTGTCCGGACCGGCTGGCCGACCACCTGACGCTCTGACGCGCGGCTACCGCGACACGCCGGTCCAGGTCCGGCCGGTGATCAGTTCGTAGGCCTCCACGTACTTCTGCCGAGTGGCTTCGACGATATCGGCCGGGATCTGCGGGCCGGGCGGTTCCTTGTCCCAGCCGGTGGAGGTCGACCAGTCGCGAACGAATTGCTTGTCGAACGAGCGCTGCGGCCTCCCCGGCTCCCACTCGTCGGCGGGCCAGAAACGTGAGGAGTCCGAGGTGAGAACCTCGTCGCCGAGGGTGAGAATGTCGCCGTCCCAGCCGAATTCGACCTTGGTGTCGGCGACGATCACGCCACGTTCGGCGGCGTGCGCCGCGCCGCGGGCGTAGATGTGCAGGGTCAGCTCGCGCAGCCGCTCGGCGACCTCACGCCCCTCCTGGTTCACCACATCCGCGAACGTGATCGACTCGTCGTGCCCTTGCGACGCCTTGGTGGTCGGCGTGAAGATCGGCTCCGGCAACTTGTCGCCCTCGCGCAATCCTGGCGGCAACGCCACCCCGGACACCGAGCCCGTTCGCCGATACTCCACGAGCCCCGAGCCGGTCAGGTAGCCGCGGGCAATGCATTCGATCTGCACCATCTTCAGCGGCTTGACCCGGATTCCGCGGCCTGCGAACTCGGCGGGCACGTCGGTGGCGGAGACCACGTGATCAGGCACATCGGTGAAGTACTCGAACCACCAGTTCGACAGCTGAGTCAGCAGCGCACCCTTGTCCGGGATCGGGGTCGGTAGCACGACGTCGTACACCGAGACCCGGTCGGAGGCGACCAGCAACAAGGTTTCGCCGTCCTCATACAGGTCACGCACCTTCCCGGCGTGCACATGCTTCAACGTCGATCCTCCGAATCCGTGGGGAGTGAACCTGCACTGCACCAGGCAGAATACCGCCGCGCCGTGGGCGAAGAAGTCGCGCCGTCCGCCCGCCGTCGTCGTCGGCACGCGGGAGCGGGGCGYGCGGTTAGGGTTGGTGCGGAAAGTCCCGCGCGGGCCGCCGCATCGAGGTGGCATTGTGGGGTGCGCCCGCGCCCGTTCTTCGACCACGAAGGAGCCTCATGTCCGCACCCAACCTCACTCGTGAGCAGGCGATCGAACGCGCCTCGACGGTATCGGTCGAGAACTACCTGATCGACCTGGATCTCACCGACGGGGCGGGAAGACCGGGCGAGCAGACCTTCTTCTCCCGCAGCACCGTGACCTTCACCGCGCCCAAGGGCGCGAGCACGTTCGCCGATATCGTGGCGCGCGATGTGCGCTCGGCGGTGCTCAACGGCACCGCCCTGGACATCTCCGACTACGACGAGTCGACCGGAATCACGCTGACCGATCTGGCCGAGCGCAACGAGCTGGTGGTCGAGGCAGACTGCGAGTACTCGCACACCGGCGAGGGTCTGCACCGGTTCGTCGACCCGGCCGACGGTGCCGTGTACCTGTACTCGCAGTTCGAAACCGCCGACGCCAAGCGGATGTTCGCCTGCTTCGACCAGCCCGACCTGAAGGCAACCTTCGATCTCACGGTCACCGCGCCCGCCGACTGGCAGGTCGTCTCCAACGCCGCCGTTGTGCACACTGTCGCGGCCGAACCGGGCAAGCACATCTTCCGCACCACCCCGAAGATGAGCACCTACTTGGTCGCGCTCATCGCGGGCCCGTACGCGCGATGGACCGACGTCTACACCGACGAGCACGGCAGCATCCCGCTCGGCATCTACTGCCGTGCCTCGCTGGCCGAGCACATGGACGCCGAGCGTCTGTTCACCGAGACCAAGCAGGGATTCGGGTTTTACCACGGGAACTTCGGCGTCCCATACGCGTTCGGCAAGTACGACCAGCTGTTCGTGCCGGAGTTCAATGCGGGCGCGATGGAGAACGCGGGCGCGGTGACCTTCCTGGAGGACTACGTCTTCCGCTCCAAGGTGACCCGCGCGTCCTACGAGCGCCGCTCCGGGACCGTGCTGCACGAGTTGGCGCACATGTGGTTCGGCGACCTGGTCACCATGAAGTGGTGGGACGACCTGTGGCTGAACGAGTCGTTCGCCACCTTCGCCGGGGTGTTGTGCCAGTCCGAGGCCACCGAGTACACCAACGCATGGACCACGTTCGCGAATGTGGAGAAGTCCTGGGCCTACCGGCAGGACCAGCTGCCCTCCACCCACCCGATCGCCGCGGACATCCCCGACATCGATGCGGTAGAGGTGAACTTCGACGGCATCACCTACGCGAAGGGCGCCAGTGTCCTGAAACAGTTGGTCGCCTATGTGGGGCTCGAGCCGTTCCTTGCGGGTCTGCGCGCGTACTTCGCCGAACATGCCTACGGCAACGCCACGTTCGACGATCTACTGGTGGCGCTGGAGAAGGCTTCCGGACGCGACCTGTCCACCTGGGGCGCACAATGGCTCAAGACCACCGGCCTGAACATCCTGCGCCCGGACTTCGAGGTAGACGCCGAGGGCAGGTTCACCTCGTTCGCCGTAGTACAAGAGGGTGCGGAGCCAGGCGCGGGTGAACGGCGCGTGCACCGCCTCGCAGTCGGCGTCTACGCCGACCAGGACGGAAAGCTGGTGCGCACCAAGCGCGTCGAAATCGACCTCGACGCCGCCGAGCGCACCGAGGTTCCCGAGCTGGTCGGCGTGCCGCGCGGCCAGTTCGTGCTGATCAACGACGACGACCTCACCTACTGCTCGGTCCGGCTGGACGCGGGCTCGCTCGACATGCTCGTCAACCGCATCGCCGACATCGCCGAGCCACTCCCCCGCACGCTGGCCTGGTCGGCGGCATGGGAAATGACCCGCCAGGCCGAATTCCGGGCCCGCGATTTCGTCGCCCTGGTCCAGCGCGGCGTCGCCGACGAGACCGAAATCGGTGTGGTGCAACGACTCCTGATGCAGACCAACACGACGCTCAGCAGCTATACCGACCCGGAATGGGCGGCGACCACCGGGTGGCCGGATTACGCGAACCGGCTGCTCGAGCTGGCCCGCGAGGCCGAGCAGGGCTCGGATCACCAGCTGGCCTTCGTGAACGCGCTGACCGGCGCGAAGCTGTCGGCCTGGCACACCGAGGTGCTGCGCGAGCTGCTCGACGGCGACCCGGCGAAGGTCGGGCTCACCGGTCTGGTGGTCGACACCGACCTACGCTGGCGCATCGTGTCCGCGCTCGCGGCGGCCGGCGAGATCGACGCCGACGGCCTGGACACCCCGATCATCGACCAGGAGCTGGCCGGCGACCCCACCGCGGCGGGCCGGCGCCAGGCTGCCGCGGCGGCTACCGCCCGCCCGATCGCCGAGGTGAAGGAACGGGCGTGGGCGACCGTGATGCACGACGAGTCGGTCCCCAACATCACCGCACGCTCGATCGTCAGCGGCTTTGCGCCAGCCGGACAGAATGACCTGCTCACCCCCTACGTCGAGCGCTACTTCGCGGAGGTGCGCGGCGTCTGGGAGCGCCGCTCCAGCGAGGTCGCCCAGACCGTGGTGGTCGGCCTCTACCCACATTGGGCGATCACCGAGGACGCAGTGGCCGTCGCCGACAAGTTCCTCGCGGGCGACCACCCCCCGGCCCTGCGCCGCTTGGTCAGCGAGGGCAAGGCCGGTATCGAACGCTCCCTCCGGGCCCGCGCCTTCGACACGCAGTCATAAACGAAACCGGCGCGTCCACCCGCTGAATGGGTGGACGCGCCGATTCGACAACAACCACGAACCGCCGGTCCGGCATCAACCTTGAGACTGTGAGTCTTACAAGCGGCGAAGACGCTCCTACAGGAGACTGCCCGCTCCACATACTCCCAGCCCTGTGGGGTGCGAGTCTTACAAACACCGTTGCAGCCCGGCTCACATCCGAGCCGCTGAAGCGCATGCGGGGCGGTCGCGAGTCTCGGTCGCTCGGACGCGAGCCATGAAGGGGGCTGTGAACACGCAGCGCCGCAGGCACGGCCCAACCAGGGACGATGGGTCCACAACAATACGAGTGGAGTCACCCGCCCACCGCTACCAGCAGCCAGAAACTCTCAGCTCTAGCAGTTGCCACCGCACGCAACCACGTCGGCAAAACCCCCGTTTCCGAGCGCAGCGAGACCAAGCATTCCCCGTTCGCGGCCCGGCTCGCGTCCGAGCGGCCGACGCGTCCGCGACGAAGTCGCCAGCGGCGGTCGCTCGGACGCGAGCCATAAGGGGGCCGCGAACACGCAACGCCGCAGGCGCTGCCAATCAAACACAGCCAAAAATTACCGCCCGATGGCGGCGGCCATCACGCGCACCGCGGAAACGAGACCGTCGATCAGCTGGCCCTGCCGAAACGAGCTCAGGGCGGCGGTGACGCCGAGCTGGCAGACACGGTCGTTCGCGCGCTCGGCGACATCACGGCCTGAGCGCACCTCGATCGCCTTCTCGTTGGGCGAGACGGCGATCAGCACCGAGCGCGCCGCTTCGGGCGTGGTCGGGAAGAGCGCGTCCACACCCGCCGCCGTGTCCGTACCCAGATCGCCGATGTAGATGTTGAAGCGCACCTTGGTCGCGCGGGTAGCCTCGGTGAGCACGTTGTCTATCGTGAGCCGCTCGTCATCGCGGAACGGGGCTTCCTTGAACACGTCGCCGGCTTCGTGCACGCCGGAGACGCGCCCGCTGCTGGTGATCGCGTACCCGTGCGGCAGGTCGGCCTCGACCACCGCGGGCCACTTAGAACTTGCCACTTGCCCGGCCTCCGATCAGTTCCACCTCGGTGGACTCGATAGCCGCATGATGTCCATGCGACGTATCTGCGATGTCGTGGTGACCCGAACCGGTCACCTCGTCGGTGGCACTCCACAACACCGGCGGCTGGGTCCACTTCTGACCGAGATCGAAGTGGACCGGCTTCTCACCAGGCAGTGGCTTACCGAGAAATGACAATCCGGCGATCGCACCGTAGATCACCAGCGGGATGCCGGCGAAGACCAGCACTGTCTCGAGAATGCTCACGGATCAACGGTAGACGATCGTGTGTAGTAGTTCTCCGCCCGGTCGAACCGTCATGGTTTCGTATCCCGGCACGACGGGTGGGCCAGGCCTTTCGGACCGGCTTCTGCTGCACGGCGACACTCAGACCAGCCAGGCCGCCGCATTCGGTGGCAGCTGACCACCCTCCGGCGGCGCACTGGCCAACAGCACATCTCCTGGCGGCAACGGGATGGGCGCCGTCGAAGCGTTCAGCACGCAGACAAGCCCACCGGGACGGCGGAAGGCGAGACAGCCCGGCGGGCTGCTATACCATTCGATGCGGTCGCCCCCGAATTCAGGTCGCTGAGCGCGGAGTTCGATCGCCATGCGGTAGAGCGACAGGGTGGAGCCGAGTTCCTCGAGCTGGGCTTCAACGGTCAGTCTGGCCCAGTCGGGCGGGATCGGCAGCCAGGAACTGCCGGTGGTGAACCCGAACGGCGGTGCGGTGCCCTCCCACGGTAGCGGCACCCGGCAGCCGTCGCGGCCGCGTTCGGTGTGGCCGGAGCGCTCCCACACCGGGTCCTGCAGAACCTGGTCGGGCAGGTCGTCCACATTCGGCAGGCCGAGCTCGGCGCCGTTGTAGATGAACACCGCGCCGGGAAGTGCGAGCTCCAGCAGGATCATCGCCCGTGCCCGCGCCACCCCGACCGCGCCGCCGCCGTACCGGGTGACCTCGCGCTCGATGTCGTGGTTGGACAAGGTCCAAGTCGGCGACGCGAAAACCGGCCCGACGGCGGCCAGCGAGTTGTCGATCGCGTCGCGCACGTCCTCGGCGCTGAACTGGGCCTCGGCGAGACGGAAGTTGAAGGCCAGGTGCAGTTCGTCGGCACGCACGTACTCACCGAAGCGGGTGTTGTCGTTCACCCACACCTCGCCGATGGTCACCGCGTCCGGATACTCGTCGATCAGCTTGCGGATGCGGCGGTGGATCTCGTGCACGGCGGGATTGTTGAAACGCACGTCGTTGTCGTCGTGCGCGAGCAGCGCGGAGGCGACCTCGGGCAGGTCGGGCAGGCCATCTGGTTTCGCCATGCCATGTGCGACGTCAAGCCGGAATCCGTCGACACCGCGGTCGAGCCAGAATCGCATGGTCTGCTCGAAATCGGCGGCGACGTCGTCGTTGGCCCAGTTCAGATCCGGCTGTTCGCGCGCGAAGATGTGCAGATACCACTGACCCGGCGTGCCGTCGGGCTCGGTGACCCTGGTCCAAGCGGGCCCGCCGAAGATGCTCGGCCAGTTGTTCGGCGGCTCGGCGCCGTCGAGCCCACGGCCGTCTCGGAAGATGTAGCGTTCACGTTCCGTGCTCCCCAGCGCGGCGGCCAGTGCCGCACGGAACCACGAGTGCTGGTCGCTGGTGTGGTTGGGCACCAGGTCCATCGTGACCTTGATTCGACGGGAGTGGGCTGCCGCGATCAGCTCGTCCATCGCGGCGAGACCACCGAAGAGCTGGTCGATATCGCGCGGATCGGCTACGTCATAGCCACCGTCGGCCATCGGCGAACGCATCACCGGGCAGACCCACAACGCGTCCACGCCCAACAATTCGAGGTAGCCGAGTTTGTCCCGGACACCGGGGAGATCACCGATCCCGTCACCGTTCGAGTCCGCGAAGGATCGGGGATAAATCTGGTAGAACACGGCCGACCGCCACCACGGCTGGGTGGTGCGATCCACCGGCGCCGCTTCGGCTGGTGCATCAGTCACGAGTGCAATAGTGCCAAAGTCTCGCGCTGAAAACCTTCTGGCGAAGCTGCGTCCTCGAGGTAAGGCGAATAGCCAGCGTTGTTGCGCTCAGCTGAAACCTTGATGCTATCTCGCCTCTCGACCGAAAATTCCAGGCTACTTTCGGCACTCCAGCGAATTCACCGCCATCGCAATGCGGTGGGAAACGACACTTGCCAGGATGCCGGTCCGCGTCGCGAACGCATACTCAGAACGGGGCGTTCACCAGCGAGTTGGCCGCCATCTCCAGGTAGTCGAGCAGAGCTTTCCTGTGCTCGTCGTCGAGGACATCGGGCTCGATCTCCGCGACCGCGATCCGCATGCACCGCAGCCACGCGTCGCGCTCGATCGGCCCGATCGTGAACGGCATGTGCCGCATGCGCAGACGCGGATGGCCACGCTCGTCGGAGTAGGTGCGCGGACCACCCCAGTACTGTTCGAGGAACATCCGCAGCCGGCGCTCGGCGGGGCCCAGGTCTTCCTCCGGGTAGAGCGGGCGCAGCACCTCGTCGGCCGACACCTCGCGGTAGAACGCCGCGACGATCCGCCGGAACGTCTCCGCTCCGCCGACCATCTCGTAGAACGACGTCGCTGTCTGCTCGCTCGAAGTCATAGACCCTCTCGATTCGCTGAATGCGCCACAGCCCATTGTGCCCGCAGCGCTCAGCCGCCGCTCAGCGGCCGCAGCGTCGCGGCTGGATGGCACTTCAGCCACCGTTAACCAGACATTGTTGAAAATCACCGTGCACTGGCCGACGTTCCATGGTCAACTGGGTGGCAGTCTCTGCTCCGCAGATACCACATGATCCTGCCAATCATGAAATTGAGGTCGAGATGAAGCAGCGGCACGGCGCCCGATCACATGAGGCGCGAGCGCACCGACAACTCCAGCCCGCCGACGTCCACAATCGTGGGTCGGGGGCTACTCCGCTGCACCTCTTGTCCGAACATTGTCCTGCCGGCCATCATGGCCACCATGACCATGCGTCGCACCCCGCCGCACCGCCCGCCGAGGGCACGAACTGGCTCAAGACCAGGGTGCTGCTGTTGAACGCCACCTACGAACCGCTTACCGCCTTGTCCGCGCGTCGCGCGGTCGTCCTGCTCATCTGCGACAAAGCCGACGCCGTCCATCAGAACGACGAAGGACCGGTGGTCCATTCCGCCGAAGCATCCGTAACCATTCCCTCGGTGATCCGCCTACGCAACTACGTGCACGTGCCGTATCGGGCCAGGGTGCCGATGACCCGCGCCGCCCTCATGCACCGGGACCGCTATCGGTGCGGCTACTGCGGCGGCAAGGCCGAGACCATCGACCATGTCATCCCGCGCAGTCGCGGCGGGGAACACTCCTGGGAGAACTGCGTCGCCAGCTGCGCGCCGTGCAACCATCGCAAGGCCGACAAGCTGCTGAGCGAGCTGGGCTGGACATTGCGCTCCCCACTGGTCTCGCCGAAGGGCCCGCACTGGCGCCTGCTGTCCACCACCACCGAGCTCGACCCGCTGTGGTTGCAGTACCTCGGCGAAGGCGCGGCCTGATCCCTCGCCGAAGGCTCAGAGTTCCGTCCTCGGCATCGTCGCCGCAGGTGGCCGTCCGATCGCGGCGGTGCTCGCCGGGCTTTCGGCGAAGGTCAGGCATCTGCCGTACGGACTGTCGGTTCCCCAGGTGGTCGGTGCCGGTTGGCGGCGGGTGTGCATCTGACGAACGACGAGTCCGTGGCGCTCTCGCCGCCGACCAGGCGAGCAAGCGTGCGGCCTGCTAGGTCACCGACGCCGGCGTTCTCCTTGCCTGGCACGCGGTGCAGCGATCGGAGCGTTGATCGGTTCCGTGGTCTCGGATACTTCGGCGCTCGGGCTGGACGCGGCATTTTTCGCAGTGCTGCTCGCGCTCGTGCTACCCGCCTTCCGTGATCGAGCCACCTCAGGGGCGGTGTGCGTCGGCACTGCCGTCGCTCTGGCCAGCGCACCGTTCCTTCCCGCCGGAATGCCGGTACTGCTTGCTCTTTCGGGCATGCTCGTCGCGGCGCGCGAACAGCCGAGCCAGTCTTCGACGTAAGGCGCGCAATGATGTTGTCCGCCAGGTGTTCGCCCTCGCTGTAAGCACCTACGCCTTCCGCTGGGCTGGTCCCGCCCTGCGCGACCGGGTGCGCTTACCCGCCCGCACGGTGCGTCTGCTGGAAATCGGCGTTGTCGTCGTGCTTGCCGCGCTGGTGGCCGTGACCACCTTGCCGCTGGGCACGGGCAGTCTCGGGTTCGCCGTGCCCGCAGGCATTCTCGTCGGCGGCATGCTCGCCTGGAAACGGCAGCCGATCCTGGTGGTGATCCTCGCGGCGTCGTGACAACGGCGGTGTTGCGCGTCATCGACGTCTCCTGACCGGTCTCGAAACTCGTTTTCGGCCAGGCTTCTTCGCGGACCGCCCCCCGCGGGCGGCGCCGTCCCCTCCTGTTGACGGCGCCGCCAACCATTTCATCGCTCGCGGAACTCCATGTGCTACCGGAGAGTTCGAAATCGCCACCTCCTGCCTGCAGTCCGCTGCCTGCTAATACGTTTCGCGCGGTGAAGCAACGCTAGTGCGGTGCAGCCGCGACACTGCGGCGCAGCCGCGACAGTGCCGTCAGCTCCAGGCAGCGCAGCAGCAGCTAGCGCGGCAGCAGCGGGATACCGCCGCCGAGGCGGCGGGCGATCGAGCCGTAGCGGGCATCCAGCCGCAGCCAGGTCCGGCTGGCCCGAACGCGAACAATCTCGGCCAGCGGAATACGGCGCGGATCGGCCTTCTCCCCCGAATGCGGGATGAAATCCATGGCGGTGAGCGCGAAAACGACCCGCATGGGCACCTGCACCTGGGTGTCCGCGCCCGAAACGGTCAACACGGTCTGATCGAGCAACGACGCCGGCGGACCTTGACTGCTGCCGTGTTCCTTCGCCAGCCGCGCACCCTGCTCGGCGAGATCGACCAGGGTGCGCGCGGGCACATCATCGATGTGTGCGAAGCCGTCCGAGGGCGGCAGCGCGCCACGCCAGGCGGAGTCCATCGAATACCCCAAGTCGATCGGGCTACTGATCGCCAGCCCGGCCAACACCAAGTCGGCGGCGACGGTCACATCGTCGACGCCGAGCTCGGCGACCACGGTGCGCACCGCCAGCGCCTCGAAACCCGTCGCCACCCATGCCGAGAGGTACCGCTCCCCGCGGCGGCGCAGGCGCACCACCGCCGCAGGGTCCAGCCGGACGGCCCGGGTCAGGAACGTCGCGAGATTCTCCCGCTCCGCCGGATCGGATACGTGCAGCACTCGTTGCTCTGCCATCACGGCTGCTCTGCTGCCACTAGTCAGCGATCACCGACGCGATCGCTCACTCTGTCCACTCGGACAGGTAATCGCGCTCCGAGTCCGTGAGCCGCCGCAGCCGCTGTGCCCGCATGTCGAACGCCGCGATCTGCGTGGACGCGATCACCGCAGGCGCCGAATCAGGCGCCGCGCCGGCAGCATGCACCTCGTAGCCGATGGTGAAGTCGACCGCGCGCAGCTGCTCGATCCACATGGCGATATCCAGCGGCGTGTCCTCATGCCGCAGCTGACCGCGGTAGCGGACCCGCAGGTCGGTGAGCACGCAGCCCTCGCGCAGCGCAGCGGTCGGGCGGCCGTCCTCGAACAGCCATGGGATCCGCGCCTCCTCCAGCAGCGTCACCATTCGGGCATGGTTGACGTGCTGAAACACATCCATGTCCGACCACCTGACGTCTACCTTGGTGTGAAAACGCCTGGGCAGCACAACGCTGCCCTGCGCCTTTTCGCCAACGTGCGACGAACTCGTCAACGTGGTACCTCCGATTGGGCGCCCACCCCGCTCACCATGCTCCGCACTTGCCGCGCCGCAACCGACAGCGTGGCGAGATCGTGGGTCCCGGACTCGAACAACTCCGACAGTGCCGCCCTGGCTCGACCGAGCCGGGACTGATTCTTCGACTCCCAGTATGCAATCTTCTCGTCCGCGGTCTCCTCCGGGTCACCGCCGGAGAGCACGTCGAGAGTGAGCGAGCGCAGCGACCCGTACATGTCGTCACGCAGCGCGAGCCGGGCCAGCGAGTGCCAGCGGTCACCGCGTTCGAGGTGGCTGACCGCCTCCAGCAGCCAGTCGATCTTGAGGTGATCGTTGAGGGCGTAGTACAACGAGCCGACCTCGTCGCCGTCCCGGTCGGTGATGTCGGCGATGTCCACGATGTCCAGCAGCGGGAACAGGGTGAGCAGACCGAAGACCTCGGTGGCCAAGTCGGTCGGGGCGCCGCGTGCGATCAGCTCGGCAGCTTGGTCGGTGAGGCTGGTCACGTGGTGTCCACGCAGCCAACCTGGCACCTTCGGGGCGAGCTCGCGCACATCCGTGCTGTACCTGTTGATCTCCGCGCCGACCGCGATCGGCTGCGGCCGGTTGCTCAGGAACCACCGGGACGCGCGGTCCAGAGTCCGCTTCGTCTCCAGTTCGAGCAGGTCGCGCACCGAGGTGGGCGCGTCGCATTCGCGGATCCTCGTCCACATGGCGTGCAGGCCGAAGATCCCGCTGGCCGCGGCGAACGCGCGCACCGCGTCGGTGGTGGTGGCGCCGATCTCCTCGCTCAGCCGGTGCGCGTAGGTGATGCCACCGTAGTCCACCATCTCGTTCGCGATCATGGTGGTGACGATCTCCCTGCGCAGCCGGTGTCTCTTGATCGCCGTGCCGAACCTGCCGCGCAGCGGCGTCGGAAAGTATGCGGGCAGCCGGGCTGCGAAGTACTGACTGTCGGGCAGGTCGGAGTCGAGCAGGTCGGCCTTGAGCGACAGCTTCACGTGCGCCATCAGATTGGCCAGCTCCGGCGACGCCAGACCCCCGCCCTCCTCCAGCCTGCGCTTCATCTCCTGATCCGAGGGCAGCGCCTCGAGTTCGCGGTCCAGTCCACGGCGCTCCTCCAGATCCTGGATGAGCCGCGTGTGCACGTGAAGCATCTGCGGCGCGTCGGTGCGCGAGAGTCCCATGAGGAAGTTCTGCGCCACGTTGTCCTGCAAGACCATCTGCGCGACCTCGTCGGTCATCGAGGCGAGCAGCGGATTGCGGTCGGCCTCCGGCAGCTCACCGTTGCTGACCACGCCGTCCAACAGCACCTTGATGTTGACCTCGTGGTCGGAGCAGTCCACGCCCGCCGAGTTGTCCAGCGCGTCGGTATTCATCTTGCCGCCGTTGCGGCAGAACTCGATCCGGCCCAGCGCCGTCGCGCCCAGGTTGCCACCCTCGCCGATCACCTTGACCCGCAATTGGTTCGCGTTTACCCGCACCGCGTCGTTGGACTTGTCACCCACATCGGCATTGGTTTCGGTGCTCGCCTTCACGTAGGTGCCGATGCCGCCGTT
>NZ_JBFRFQ010000063.1:0-42724 GCF_052114905.1 Nocardia sp. 2TAF39
CCCATGGCTGGTGTGTCGCGCAGGGCCACCCCGAGTTGGTGGGCTTCGGCGGCTTGCTGGATTTCGGTGAGGTTGTCGCGGATCTGTTGTTCGTAGACTGTGCGTTCCAGTGGGTTTTCGGTGGTTCTGTATCGTTCGATCACTACCGCCATCGGGTGGTCGGGGGGGAGCATGTCCCAGATCGCGCTGTCGGGTGTGGCGTGGAAGCTGGCTTCGCCGGGCTGTCCGCTGCGCGCGGCYCGATACATGGCTTGGATATCGACGGCTTGGATGTGTGAGTGCTCGGAAATGATCACGTGCAACCCGCCCTGGGCGAGGGCTTGCTCGGAAGGTTTGATGTCGACGCCGCGCGCGTTCTCCATGTTCATCACCGCGACTTTTCCCAGGCCGCCGGCCGCACCGAAGATCCGTTCCCGTTCGGCATCCGCGGAGGTCCCCGACCCTTGTTTCTCCCACCGTGCGACGTCTTCGGCGCCGATCGAGTCGACCTGGATGCCTTTGCTTTGCAGCATCCGTGTCAGTTTGCGTACCAGCCGGTTGTCGTGGACATACACCACAACCGGCTGCTCGGTGTCGTGATGCACCGCCAGTACCTGGTTGACGATCGCTTGATCGCGTTCGCGGGCGGTCAGTGAGAACATCGTGCCGGTGGGGTTGACCTCGGGGGTGAGGTTCAGTTTGGTGGGTGTGAACCGGTCGATCGGGGTGGTCTGGCCCAAACCGAGTTTGTTCAACTGACCCGACACCGCTTGGGCGGTACCCGAGGCGCCGGTGATCAGGTCGTAATTGTCTTTGGTGAACGTTTCGGCGATGGTCAGGCTCTGGGAATGATCCGAATCGTTGCGGATCTCCAAGTTGTGTTTCGCCTCGAGCGCTTGGGCCAGACCGTTGTTCCATCGACTCTCGTTGGACACCCCCTTGTCCATCATCACCTTGTGGGTGACCTGATCGATGATCAGGATCTGTCCTTCGCGGATCGCTCGGCGCCCGTCGACCCCCTTGGTGAACTGATACCGCTGCCCGTCCTCGGCCACCACCGTTTGGACACCGTCTTCGGCCACTTCCAGCTTGTGTTTGTCCCCCAGCAGGATGTAATGCTTGCCCCGCACCATCTCCCACCGCGCGGCGGCGGCCATATCCAACCGATGCCGCTCCTGGGCGGTCAGTTCCTGTTTGAGCCGATCCCGCTCCGCAGTGCTCAGCTCCCGGCCGAGATCAGCCTGCTGCTGGGCGATCCGCTCTTTCCAGAGGTGGTCTTCGAGTTTCGCTTTGCCTTCCTCGGTCAAACGCGCCGAACCGCCCTGCTGGAAACGTTCCCGCCCGAAGTCGGCATGGGTCAAGATCTTGTTCCGCAGCGCGTCTTTGAGGAACTTCTCCGCCGCCTGGATCTGCGCTTGAACATGCACCGGCGCTGCTTGGCGAACCCCATCGGAAATGATGTAGGTCGAGTTGCCGTAGATCATCGCCTCGTCGATCTCGTCGATCACGACATTGCGGCTGGGCACCGGATGACCACGCAGCCGCGATACCACCACATCACCGATATCACCGACATAAATGGTGGGTTCGCCCTCCACCGGCTCCGGCATCACCACATCGGGATCGATCCGAACGATCTTGTACCCACGATGACCGTAAGCCGCCAACATCTCCCCAACCTCACGCTCGACCAGGTTGGCTTTGGTGACATACACGATCGAGCCCCGCTCCGCGGCCAGCCGGCCCAAAAAAGCGTGGTACATCATCGACTTGCCCTCACCCGCACCCTGATTGGCCGGGCCGTGCGGCATCGCCTCACCCGAGGCGAACTGTGTCCACCGCAGCGCCTTGCCGTCCCCACCCTCCAACTGTGCGGTAGTGCGACGCAGGATCTCCGCCGCCGCCATCCGGGACTCCACCGCGCTGCCATGACGCAGCATGTGAGTCAACACCTCATCCGAGGCCGTCCGGATACCCATCCCGACCGCTATCGTGTCGGCCGTCAACGCCTGGTAATGGCGCACCAGCTCGCGGCCCGCGGCCTCGGTCGCCTCCTTGCGCCCGACCGCCGAGTTCTCCACCTCCCGGATCCGCTCGGCGGCAACCAGACCGGTCGCCGCCACCCGCTCCAACCCSGCCCGCTCCCGGAAACCTCGGGCGATCGCCTCCAGCAGCGCCCGCTCCTCACGGCGCACCGCCTGCGTCAACCGATCCTGAACCTGCGCCATCTCCTCCCGCGCCTGCTCCCGGCTCACCCCCAGATCCGCCTCACGCGAACGCCGCCACAACTCGACCACACGCTCTCGCGCCTGCGCCCGCAAMACATCAATCCGCTGCCGGGTCTGGGCCCGCAACTCCTCAATCCGCGCCCGCCCCTCGGGCAACGCCTTCTCCCGATGCCACTGCCCCACCAGCTGCGTCATCCGCTCCCGACGGACCGCCTCGATCGCAGCTATCCGCGTGTCGGCGATCTGTTTCGCCGCCCTGCCACGCTCGGCCGCTACCTCCCGCTCCAACGCCTCRCGTTCCKGRGCGACCGCGGCATCCGCGTCTGCCCGCACCTCGGCTTTCTGCGCACGCAACTGTTCGCGCAACTTCGCCGCCGCCACCTGCGCCTCACGCAACTGCACCCGTGCCTGCGCCTCGACACCGAAGCTGGTACACACCTCCTCGACAGCCATCCGCTCCGCGGTGGCCTGCCGGTGATCGGACTCGGCGACCTTCGCCTCATACGCCTCGAACTCCGCGACCATCTCATCGAGCATCTTGTTCGCCCTGGCCGCCTGCGCCTCGGTACCGACCCGCTCCAACCGAGCCCGCTGCGCGGCCTCCCACTCCCGGAACCGTTCRGCCACCGAACGCTGCGGCGCACCGTCGGGTTCAGGCGCCAACACATCGAGCCGATCCCGGACAGCCATCTCCGCACGCATCCGCTCCGACAATGCCCGGGTAAACGCCCGCAACCGCCGCCGCAACCCCTTCGACGGCTCATGCATACTCGGCTCGGCCGCCGAACCCTCCCGCCGCGCAACAGATTCCTCCCGCCCGCCAGCGGATCCCTCCCGCCCGCCAGCGGATCCCTCCYGCCCGCCAGCGGATCCCTCCTGCCCGCCAGCGGATCCCTCCTTCGCCGCAGCGGAGGGCTGTTTGATCGGCTTGTCGACATCCAGCCCGGATTCCGGATGCCGTTGCCGCGGCGCGGGTTCCTCTTTCGCGGTGGGCTGGTGCGCATTCACCCCGGAATCGGTGACCTGCGCCCGCGCGGCGGGCCCGTCCTTCGCGGGYTTGTCGACATCCAGCCCAGAATTCGGATACCGCTTCCCCGCAGCAGCTTCCTCCTTCCCGGCAGCGGCTTCCTCCTTCCCGGTGGGGGGTTGCTCTTTCACGGGCTGGTGGGCAGCAGTCCCGTCCTTGACACCCGCGCCCGGTGCGGCCGATTCCGCCCTGCCCGCCGCCGTCGATCCCCCCCGCGCTCCGCTTTCGGGTGTCGCGGCGCCGGCGCGTGGCGGGGACCCGGCGGGCGTGGCGTTGCTCGAGGCACGGGAGCCACCGGTGTCCGGGCTSSYCGTGGTTGCCGCCCGCCCGGATGAGGCGGTGCCGGCTGTGGTGCTACGCCCTGCCTCGGCGAGCCCGCTCGCCGAGGCAGTCGCAGCACTCGGTGAAGTCGCGCCCTCGACGGGAACCCGGATTTTCCCGCCCAGGAAATTCTGGGTGGTGGTCTGCGGCGTGGCACCGCTCTGCGCGGCCGCCGCGGCCTGAGCCTGAGCCGGAGCTTGGGCTGCGACCGTCGCCTTCGCCGACGCGGTGTCCGCRACCACGGCGCTACCGTCGCCCGGATGCGTCACCGCATGGTCRTGTGCTTGGTATTGCAGGGTTTTCAGTGTCTGGATGTCGTTGCGTGCGGCCGCGGTGTCGAACTTTTCCCGGAAGTCGGCGCTGGGCAGCCCGTCGGAGACTTTGAGGTCGGCCTCGATCGTCTTGACCAGGTCGGCATGCTCCACCTTGCCGGCCATATCCAGTGGTGTGGCGCCGATGCTGGAGTGCCGGGCGGCGGACAAWCCACCACGCGTGCCGCTGACCGCGCCCAAACCACCCATATAGCCCAGCGAGAACATGTCCCACTGCCCGTGCAGCGCCCCGATCGCGGCCGCGGTCGTCACACCCGAGGCGAACCCGGTCGCTATCGGGACCGCTAAACCCGTCAAACCGACTTTCCCGAAACCCGCCCCGAACACCCGGCCCGCCGTGTGCCCGGCCACCGCCCCGACTCCCCACGCCAGCGCCGAATCGCCGATCTTGCGCCAATCCAGTTTCTGATCCGATGCCAGCAGCGACACCGTAGTGACCCCCGCCCCGACCCCGGCCAGCTTCACCCCGGCACCCAGGGAGTGGTAGGCCAGTTCCACGACCTTCTCCAACCCCTCGAGCCCCATCCGGCCCAGCGTCCGCAACAACCACTCCCGGCCCAGCAACCGGCCCGCGGCCATCCCGATCCGCTCCATCATCTGCCGGCGAGCCACCGCGAAGGTGTAGCGGCCGAGCGCGACGATGAACGCCTGCTGCGCCGCCACAAAAGGCGCCGCCGTCCCCCCGGACGCCAACAACTCGACCGCGAGCATCTCGAACTCGATCGCACCCCACGCCGCGAAAGCGGCTTCGGTAATCCGGTCGCCGTTGATGGCCTTGTTGCTGTTGGTAGTGAACTCCGGTATCGCCCCCATCGCATCGATGAGGTGATCGATCGAATACTTGCCGTCGATCAGCTGATTGAGCGATTTGGCGATCGCTTCCCCGCCATGCCCCTCATACCATTTCCCGGTGTTCTTGACCGCAGCCTCGAAATCCGGGAGAAGCTCGGTCAGCGAATCAGCAGCCGTCGCATAATGGTTGCCGAGTTCGGTGACACCATCGGTATTCCACGTCCATGGATCCATCCACGGCGCAACTCCACCGAAGATATCAATGAAGTACCTGAGGGAAGTCGGTATCGCCGTATACATCTACCAACCGGGTTCGGTGACCTGCGGTCCGGTGCCACCGGTGCCACCGGCATCCTTGCGCCTGGCGTCGGACTCCTCCGAATCCAGCGGCCCCGTCGCGGCCTTGGTGAAAACGGGCAGGCTACTCAGCTCGTCGGGAAGACCCGGCARGAACTCCGACAGTTTCGGCACCGCGGCGTGGCGTTCCCGCATCGGCGCCACCAATTCCTCGGTCTTACGCCCGAGTTCGGCATGCGCCTGCTGCGCGGCGGCGGTCACCGCCCGCGCGAGCTCCGTCGGAGTCAAATCCTCGATYCCGTCGGTCATCGTGGTATCGACGACGAGRCCATCGGCATTCACCACAACGGTGACCCGCTTACCCGCGGCCGTCCCGGTCCCGGTGAGCTGGGCRCGCTGTTGATAAGCGTCCTGCAACGATTTCATATTCGCCTGGACGTCCTCGAGCATCTTCGCCAGCAGTTCCTCATCAGCGTTGCTCATGCCCTACCCCCACCCCTGCCCGCTTCGACGACAGACCCCGAACGGCCCCTACCCGCCTTCGTCGCCTCCTCGATCGCTTTCCCGCCCTCGACATCCATCCCGTGCAGCAGCTCCACACTCTTGTCGATCCCACCGGCGAAATCCTTATTCAGGATATTCACAAACGATTCACCGGCCTTGCAGATCGCCTCGTGCTGCTTACTCCAATCCTTTTCGAACTGATCGCCCGGCGCGTTCGTCCCGCACACCGGCTGCGCCATCAGCGGCCCCGTGTTCGCATTCAACGTGGCAAACACGTCACCGATCCTGCTCGCAATATCCTTCAAATCGCCCGACAGTCGGCTCAGCTCGGCTTCGACCCTGACCCTTTTCGCATCCGCATCCATGCCGTCCACCTCTACCTATCCATCCACCGAGCCGACGATCCTATTTTCACCCACACCCCGAACACGGTGGTTCACCAACACTGGGGAACCACCGCGCCTCAGGCTGTGGGCGAGCTTCCCGGTCTACCCCAACGCTCCCTGCCGTTCCTGGAACCGCTGCTCGAAACCCTTCACGAACGTGGTCGGATGTAGCTACGCACCCGGAAGATGGCTTCTTCCTCCGGCATCTGCTGCGGCAGCGCAGCCACCACCCCGGCCAGGGTCAACTGGTACATCGCCCCGTCGATGTCGAACCGGCCGTCGTGGCCGAACAGGTTCTCCACCGTCTCCCGGGTCACCACCCCCACCTCCGCGGCCGACACCAACGCCGCAGCAGCAGCGCGCTGCTGCGCGCTCGGCGGCGCGGCGGCCAGACCCGCGACAATKCCCACCACGGTGTTCGCCGTCCACACACCAGGAACCGCGGTAGCGCACTGCTCCGCCGACGGAGACTCCCCCCGATACCAACGGCCACCCTCCCACCAATACACAAACGACATCAAACCCGTCGCCGCACGCGGGTTCAGCACCGGATTGGCCACCCACTCCGGGGCGCCGGCATAGAAGTTCGGCATCGACGCGCCGTCGTTGTAGGCGGCATCCAAATTCGGCGACTCCCACACCCCACCCGAAAGCACCGCCCGCCCACCCGGCAGCGAATACAACGTCGCACCACCCCGACGCGAACTCTCGAACCACCCCATCGACGGCAACACCCGCGGCCCCCAATCCGAACCAGCCGCCACGAACGCCGCCGAAATACACGCCCACCGCGCCCACATCTCCGGGAAATCCGGAAACTCGTTCTCCGCCAACACCGGCCACACCCTGCCCGCCCGATCCGCCCGCGCCGAGGCGGCAGCCTCCTGCGGAGTACGGGCCTGCCTGCCACCATGGCCGACATACGCCGCCAACCACACCGGCAGCACCTCACGCGGGAACTGCTCCAGATCGGCACGATAGGCCTCCGGCTCGAACAGCTGCCCCTCCGGGAACGGCTCGTCACCGAAGTCGTAATCGACCTCGAACTCCCCCTCAGCGCTCAACCGCACCAACAACCGCCACCACGGCTCCCCATCCAACTCCGCAACCAACCCCCGATGCTCACCCACCAACTCCACCACCGCCGCCGGCGGCTCAGCCCGCATCGAACGCTCACCATCGGTATAAACCACCTCGGCAAAACCAGAGGTAACAGTCAACGCGAACACCGCATCCAACTGCCGCCAACCCTCCGGACCGACCCCAGCCAACCCATCGGCAATCCGCCGCGCCAACACCCGATCCCGACCCTCGCCTTGTCCAGCGAGGTCGTGTACGGCGAGACAATCCGCGCTGCCATCGACACCGCGGACACCTTCGACTCCGATCGCAAGCTACCGACAGGCTGCGCACCTGCGAGAACCTCCGGGGGGCCGCACTTCGAACATTCCGGCAATCAGTTCGAGCAGCAGCGAAAGCATGACCTCGGCGTTTCGATCGACGGTCATCGGGTGCGGCATCGAAAGGGCCAGCGGCACTGGGAATGGCGAAAGTTCATCCACTGACCGGACACGATGTCACCACTGTTTCGGCTCGAATGAAGGTCGCGTTGGCGGCGAACCAGGCGACGGTTTCTGCCGACGGACGCCGTCCTCGTCACAGAAATGGTAAGGAAGCTGCCAGGCGTCGCTGCCATCGGTGCGCGGCCGCGGGCCGGGGGGTGGGCATACCGGTCTCTCCTCAGGTGCCGACGTGCCCTGAGAACCGTGTCAAAGACCGCACTGATGACATATGTCCCGGTCCGGTATAGCCATATAGCCTGCGACCAGGACTTTCTTGGGTGGACCTTGGGGGACCTTACTACAACACGAACATGCAGGTAGAAGCGCTGGAGCAGTTGCTGGCGGCGCTGCCCGACCCCGACGGACCAGCCCCTGCACCGACCAAGCGGCCTAGTCCAGCCCGGCCCCACCGACTCCAACGAGGCCTCACCACCAACCAGCGCGCCGAGATCGCTGCCGCATACGATGCCGGAGCCTCCACCAAACAGCTCGCCATCCAGTGGCAACTCGCCAAAGGCAGCATCCTCTCCATCCTGCGCGACGCGGGTACCCACATCCGGAAGCAACGGCGACTCAGCGAAGACGAAATCGACCACGCCGTCACCAGCTACCAGCACGGCGAGTCGCTGAACCGCATTGGCGACCGGTTGAACGTCGCCCACACCACCGTTCGGTCGGCACTCGAACGCCGCGGAATCCCAAGGCGTGATAGCCACGGCCGGTCCCGGTGACCGTGCCGGTAGCAGAACAAAATTCGGATATCCGCTGGCTCGCTTATGTCCCCACTCCGGCAGCCAGGTCACCTGCTTGTTGTTGGCCAGCGCTGGGGATTTAGGACCGTCCCCCGAAGACGGTGATGTCGTCCAATGCGTCTTCAACGCGACCACCGATGATCGGGTCGTTGACGAGTTCGCGTAGCGCAGGAACGACGCGGTCGGTGTCGATGGCCCTGTGAATACGCACGATGTGTCCCAGGGCCGTCACCGCACCGGAGCGAACATTGGGGTCCGGATTCTCGAGCAAGGCGAGCGCGCGGTCGGTGACCCATCCGCCATCAGGGTCGTGAAGAGCCAACCGCAGTATGGCCTGCGAAACCGCCAGGTTGTCGTCCGAATCGAGCATCGCGATCGCCTCGTTCCGGCCGATCGGTTCGAGGCTTTGGTACGTACTCACAGCGGCTTGCCCTTCCTGTTCACCGTTGCCAGTCGCACGCCCCGTCATCGACCGTGATGCGGCGAAAGCCATGGCCTTCACCGCTTCGCCGAGCATGAGGCCGCGCCCGGTGGCCACCGAGTCCGGAACTGTACACAGTCTTGCGATTTGCCCCGGCGCTGATGCGTCGCCTGCTGCGGGCGGCAAGCCCGCGCGTTGCATTGACAACCGTTTTCAATATAGTCACCAGACGGAGCTTCCCAACATCGGCGCTGTCGAGTCCGGTGCTCGGTGGCGTGATCGTAGGATCAATTGAGATATGGGGCAGTACATGCGCATTCGTTCACGGCTTGTCGTTGTCGTGTTGACCGCCACCACCGTGGCAGTCGTCGGCGGGGGTGGAAGCCAACCTGGCACGGTATCGGCTTACCCCGCGATAGCCGACCCGATCGTCGTCACCCACGACGGCGGCCTGTACGTCCTCGACGGCACCACTCTGCGGAACGCTGCGGATGTGCCGCTCGCCGGTTTCAACGAACTCGACCCCGCCGGCGACGACCGGCACGTCATCGTCTCGGCTGAGGACGGCTTTCGCGTGCTCGACACCATCGCCTCCGAATTCACCGGTGTCGAGTTTCCTGGCCACGAACCAGGGCACGTGGTGCGCCACGGCGGGCGCACTGCGCTGTTCACCGACGGCACCGGTGACGTCACCGTCATCGACCCAGCCGAGCTGTCGGGCGGCGCGCCCGTTACCGAGACGTATCGGACGGCTGAACCGCATCACGGCGTGGCGGTCCCGTTGACCGACGGCGAGCTGATCGTGACTCTCGGCACCGAGACGACTCGCACGGGAATCATGGTGCTCGACCGCGACCGCCACGAGATCACCCGCAATGAAGACTGCCCTGGAGCGCATGGCGCGGCCACCGCGCCGGGCGAAGCCGTCGTGATCGGCTGCGAGAACGGTGCGCTGATGTATCGCGACGGCGCCATCATCAAAATGAACAGCCCCACCGCCTACGGTGCCATCACCACCCTTACCGGCAGCACCGTCTCCCCGATCGTCCTCGGCAACTTCGCGCAGAACCCCAACGCCGAACTGGAACGCCCGCAACAGATCTCGCTCATAGACACCACCACCGACACTCTGCGCCCGGTCGACCTGGGCACAAGCTACAGCTTCCGATCGCCGGCCCGCGGCCCACACGGCGAAGCCGTGGTGCTGGGCACCGACGGCCGCATCTACGTGATCGACCCTGCTACCGCCACAGTCACCCGCACCATCCCGGTCATCGCGCCGTGGGAGAAACCCGTGGACTGGAAGCAGCCGCGACCGACCCTCTTCGTCCGGGCCGACGTCGCCTACGTATCCGAGCCCGCAACCCGACAGCTGTACCGCATCGACCTCGCGACGGGCATCATCACGACGACCGTCACAGTGCCGGACACGCCCAATGTGCTCAGCGGCGTCACGGATGACTGAATCCGCTTCACTACCGCGTGGGAGCAGTCGTCAGGTCCTGCCCGCACCGCCACTAATCATGCCCTCACAGATCCGCACGAAGCCTCCCGGTACGTCGCCGCTCCTGTGTCGAACGTGCGAGCAACCTTGTCGTCGCTGGCGCCGGCGTTCGTATGGACGGTCGGGAGCCGGGATCCGCTGGTAATCGATGACAGCGAGGGTCGGGGTTTGATCGGGATCGTGCTGGGCGCTGTCGGTTTGCACGACACCGCGAACCTCCAGCCAGGCGCCGTCTTCGATCGGCTCCGGCATGCCCGCGAGATGTACCAGGACATAGCGGGCATCGGCAACGCAGCAGGTGATGACCACGCGAGCCAGGTCGGCCTCGGTGGTAGCGGGATGTTGTTGTTCGAGATCGTTTGGGCGCATGACGAATCCGCTGATAGTCACCTCGCGGCCGTCCAGGGAATGATTGGAATCCAGCAGCGCCCGGTTGACCAGATCAAGGACCGGCAAGTTCGACACGGCGTCGGGGCAGCGGCGGGGACGGCCGCTGCTCCGGTTCCGCCGCGCGGACGCCGCGTCCACCGCTTCGATGCCGACCTCGACTTTCGCAATCTTGCGATGGTGTCCACAGACCGTTCAAGCTCTCGTCCGCAGCCAGCCCACTGAGCTCGGCCTTGACACCCCTGCGCGGCCGGTGGCCACGTCCCCGTGCACGCTCATGCCGAGGGTGTGCACGCAGCCACCGAAACGGATAGGCTATGACCGAATGACCAAAGGAGTCATAGCTATGGCAACCGCGTTCACAGACGAGGAGAAGGAGCGCATCGCATGCACTCTCCTCGACACGGCCGAAAAACTGTTCACCACCCAGGGACTCAAGAAGACCTCGCTGGAAGAGCTCGCCGGCCCCGCAGGTATCGGCAAAGGCAGCTTCTACGCCTTCTTCGACTCCAAAGAGCGGCTCTACCTGGAGATCATGCTCCGACGCACCCCGCAGGTCGCCGCGCGAGTGTCCGCCGCGCTGATCCACCCTGTTAGCGAGGAGAGCCTGGTTGGGGTAATGCACACCATCACCGACGTGCTCGTCGCCGACCCCCTGTATCGGCGGCTGCTAACCCAGCCGGAGGAACTCGACGCAGTCACCCGACGCGTCGGTCCCGAGCAGATCGCCCGCGTCACCCCGCAGATCGTGACGCCGCTTCTCGACTATCTGGCCGCAGGTCAGTGCGACGGAGTTCTTGTCGAAGACATCACACCAGAGATTCTCGTCGGGGTGATCCGCGCCGTCGGTCTCGTCGTGATGCACCGCGACCGGTTCGGCCCCGCCTACGAGCAGGTACTCGAAGCCACCATCCGGACTCTGGCAAGGGGGATGCTCCGATGAACGTTCTGGACAGATACACGCGCATGGCCGGCATGAGTGAGCAGGCGTGGAAGCGCCATGCCAACCCGTGGAGCGTCTGGACCAGGTTCGCCGCGATCCCGCTGATCATTCTGTCGGTCTGGAGCCGCACCTGGATCGGCTGGTGGGCACTGACGCCGCTGGCGCTGGTCATCGGATGGCTGTGGTGGAACCCGCATGCGTTTCCGCCGATCGACAAGCCAACCGCCTGGTCGTCCAAGGGCATCTACGGCGAACGCCTCTGGTTGCGGGATCGATCACAGATGCCCGCCGACTTCGCAGTGGTCCAGCGCTTCTGGGCCGTCGGCACCCTCACGGGCGCCTCCCTGCTGGTCTGGGGGCTCGTCGCGCTCGAGATCTGGCCGACCCTGTTCGGCGCGGCCCTCGTCGTGTACGGCCAACTGTGGCGGATCGACCGCCTCGGCATCTTCTACGACCAGGTCACACCCAGACACTGAGAAGGATCGCGCGGCACGCGGTATAGGCCCACTCGATCCGCCGAATCGATGCGATCACGTTCTCGCCGGGTAAGAACTGCTCCGATCACGTGATGGTCGCCGGTGCGGTCCCTATCGCCCTGTCCGCCGACTTGTCGGCGGTGGTACTTCGCGAGCGATGCCTATTTCACCGAGCTTTGATAAGGCTGCGCGAATACGGTCTGCGGGTATATGGATTCGGCGAACGCAAGACCTCTACATCCTTTGTCCACGCCTGCAACCGGTTCGCACTCATCGAGGACCTCAGCCCGCCCGCACCTGGCCGCCCGCCTCCTCACCGGCTCTCCTGCCGCACTGACACCAGCGGCCAGACGCTGGACCTACCCTGGCTCATCGTCATGCCCCGACACCCCTGCACACGGGATCCCTGCCATGCCGAGCTCACCGAATATCCGGCGATCCGAGCAACGCCCATCGGCCGATTATGCCCGTCGTTCAAACTGTTCCGAGAATCGCAGATACTCACCAGGACACGGGATGCATTGCCGTGCACCAAGATGCGAGCAGGAAACAACGCACATGCGTGCCCCGACCAGTCGGTTTCAATCTGCGTGAACGTCTCCCCGATTCTCCGGTGGGCGGACCGACGGACCCACGGCGTCCGGTTCACCCTCGAGATGCAATCGCTGACGCACCCACCTCGACGGCACCCGCAGGCGGCTACGGACTCGAATGACCGGCACCTCACCGGACCTCGCCACTGCGTAGACAGTCGACCGACCGACACCGAGAAGCCGTGCCGTGTCATCGATCGAGACCGTCGGCTCGATCAACAGACGCCTGAGAATGTCCTGCACACCTGCCGTCCGCTCGACACCGTGCAGCATGGCGACGCTGCCTTCGTGAACTACTCGGCGAAGCCGCAGATCCGCACCTCGCCACAACGACCAGGAAAACAACAACCGACCAAGGGTTCCGGCCCCGGGCGGCGTGGGTGTCGGTAAACCGATCGTATTCTGAACGCGCAACACCGAAAAACTACTGATGGATCCCGGTATGAGCGTTCAGCCATACCGGCAAGTGTGCGCCGTCGTCGAACACCGTCACCTCGGGGTGTTCCTCGTCGAGAACCGAGAGGTGACATCCCCACAGCAGACCCAGACGGCGCTCGATCGCCCAATCCAGGACCGCCCACAGATTCGCGCGCAACCGTTCGTCGGGATCGCTGGTATTGCCTCGTGGTTTCGGCGGTATCAGCGCGGCCAGGCGTCGGGTGGCGGCAGCGTCGAGCCAGCCGTGGATACCCTCGCCCATAGCTCCCAGTCCGAGCAGATAGGCCGAACCGTACGCCAGTCGCGTGAGTAGCGTGTCCAGCTCGGTGACCGGTACATGTCGTCGCCCCTTGTACATCGGCAAGACCTCCGAAAGGTACGCCTCCCGGCCGTAGAGTCGCGCGCAGGCTCGTAGCGTCTCACGGGCGATGATCCACTCCATGAGGCCGACGAAATCTTCGTAGTCCCACGCTGAACTGTCGGGGTCGAAACGATCCAGTTTCTTTGAGGGATGCTCGCGGATCGTGCCGTTGACAACTTGGAAGTCATCTCCGAGGTCGCAGGCCGAGAACGAGTCGTCGACATGCGCCATCACCGCCGCCAAACCCTCGAAATCGCCGAGCACCTCCTCGCCGTGATGCGACCGAAGGTGTGCATGGAAACGACGAATGGCACCCGCGACGGTCGGATGTCCGGGTCCCGACCTCAACGCCGGGACCACCACAGTGCGGAATCTCTCCTCGTCGAACGCGCACACCACGCTCTCTATACCCATCGCGCACTCCTTCGATCCGATCAGGACTGATCATCACAGTCACCGACCGGACGAACAATGCGGTTTACCAGCCATCGCCGCGCTGGACGTGAAGTAGCCGACTCGCAGATCCAACGCCGAGTTGATCGGTTCGGCAGACGGAGCTGGAAGCCGCTCGGCTCACACCCTATCGGCGGTGTTGAGAATCGTTCGATTCTCAACACCCCGGCGGAGCGGCTACAGGGCCGGTACGACAGCCGGCGGCCAATCCCGTGGCTCGACATTGGCGGGTTTCTCGCTGACATCCTGGTCCCAGTCGAACACCGGTGTCGGAGGACCCCACTGTTTCGGTTCGACAAAAGAGATGGTCTCAGTACCGAAATCCACCTGCACGAACGAGGCGGTGCCGGAGAAGGTCGCGTAGCGGAACCCGGCGGTGCCGGAGAAGGCCGCGCCGCCGAACCATGCGTCGCCGGAGAAGATCGTGCCACCGAACTAGGCATCGCCCGAGAATTTCACATTGCTGAGGTCGATGTTCTCGAGATGTGCCGCGAGGAAGTCGGAGTCGCTTGTCGACCAGCTGTATTCGGCTGTGGGGCAGAGGTGGTCAGCGATAACGCGGACGATGGTGGCACGGACTTCTCGGTCGTTGTGCCGGTATTCGAGGTGGCGTTCCTGGTCGTCGGCGCGGGTGCCGTCGGCTGTCGCTCGGTGCTGTTTGAGGACCAGTTTGCTCTGGTGGTTGGCACCGAGCTCTGGGGTCGACAAGCGCGGTGCGGAACTGTTGTTCCAGGTTCTGACCGAACGCGAGGAGAAAGCGAGTGTGGCGATCTCCTCCAACGAAAGCTTCTCCTCATGGCCGAAAACGTTCACCGACCCCCGGCTTTGTGCCGCGATTGTCGACCGGCTCACCTTCGGCGGCAACATCCTCGAGACCGGCACCGACTCCTACCGGCTCACCCACACCCGCAGCCAGCGCCAAGCCGAACCCTGCGGCCCGTCCGGCGAAACCGAGAGATGCGCCCTGCTCCGCCACCCGGAGGAAACCGCTTTCATGCGGCGCAGAACGCCTGCGACCGCTCGATAAGCCGGCAACCGCTGGGCACTTTGGCCGGTAACAACACACCGAGCGGGGTCGTCCGGATTGTCACTCTGACGTTCGGGTTCGACCCAGCCAGGCTGAGGGCAGTATGGACAGCCCCTCCGTAAGTGAAGCCGATGGGTGCGGAATTCTCGGAGTTGGATCTTGGCTTTCGGCCTCGAGATACTGCTGTTTCAAATCGTCGACGGTTGTGCTGATCGTCGTCGCTGTCAGTGGTGTTCGTGGTCGATGGCTGAGTCTCTGGGTGAGAGGTCGAATCGTTCGGCGAATTCCGACATCTGGTCGTGTTGCTGCGCGGGGTCGGCACCGGCGAAGCCGACGACGATCCGGTCCACCCCGTGCTGGGCGAGTTCCTCGACGAGTTCGGGGGACATGTCGGCTGATCCCCAGCGGGTGTACTCGATTTCGGCAGGATCACGCCCTGCGTCGGTGGCGGTCTTGCGGGCCAGTTCGATCTGCCGGTCACGTTCGTGTTCGGTCAGCATGCCGCCGACGAAATATCCGTTACCGCGTCGTCCGGCGCGCTGTGCTGCCGCCGCGCTGGAGCCCCCGATATGGATGGGTAACGCGGTCGTTTCGTGCGGTTTGGGATAGCTGCACAGGTTGGCGAAGGCGAAGAACTCGCCGTGGTGGCTGACGCCGTCCGGGCCGCCCGCCCACAGCAGGCGCAGCACATCGATGGCCTCGTCCGCGCGACGGCCACGACTGCGGAAATCGACGCCCATCGCGTGGGCTTCCCCAGGCAAGGCGCCGAGGCCGACGGTGAGCAGCCGCATCCTGCCTCGGGACAGTACGTCGACGGTGGCAAGCCGCTTGGCCAGGACCACCGGATGCCGGTACGGCAGTAGCAGCACACCGGTACCGAGCAGAATCCGATGTGTGGCCGCGGCGACGAAGCTCAAGCAATCCAGTGGATCGGTGACTGTAAGGAATCAACCTGTCGGTGTGTCGGCGGCGGCGAGCAGTTCCAGTGCTGTGCGGAACCGGGTGGCGGCGGGTGTGGGTGTGTGTCCGACTTGTTCCAGGAGGGGGCGGGTTTCGCGGATGACATTGCCGATGGAGGATCTGCTGACGTCGCCGAGCGCGTCGGCGAGGACGTCGATGGTGCAGAGTCGGCGTTGATAGAGGATGGTGAGGATGACGCGTTCGGTGTTTCCGATCTTCTGGGGGAATACCCCCCGTCGGGTGCCTGGTTGGCGTTGAGCGCCGCGGCGCTGGTGGGTCAGTCGCTCGGTCTGGGCGAGTTGGCGAGCTTGTAGGTTCCGGGTGAGGGCATCCAGTTGTGCGCGGGTCATGCCGGTCAGGGTCGGTGCCGAGAGCTTTTCGATGATCGCGGTCCGCTGCGGTGTGGTGTCGTGGTCGAGGAAGCTGAGCAGGTCGGCGGCTGTGGTGAATCGAACGGCGGCGGTGCCGGGCAGGTGGTCGTGGTCTTCAAGGATCCGGCGGGTTTCCTTGACGAGATCACCTATGCAGACGCCGGTGACTTCCAACAGGTCGCCGAGGACGTTCAGCGAACACACTTGCCGCTGGTAGAGGAGGGTGAGCAGGACGCGGGTCGGGTCGTCGAACAGTGGCTTGACGCGTTGACTGCCGGTGGCGCGACGCGCCCGGCCACCACGCTGCTCGCTGTAGCGCTGCTGGGACCGCGCCGCCTGGGCAGGCGCCAAGACTGCGCAGAGCCGGGCGAGTTGATCAGGGTCCAGGCCGGTCAGTCGCGGATCATCGAGACGCCGAAGCATCTGCCGGCGTCGGTGAGCCGCCGTCGAGCCATGCGTCGGATCGCCCTCACCCAACGGTGCGGTGCCGGGCTCGGGATGAAGCGTGTAGTTCCATGTGCCGCGCGTTTCGTGTCGTTGGAGCGGCAGGGCGGCGAACCGCTGCTTGCTGACGGCGATCCCGATCGGGTAGTCGCCGCTGTCGAGTACGGCCTCGATGCGCAGCCCGGTGCGGGTGGTGGTGGATCCGATTGTCTGCAGGACGACCTCGTGGCTGGTAAGCGGGCGACTGCGCCAGTTGTGGGTGATGTGGGAGAACATCCGATGCTCGATCTTGTTCCACTTCGAAGTGCCCGGCGGAAAGTGACAGACTGTGATCGCCAGACCGGTTTCGGCGGCCAACGCCGCCAGTTCGCTCTTCCATACTTGGCGGCGGTAGCCGTTGGAGCCACCGCAGTCCGCGGTAATCAGCAGTTTCGCCGCGCTTGGGTAGTCGAGGCTGCCGCGCGCGGTCCACCAGCGGCGAATCGATTCCACCGCGAACACGCTCGTGTCGTGGTCGACTCCGACGTTCACCCAGCCGGTGTTGCGGGCGAGGTCATAGACCCCATAGGGGATGGCCTGCTCGATCTCCGGGCCGGAGAAGAAGAAATGATGGTCCTCGACCTGCACCGGCTCGCCCTTGGGTCGCCACTCACGCCCGGCCATCGGCAGCCGACCGATCTGCTCGCGCTTTTTGGTGTCCACGCTGATCACCGGCTCGCCCGCCGCCTGATGCTGCTTCACCTGCTCGTTGACATAGCGGAACTGGACATCACGGTCCGGATGCTGAGCGCCTTCGAGAGTTTTGGCGACACCTTGCAGGCTGAAGCCCTCGGCCTTCAACAGCCGCCCGACCGTCATCGCCGAGACCGGGTGCCCTTGCCGTGTCAACTCGTCGGCGAGATTACGCAGCGACTTCGTCGTCCACCGCAGAGGTGAACTCGGGTCACCCCGCTCGTCCGGCTCGACCAGCGCCATCAACGCGTCGCGAACCCCTGGGTCTGTCTCCTCGACCCGTTTGCGGCCACCGCCGGGCAGACGCACCCGCCCACCAGGCAACGGCGACTCGCCCGCCTCCAACTCGAAAACTCCTCTGCGGACAGTGGTTTCGCTGACACCGGCCGCCCGCGCCACTGCACGCACCCCGCCATGCCCCAACGCCCGCGCTTCGCCGCCCAACATCAAACGCCGCTGCCGCTCGTTCAGATGCGGCGACAACACCGCCCACCGCTCGGCCAGACCACGAACTCCACTCACCACCGCCATAGCACACCCAAATACACTGCAACCCAACACAACACGTAACTACGTTACAGTCACTCGAAATACGGCAACGTCGGCGGCAACTCGCCCGCGCCGTAGTCGGCGCCGGGATACAGCGCGATATGGTCCTGGACATACAGTGCCTCAAACCCCAGGTTTTCCGCGTGCCGGGCGAACGCGACGAGGCGATCGGGATCGGTGCCGTTGAACGCCGTGCCGTAGCTGGTCGCAAATCGCATTACGAGATTCCTTCCTGGTACAGATGGGAGCCGGTCATCGCCGTGCCGGCTCGACCGCAGACAACAGGGCTAGAGGGAGAATTCGCACTTCGGGGGCCGGCCGGCCAAGGCGCTGATCCGCGCGCTCAGCTGTCGCCGCGCGGCGGAGAGCCTGTCGATCGCGTCGTCGATCTCGGCGATCTTGCCCCGCAGGGACTCCACCGATTCCGGGCATTCGTCGCCGGACCGGTGGCCGGTGCGTAGGCAGGTGATGAACGGGCGGGCATCGACCAGGTCGAAACCCAACTCCAGCAATGCCCGGATTTTCCGCACGATCTCGAGCTCGTGCTCGTCGTAGACGCGGTAACCGTTGGCCGACCGCTCGGGCTGCACGAGTCCGTGCTGCTCGTAGTAGCGCACCGTGCGTGCACTCGTGCCAGCGCGCTCGGCCAGCTCTCCGATCAGCATGTGACCTCCTGTCGAGACTGCTGCAGCAACGGTAAACCTTGTCACCGACGTCAAGGCAATACCGCAGATCCGCACCCACCCCACTCGGCTCTGCCCGAACCCACGCCCCCGGTTGAGGACCTTGGACAACTCACGGCGTCCACGTCCGCTCTTCGGCATCAGCACATGTCGAGTCGTCATGCACCCAGAAGGCTGCGCACGCGACGAGAACGTAGTTCGGACGCCGGTCCAGGCTAGTGCGGGGGTGGTTGTAGTGCACGCGGGCCGGCGCGGCGAGCGGCGATCTGGACGGGCAACTGACCCCACCACGCACACGAAGCGCCGTCCGAATTCACGGACACTCGATCTTGAAACCAGCCCTCATTGCCGTCGGAATCTATGGACAAGCATCGTCAGTATCCATGGACGCAGCCACCTCGCGGGTTGCGGGCGGCTGTCCACGCCACCGATGTGCGTACTGGCCCAGGAGATTCAAGTCCACAGATACGAGCCTCGCCTCGGCCAGGCCGCGCTGCTCTAAGGACCGGTGTTGTACAGCAGCACCGCGACCAATCCGCCGCCCGGCAGTTGCCACATCGACCTCGGCAACAGGTCCCTGACCGCTACCGGGAAGATCGATGTCGTCAAGTGATCGACAGGCACCCAAAAGAACTCGAAATCGTCCTCACGGCCCGTTGTCTGTCGATGTACGAAGGAGTCGTCTGCGGCGATTTCGAAGTCAGGTTCTCGCCCGCACGAAGAGGTGCCGATCAGCTCGCGTACACGGTCGCGGAGGCTCCCGCGAAAACAGCGACATCGTCACAGTGTGCGGTGAGCGATATGGTTGCCTGCCCGGTGGCGTCACCGATGGATCGGACGGTGCCGCCGAACGTGATCTCGGAGACGCGGTGGGAATCCACGAGGACCGGGCTCGCGAACTGCACGTAGTAGCTGGTGATACAGTCCGCGACGCCGAGCCATTCGGTCAGGCAGGCGGCGCCGAGTCCCATCGTCAGCATGCCGTGGGCGGTCACCTGGCGCAGCCCCGCATGCCGCGCGGCTTCGTCGCTCCAATGGATCGGATTGACATCTCCAGAGACACCGGCGTAGTGCACGAGTTCACCCCGGGACAAGCGCAAGACACGCTGCGGGAATTTCCGTCCCACAGTCAAGTTCGGTACCGCGGCGTGGGCGCCGATCGCCGTCCCGGGCGGGATCGGTGTCGCGGGCTGCGGCGCGGGTGGGGCGGCCGCGGGTGCCGGTTCGGGGATGTCGAGCATCGCGAGGGCGTCCACCGTCGGTGCGAGTTCGTGAGCGCGCCCGACGAGCGTGGTATGCACGGTCTGCACCAGGTTGCCCTTTTCGTCGCGGACGACAGTGGTGACGGCTATCAGGTCACCGCTCGGTGTAGACCGGCGGGAATCGATGATGATCTCGTGCGTCAGCCGAGCCCCTGCGGCTACGGGGCGGTGGCAGCGAATGTCCTGATCCACTTGAAGCAAGTGCGCGGGGTCGTAACCGTCGAGCGCCGCCCGCATAAGCGACCGGTGCGCGAAGGAGCCGACCGCCGAGGCGAAGGTGATCGGTGCGACCAGGCCCGGATGGCCGAGCGCGGCGGCGGTGGCGTCGTCCCAGTGCGCGGGATGGAAATCCTGGACTGCGCGGGCGAAATCGCGAATCTTTTCCCGGCCCACCTCGTAGTGGTCGGTGTCGGCGTAACTACGACCCACGGTGGGGTGCGGGAACATGATGGGACTCCTCCGGGTCACCGTGGGGTACGAGCGGCGAAGATCCGTTGGCCGTGTGCGGCCAACGGGTGCTCCGGTCCGGGCAGAACCAGCCAGGCGGGCAGATCGGCTGCAATGAGCTCGGCGCGCCACTGGGTTTCGGTCAGGAAGATGCGGTCGGTGCCTGCGCGCATATCGTCGCGACCGGGGCGGACGCCTCCGGGACGGGGGGACATCAGGAAATGCATGGAGGTGAGCAGCTGGCAGTGTTCGCGGCAGGACTCGATGACGACGAGGTGACCGCCGGGGCGCAACAGCTCGTGCAGCCGCCCCAGCGCGACCCCGCTGTGGTGGGCGTTGTGCAGCACGTTCGCGGCCAGGATGATGTCGAAGGACCGGTGCGGCGGCAAGTCGGCGTTGAGATCGAGCAGGGCGAACCGCAGCCAGGGGTAGTCGGCGAAGCGTGCCCGGGCGGCGTCGAGGAAGAACGACGATACGTCGGTGAAGTGGTATTCGACCGGCAGGCCGTCGAGTACCGGGAGAAGGTCGGCGGTGGTGCCGCCGACCCCTGCGCCGAGTTCCAGGATGCGTACGGGGTGGCGGTCGGTGGCGAGATCGTCCACCGACCGGGCGACGACCGCGCCGGCGGCCGCGTTCAAGTATCGGTTGACCGGGTTGTCACGGTATGCGGCCTCGGCGGTGAGCAGGTCGGCGTCCGGGAACAACAGTTCCTGGGCGAGTATTCGGTCTCGCAACAGATCACACGCGTGGCGGTTGGCAGCCGTGAAGAAGCGCGCGAGCTGCGGGGAGAACCCGAGGTCTGCGCACACTCGGTCCAAATCGGCGCGGTGCGGTGCGGCGACCTCCCGAAGGGACGAGAAGTGTCGGTCGGCGCGTTCCAGCCACCCGTGGGCGGTGAGCAGACCGAGCCAGCGTCGCAGCAGCCAGCGATGTCGTGGGGCGACGTCCAACGCTTTCGCGATGTCGTCCTCGGTGCGCGCAGTACCGCCCGGCAGCGCGGGTCGTAGTGCGGCGGCCATGGCGTGCAACCCGAACAGATCGAGGTCCTCGCGCGCGGAAAGGCACTGTCGCGCATCGAAATCGGCGACCGCGTCCGTGGCGCGCGCGGCGATGTCGAGGGTCTCGTCGGTAATCATCGCGCCTCGTTCAGCGGCGGGATGTTGTGATTGCAGCGAAACAGGTTGTCGGGATCGTAGGTGGCTTTGAGCTGTCGCAGTCGCGGATAGGAATGGCGATGGTAGGCACGGCGCACCCGTTCGGGTGACGCGGTGTCGTCGAGGATCCCGATGTAGGGCCCGCCCGCCGAACAGCCCTGTAGTGCGGCCACGACCTCGGCGATCCACCGCCGCGAGGAGTCCAGATCTGTCCGCGCTGGCCCGCCGGAGAACATGACCGCGTGATAGTCGGCGTCGTGGTAGCCGAACGCGGTCGCGTCCACCGGCACACGGCGCAGCGCGCCGCCGAGTTGATGGACCGACACCAGCGAGTACGGGGTGGGCATGTCGGCCGCGAGGTCGATGAGCGCGTTGATGGCGTCGTCGTCGAATTCGCGCAGCCATTCGGTCCCGGTGGCGGTGCCGTGGCTTTCGTGAAATGCCTGCTCGGTATTGCGTTGCAGCTGGGGATATTCCAGCGGCCGGATGAGGTCGAGCTCCGGTTCGCCCAAGCGCTTCAATCGTGCCAGTTCCGCGCGGGCCCGGTCGGCGGGTCCGAAGTAGGCGACCGTGACCGCGGCCATTGCAGGCCCCTCGGGCGCGGTGGGCGGCCAGTGCAGCAGGGTCGCGCGTAGCGCGAGTTCGTCCGGGGCCTCGGCGCACAGCTCGCGGAATTCACGGAAGACCGCGCGCCCAGCCTCCAGCTGGAACAGCAGCGTGCCCGCGTGCAGGGGGCCGATCGGATGCAGTTCGAACTCCACAGCAACGACGACACCGAAATTGCCGCCGCCGCCGCGCAGCGCCCACAGCAGGTCGGGGTGGTGCTCCGCGCTGGTGTGCACCAGCTGTCCGTCGGCGAGCACTATGTGGGCGGAGCGAACGCTGTCGCAGGTGAAGCCTGCCATCCGCTGCAGCCACCCGCTGCCGCCGCACAGCGCGGAACCGATCACGCCGACGGTGGACACGTCCGCTCCGGTGACGGCCAGGCCGTGCCGGTGACAGGCACGATCGAATTCCGCCCAGGTGACTCCCGCGCCGACGGTGGCACGCCGGGCGATCGGGTCGATGGTGATCGTCCGCAGCCCCGACAGATCCAGCAGCAGTGAGCCGTTCGCGGCCGGGTGCCTCGCGACTTCATGGCCGCCGCCGCGTATCGACACGGCCATCCCGTGCCGCCGCGCCGTCGTGACCGCGACTCGCACGTCGGGGACTCGGGCGCAGCACACGATGGCGGCAGGCCGCTGGTCGACAGCGCAATTCCAGCGTTGCCGTGCGCGGTCGTAACCGGGATCGCCCGGTGTCAGGACGGCGCCTCGGCAGGCCGCGCGCAGGTCGGTGAGATAGTCCGTCGGTTGAGTGGTCATGTGGCGGCGAACTCCTCGGAGACGACGATGGGAGGCGGTGCGGTGGTGCCGCGGAGCAATTCGAGATAGTCGGCGAGGACCTCCGGCATCCGGCGGCGCACGTAGCGTGTGAACGGGTCGTTGCAGACGCGGTGCGGCGGATCGGCGCGCACGGCTTCCAGATCCGCCTGGTGTTCGGGGCGGCCGACGGCGAGCAGCCGTGCGTCGGCCGAGTCGAGCAGGACCGCGCATTCCGGCGGCAGCGCCGCCGCGAGCGAAGCGGGCGCGACCGCGTCCGCGGCGTCGGGGACGAGCAGCGCGTTCGGTATGCCGGTGACCATGGTCGCCTCCCGGCGCACGGTGTCGGCTAGCGCGGCGATCCGATCGGCCGTGTCGCGGCCTCGAAGGTCGCGCCAGACGACGGTACGGGGCGGGACCGGCGCGGGCTCGTCCACGGTCAGTACGGCGTCGTAGCGATATCGGGTCAGTTCGGTATCGTCCCGCATCGGCTTGGCGTAGAAGGCGACCCGCACCGATCGGGGATGCCGATGCGCGATCCGAGCGAAGACCCGTGGATCGCACAGGAGCTCTTCGTCCGCGTCGAGTCGGGCGGCGGCCCGCCGATCCAGGTCCTCGGCGTTCAGGCCGGGATCACGGGCCAGTTCCAGCCATCGAGCGAAATCTTGCGCCCCGAGCAGATTACGGATGTCACCGACGACGACGGCGCCCCCGGGCGCGACCATGTCGAGCGCGTCATCGAGTACGGCGGTGAGGTAACGCTCGTCCGGAAAGCACTGGGTCACGCTGTTGAGCAGGACGCAGTCCGGCCGCCCGCTCGCATCCACCGCACGTAGTGCAGCCCGCACCTGGTCGGTAGTGAGCTCGTGCGCGGCAGCGCGCAGCACCGAGACACCCGGAAGCCGTAGAGCACGCAGCCTTTCCACCACGGGCTCGGCCGGATCGAGCCCCACATAGCCTCGCGTCGACGGATACAGCCGGTGGACGAGAAGACCACTGCCGCAGCCGATCTCGAGGACAGTGTCGGGTCGCCCGCGACGCACCATGCCTACGGCGTGATCGATCCACTCCAGCATGTGCTCGCGCGGGAACGCCGCACCGGTGTCGGAGGCCCGCCATCCGGACAGATCCAGATCCTCGCCGTGGCGTAGCTCCTCGGAGGAATAGACGTACTCGTACACTTGCCGCCAATGCTCGAAATACTCGACGAGCAGCGCCCCGGGAGCGGGCCGCACCGCGACAGCTTCGGCGGCGGGACGCACCACGAGCGCCGCACGACGCGCGTCCCACCACGCCGAATCGACCCACGGATGCCGCCCGAGCGCGGCGACCACCTGATCGGTCACGGCTTGCGCGCCTGCGACATGGCCGCGAGTTCGGCCGCGGCGAACATGCGGTACACGCGTTCGGGATCGTTGGCCGCGTGCGCCCGCCCCCCGTGCACGTCGCGCCAGAAACGCTGCACGGCGCTGTCGGGCCGCAACGCGCGGCCACCGGAGCTTTCGAACAGTCGATCCATGGCGGCCACCGCGCGCTCGGTGCCGCGGACCTGATCGCGGCGCAGCCGCAATCGATCACGCGGTCCGATGGGCCGGTCTGCCGCCGCCAGCGCGTACAGATCATCGATGTTGTGGGTGAGCTGGCGCCAGGCGGCGTCGATCTCGGTCGCGGCGAACGCGATTCGCTCCAGCGTGGCTGGATCGTCGCGGAACTGGTCACCACGGTAGCCGGTGTCCTTGCGTGCGTCACCGGGCAATGCGGCACGCACCCGGTCACTCTGCTGCTCGAGGTACGCGCGATAACCGCCGCGCGCCATTCCGACGATGGCGGCGGTGATGGCGCTGGTGTGCAGGCAGCCGAACGGAATCCTGTACAGCGCCCCATCGTTGACCTGCTGTCCGGGCGTACGGCAGGCGGTCACCGCATCCGAGGCGAGCACCCGGTGCGCGGGCACGAACACCTCCTCCACATGGATATCGTTGCTTCCGGTGCCGCGCAGGGCCATCGCCTGCCACACGTCGGCGACGCGGTAGTCGCCAGCGGGCACCAGGAAGGTGCACGAATCGACCGATTCGCCGTCGACGATGACCCGTGCGCCCAGCAACGCCCACCGCGCGTGGTCGCAAGCGGACGCGAAACCCCACGTTCCGCTGAGCAGATAGCCGCCCTCGACCGGAACGGCGGTGCCGGTCATGGCGTACGAGGAGCAGATGGGGATGTCGACGCCCGAGTCCCAGACCTCCTGTTGGGCGGAGCCGTCGAAGAGTGCCAGGTTCCATGGGGATACGCCGAGAACGGAGGCGACCCACCCGGTCGAGCCGCAGGCCGAGGCCAGCTCGGCGGCTGCCGTGTAGAAGGCGGCCGGATGCGCTTCGTGCCCGCCATAGCGGCGCGGGCGCAGCAGGCCGAAGAACCCGGTCGCGGTGATCTCCGCCAGCGACTCCGCCGGAATCCTCCTGGCCTGCTCGGTGTCCGCGGCACGCTTGCTCAGCGTCGGCAGCAGTTCACCGACCGCGGCCAGTACCGCGGCGGTGGCGTCGTCGGTCATTGCGTTGTCCTCCATAGCGAGTCGGATGTTCGTTCCCGTGCGGTCTCCAGGTGCTCAGAGCCGTCAGCGGGTGAAGCGCAGCAGCCCGGTTGTGTGGTCGGCGTCGACCAGGCGCAACCCGGCCGTGCGCGCCTCGGCGGCGAGGCGGTCGGCGTCGGTCGGCCAGACATGGTGTTCGGTGCGCACCTCTTGGACCAGTCGGTCGCCGTTGTAGGCGCGGTAGGTCATCTGCCAGACGAGGGACTCCGCGTCCACCGGGTCGGCCCGGCTCCAGCCCTCGTACCGCAGGTCCCCGGCCCTTGCGGTGGTGTAGCGCCGTTGCGCCGATGGTTCGACGCGCCCGGGACGCTGTACCTCGACCACGGCATCGGCGCCCGGTGCCAGCGCGTCCGCGATGGCCTTCCACACCCGGGGACGGGTAGCGGGATCGAAGTGCCCGATCACACCGAGGGCGACCACCGCCGCGCATCCCGTGGGCAGTCGGATATCGAGGAATCCGTGCGGCAGCACGGTGATTCGCTCGCGCAAATCCTTGCGGGCCGCCAGTCGCGACAGCAGCACCGCGCGCATCGCCGCGGCCGGCTCCACCGCCACGATCCGTGCGTCCGGCAACGCGTCGGCGACGAGCATTGTGGACAGTCCGGTGCCCGCCCCGATGTCGGCCACCAGTCCGGCGATGGTGTCCACCTCGGCCAGCAGTTTCGCCAGCACCGGTTCCACCGTGGCCACGTACGGTGTGGCCATGAGGTCGTAGAACTCCGCCGCGGCGGCGTAGTCGTCGGTCACGGCTGCTCCGAATCGTCCAGGCTCGCGAGCAGTTCCGACACCAGATGGGCGACCGTCAGGACCGCAGGCGGGCGCAGCATCGCGTAGTGGTGGGCCGCGACGGGCCGGGTATCGATGACGACGTCGGTGTGGGCCGCCCATCCGAGGTCCTCGAGATCGGAGCAGTCGTCGACTCCCATGCCGACACCGGAGTTGTGTGGCGACGGTAGGTCGGCGCGCACCAGGAGCATCTCGAGCCCGTCGCCGTCGAGATGACCGGTGTGGTGTGTGCCGAGAGCCCGCAGGTGACGCCGGAAGATATCTTCCCGGACCCGCTGGTCGGCCGAGTCGCCGCGCTCCAGGAGCCCCGCGGCGGCCAGTCGACGCCGGACCTCGGCTCGCTGCTGCTCGTCCGGATTCCGATCGAACTCGGCGCTGAGCGTGTCGGTTTCGAGGTCCAAATCGAGGAAAGCGGCGAGGGACCCGAGGTAGCGCGTCCAGAATCCGCGGCCGTCGACATGATGGATCCGGTCGGCGATGTTCGAGTCGAGCAGGATCAACGCCTCCACGGTGTCACCCGCCGCACGCAGCCGGCGTGCCACCTCGTGCGCGATGATGCCGCCCATCGACCAGCCGCCGATCCGGTAGGGGCCGACCGGCTGGTGAGCGCGCACCACGCCCTCGTACACCCGCGCCAGATCGGCGATCGTCTCCGGTCCCGGCGCCCCGGCCAACTCCGGGTCCAGTATTCCGACGATCGGTGCCCGGGTGTCGAGCGTGCGCGCCAGATCCACATAACAGAGCACGTCGCCACCCGTCGGATGGATCAGGAACAGCGGCCGTCCGACGCCGTCGCGAAGCGGCACCAGACAATCACCAGGGATTGACGGCTCCGCGGCTCCGTGCCGCGCGGCCGCCGCGACGGCAGCCAGCGTGGGATCGGCGAGGAATTCCCGTGGCGTCACCGCCAAGCCGAGCTCGCCGCGCAGGAGGTTGAGCATCCGGATCGCCAGTACCGAATCACCCCCGATGGTGAAGAAGTCGGTGCCGCGGTCGAGGCTACCGGGCACGTCCACCATCCGTTGCCACAGTTCGGCGATGGCGCGCTCGGTCTCGGTGGCGGGCGGGCCACCCACCACCGCGGGCGTCGATGCGGCGACGTTGTGCGCAGGTCGTTCGGCCTCGGGTACCTCGAGCGGCGCCGTCCACGTGCCCGGCCGGTCCACGAGCGCGGTGATCACGTCGCACACCTGCGCGAACAGACTGTCGAGCACGCCCGGAGGGAACAGTTCCGCGACCGCGTCCAGGTTCACCACCACCGAGTCGTCCCAGTCCCACTGGAACACCTGCATGTCCAAGGCCACCTGAGGCGTGCGTACACGCTGGTAGAAATCGCGAACGCCGACCGTGTCGGGAGTCCCGCCCGGCGGATTGAGCCCGAGGGTGCTGTGGAAGACAACCGGCGCCTGGGGTGCGGTGTCGCGCCTGCGCCGCGCCAGTTCCCGCAGCACCTCCACGCCGGTGACCTGTCCGTGGTCGAGCATGGTGACGATGGCCTCCTGCACCGTCCGGGCGGCGGCGAGGAACGTCGGCTGTGCGGGCAGGGCGATGTCGAGCAGCACGGTGCCCGCGTACGGGCCGATAGCGTGATCGAGATCGCGCGGAAGGTGCAGGCGGTTGAGGTAGAGCACATTCAGCAGGAATCGGCGGTGCCCGGCCAGCCGGGCCAGCGCCGCTGCCCAGCAGGTGGCGAACGCCGTGGTCGGGGTGATGCTGTACTCGGCGCAGTGGTCGCGCAGGATCGCCATCCGCTCGCCGGATACTCGGAATTCTCGTCGTTCCAGCGTGTCCGGACGCACCTGATCGAACGGCACCGCCAGCGGTAATGCGGGAGCGGGTGGAAGATCGTCGATGCGTTCCCACCACCAGTCGCGCTGTGCCTGCCACTCCGGTTCGCCACGCTGGCGGGAGATGGTTTCCACGTAGTCGCCGAAGTGCGCGGTGAGCGCGGGCAGCACCGTATTGGGCTCGTCGAGGTAGGTGAACAGCTCGGTGAACATCAGCTGCACCGACCACCCGTCGGCCACGAGCAGACTGCACACGATGTGCAAGCTCAGTTCGTCGCCCGGAAGCCGGACGGCGGTCACGGCGAACAGCCACGGATCCAGCCGCGGCCCGGTGCGCTGCACATCGGCGCGGATGGCGGCCAGTCGCCGGTCGATTTCACCGGCACTCGCCGTCCTCATGTCAAGGTGGATGATCGGCAGCGCGGCCAGGCGCGGGTCGTCGGCGGGCAGCACCTGCTGCGTGCCGTCCGGAAGGAAGACCGCCCGCAGCATGGGCTGGCGTTCGACCTGCCTGCGCACCGCCTCATCCAGAACGGTCGGATCGATCCCGGTGAGCCGGAAGTCGACATAGTTGTGCGCCGAGTCGTAGCTGAGAGCGTAGCCGTGCTGCTGCCCCACCCAATACGCCTGTTGCAGCGGGGTGAGCGGGAACGGCGCGGCCGGGTCGGCCTGCCGCGCCAGCTCGACAGCCGTCGCCGCGAGACCGGAACGGCGCTCGGCGATCAGCGCGATGAGATCGGCGAACGAGAGATCCCCGACCAGCTCCGCCACGGGCACCGCGACACCGAGTCGCGTGCGCACGATGGTGGCCATGCGCACCGCCAGAACCGAGTCGCCGCCCAGGCCGACAAAGGTCGAATCGGGCCGCAGCACCTCGGTTTCGACGTTCAGAACTTGCGCCCAGATCGCGGAGACGGCGGCGGCCACGTCCTCGTCCCGGTCTTCCCGTCGCGTACCGGCATCCGGTACGGTCCACGCCTGCGGATCAGCGGCGAGACGGCGCAGCCACTCCACATAGGAAGCGAACGCGGTGTCCGCAGCCACGGGATCGAGGACGGTCTCGAGGACGTCCCATTGCAGTTGCAGTCCCCCGGCATCCACGAACGCCTGATGGTCGAGCCACACCTGAGGTGTCTGGCTCACGCCGTGCACGATGCTGCCCGCCCACTCCAGATCCGGTGCGCCACCGAACAGTTGGGCCATATCGAGGGCGCTGGTGAACACCACCGGCAGCAGCCGGCGCTGCCCCGTGCGGGTGGACAGTTCGGCAAGCAGGTCCAGTGCCGAGTACTCCCGGTGATCGATGTCGTCGAAGAGCTGCCGCTGTGTGCGGACGACCCGCTTCACGAAGGCGCCGCCATCGGTCCGATCGACTTCGTGCGCCAGGAGCGTGGTGAAATCGCCCACCGCGCCGTCGATTCCGGGCAACGCCACCGGCCGGTCGACCAGAGTCAGCGACAGGGTGAACCGCTCGTCGCCGGACCAGGCGGCGAGCACGTCCGAATACGCGGTGAGCAGCACAGCGGACGGCGTGACGCCATGATCGGCGGCCAGCCGCCGCAGCCCCTGCCATTCCGCTGGTTCGAGACGGTCCGCACGGCGGCCGAACCATGGCTGAGTCTGGGTGCGGGTGATGGTCGGCAGAGCGGGTGCCCCGGGCAGGGCGTCCATCCGCCGCTGCCAGTAGTCGATCGCCCGCTTGCGGTCCGCGGACTCGGCGCGTGCCTCGGTATGTGCCACGTAATCGGCGAACCGGGACGGCAGCGGCGGCAGCACGGCCGCCGGGTCGGTGTAGAGCAGGCGCAGATCGCGGTCGAGGACGAGGAAACTGCCCGCATCGCAGATCAGCGCATCGATGCCGATGAACAGCCGCGTGGTGGTGTCGTCCAGTCGGGCGGCGCGCACATCGAACAGTGGCCAGCGGTCAGGGCGGTGCACCCGGTGCGACAGCCGCCGCCGCAGGTCCCCCAGCGTGTCCGCACGGGCCTGGCCGGTGGAGCCGGCGAGATCGTGGCGGCGGATCCGGTATTCCGGCACCTCGGTGAGGATCTGATTGCGCCCGTCCTCGGTGATGATCGCACGAAGCATCTCATGCCGCCGGATCGCACGGTTCCACGCCTGCTCGTAGCGATCCAGATCCAGCTTGTCGCAGTCGTATTCGAGATAGATGTGACACGCCACGTCACTCAGCCCGAAGGCGCCCGACCGTCCGACCCAGTACGCGTGCTGCACCCGGGTGAGCGGGAAGGTGGCGTCGGCGACCAGCACGTCCTCGCGTATCGGGCGTTCGACCTCCGTCGCGGGCAGCTCGGGTACAGCCGGCACCGCCGCGACCGATGATGCCGGGCGGCGACTTCGCAGCAGTGCCGCGAAGGCGCCCACGGTCGAGTGAGCGAGCAGCTCCCGCATGCGGATATCGGTGTGCTCGCCTTCGTTGAGGATGTCGAGCATCCGGGTCGCCAGCAGGGAGGTTCCGCCGAGCGAGAAGAAGTCCGCCTCAGTACCGGGGACCCGCTCCCCCAGCAGCTCCTCCCAGAGTGCGGCGATCTTGTTCTCTTCCGGACTCGCAAACGTGCGCGATCCGGCGGGTTCCGACACGGCGGTTGAGGCCGGTGCTCCCTTTCCACCCACCAGGTCAGGCGCCGGGAGTGACGACGCCGGTTGCGGCCTGCCGTTCCTCGTCTGCCGTTCCGGCCGCCGGTCCGACTCGGTTGCCTCCGGCCGACAGTTGGGCACCGCCGATCCACGAAGGGGCAATGCCGGTTCAAAGGTAGGCCACACAGGTTCGGGAGTGGGCATCAGCGATTCGCTGGCGGGCAACACCGATTCGCTGGCGGGCAACAGCGATTCGCGGGTCAACAACACCGCCCGTGTTTCGACGACCGCTGGAGCCGGCTGCGCGGATGGTGCGAGCGCCACCGCCGGCGCCTCGATCCGAACCTCTGGACCGAGCTGTGGGCGGCCACCGTCCTGCATGGAACGCGGCGCGGATCGGGTGCCCGGCGCGGCTGGTGCCGTTCCAGGGTCACTGGGCGGATCGATCCACACACTGCGGCGTTGGAAGGGGTAGGCAGGCAGGCGAATGCGGCGACGACGACGATGCAGAGCATCAACGTCCACAGCCGCGCCGGTACACCAGAGATGACCGACCGCGCTGAGCAGCGCGGCGCGATCCGGCGCCGTATCGCCGGTCCGTTCCTCGGCTTCGGCCAGCGTGCTCAGCGCGGCGGTCAAGTTTGCCGGCGCGTTGCATCGCGCGAGCGCGGCGAGGGCACTGCCCGGTCCGACCTGGACGAGGATCGTCGGAGCCGCGGCCGTCGCGGCCCGCACCGCGGTCGCGAACAGGACTGGTTCACGCAGATGCCGCACCCAGTGCTCGGCGTCGAAGGATCGGATCCGCCGGCCGGTGAGGGTGCTGTAGAGCGGCAGCGTGGCCGGAGTGGACGGCACGCTCTCGGCCGCGGTACGCAGCGGCGTGACCGCCGCGGCGACGGCAGGAGAATGCAGGGCAGCGTTGACCCGCAACCTGCTCGCGCGAATCGCGGCTCGACCGAGGGCGGCCGACAGCGTCTCGATGGCGTCGACCGGTCCCGACACCACGCAGGCGTCCGGGCCGTTGACGGCGGCGAGCGCGATCTCCGGGTAGCGGGTCAAAGCGGCGCGCACATCCTCCTCCCCGAGCTCGACCGCCAGCATCGCTCCCGGCGCGGTGTCCGCCAGTGCGACGGACCGCACCGCCACCAACCGGGCGGCATCGCGCAAGCTCAGCGCTCCCGCGACCACGGCGGCAGCGTATTCGCCCAAACTGTGGCCGATGACGGCGTCGGGCTCGATCCTGTAGTGGCGCAGGGTCGCCGCGGTGGCCACCGACACCGCGAACAGGGTGGGCTGTCCGTAGCGCACGTCGTCCACGTCCTGCGCAACGGCGCGGCCGCTCACGATCTCGCGTATGTCGTAGTTCAGCACCGGCTGCATCGCTTCGGCGCATTCATCGATTCGAGCGGCGAACATGGGCTCGTTACGGTAGAGCCCGGCGCCCATACCCGAATACTGTGCACCGGCGCCGGGAAACGCGAAAACGATGTCCGGTCGCCTGGACGGCACCTGGCCGGCGGCAACGGGCCGCGAACCCGGATCCGCGTCCGACAGCAGCGCCGCGGCACGCCACCCGGACTCCGTATGCGGCCCGCGCGAAACGGTGTAGGCGTAATCGGCTCTGGTTTCCGCGGTCACACCGGCATCGGCCTGCGCGATCTGATCCCGGCATCCGGCTTCCGTGACCGCCGAGACCAACAGCAGCTGCGCGCGCGGGTCGGGGTCGCTCGAACCGCCCCGCACGGGAGTTTGTTCGAGCACCGCGTGGCAATTGGCGCCGCCGATACCGAAGGAACTCACCCCTGCGATCCGGGTTCCCTCGCGCTCCGCCCAGTCCCGGGTGTGCTCGACGACTTCGAACAACCGTCGATGGCGTTCCAGATCCGGATGGGCGGGACTGGCGTGCAGCGTCGCCGGAATGCGCCGATGCGACAGGGCGAGAGCGGTTTTGATCACTGACGCAATGCCTGCCGCGCTGTTGGTGTGACCGATATTGCTCTTCACCGACCCCAGCGCGATCGGCTGCGCCGCCGTTCGGTCGGCGAACACCGCGGCCAGCGCCGCCAGTTCGATTTGATCACCCAGTGGTGTCGCCGTGCCGTGCGACTCGATCAGGTCCACCGCGTCGATGCCGACATCGGCGACCGCGAGCGCCTCGGCGATCGCCCGCGCCTGCCCGGCCGCCGACGGAGCGGCGAAACCGGCCTTGCCGCCACCGTCGTGGTTCACCGCGCTGCCGCGCACCACCGCGTAGATCGGGTCGCCGTCGGCGAGCGCGTCCGCGAGTCGCCGCAGCACCACCACGCCCACGCCCTGACTGTGCACCATGCCGGTGGCGTCCGCTCCGAACGCTCGGGTATGACCGTCCGCGGAGAAGATCGCATCGGGCACGTGCAGGTAGCCGCGTCCCTGGGGGACGATCAACGACGCACCCCCGGCGAGGGCGGCATCGCATTCCTCCGACAACAACGCCTGCACGGCGGTGTGTACCGCGACCAGCGAGGTCGCGCAGGTGGCCTGCACCGCGACAGCGGGTCCGGTGAGGTCGAGCCGGTAGGCGATCTGCTGGGGGAAATAGTCGGTGAGCGTGCCCATCTCCGCTTGCAGCCGACCGATCGGATCCCGTTCGGCATCGGCGCGGTAGGCGCCGAGATTGTGCTCCAGATAGTCACTGCTCGAGGCGCCGGTGAAAACACCGACCGCGTCGAGGCCTGCCCCACCTCGGTATCCCGCGTCGCCCAGAGCGTCCCATGCGCATTCCAGCAGCAGCCGCAGCTGTGGGTCCATCAGTTCGGCATCGCGCGCCACGATGCCGAAGTGTTCCGGCTCGAAGCGGTCCTGCCCCTCGATCACCGCGCCGACGGGCACGTAATTGCGGTGCGCGCGCAGTTCGGCGGACACGCCGCGCGCGGCGAGCTCCGCGTCGTCGAACCGGGTCAGACCTTCCCGCCCCGAGGCGATCAGGTCCCAGTAGGCGGCCAGGTCGGGCGCGCCCGGAAACCGGCAGGCCATCCCGATGATGGCGACGGCGTTGTCGTCGTTCACGATTCGATCTCCACTTCCGAGTCCACAGTCAGTTGTCCGCGCATCATCGCCAGCACCGGGCACGAATCCTCGACGAGCCGATGCAACTCCCGATACCGGGCCGGTTCGTCCGGGCCGCCGACCCGGGCACGGACGCTGATGCGCCCCGGCGGTGCGGGCTCGGTAAGCCCGAACACGGGACCGAGATCCACATCGGCGGTGACGTCCACCGACAGCGAACGAATCTCGATACCCAGCCGTGCCGCGTGAAACCGGTAGGTGACCGCCTGACAGGCGCCCAGCGCGGCCAACGCCATTCCGATCGGGTCGGGACCGGCGTCACCGCCCCCTGCTGCCATGGGTTCGTCGACCACGACGCTGTGCCGTCCGATGCGCACCGACATTTCGGTGGGGGTGCCGGAGCGGTGGGCGGTGTGGACGGTGAATCGCTGTCTGCGGTCGGCCGCCCGGCTTGCGGCGGTACGCAGCCGGAACACGGTGTCAGCGAACGACATCCGCGAGCCTCGCTTTCGATCGGTGAGCGCGGCGGCGGCCGCGCGCTGCGGCGTGGGTGAGATCGATCGGCACGGCATCGGCTTCGCGCGTCGACCCACCCGGCGCGACACGCTCGGCGATCCAGTCCGCCAGTCGCCGGACGGTGCCGAGCCGGAAGATGTCCGGCACCGTGAGCGCCGGGGTGAGATGCCGCAGCCTGCGATGGGCGCGAACCAATGTCAGCGAAGTCGCGCCGAGATCGTGGAAGGGGGTGGTTGCCGCGACTTCGGGGCCGAGCAGATCGGTGAAGACCTCCGCGATCACCGCCTCCACCCGCGCGCGGGCGACCGTGGCCGTCGTGACCGCGGGGGTGAGCACGAGCTCGGCCGCATCGCCATAGCTGACCTCGGCGACGAGCCCGCCCGCCGTGGCGGCGGCATGCAGTCGGCCGACCCACTCGCCAGCGGCGGTCGCGGCGGCATGGTCGACGGATTGCGCGCGCAACGTGAGCGTCAATCCGAGCGCCTCGGCCTGTCGTGCTGCGTGCAGCAGCCAGTCGTCGGCCGGGGTCCACGCCTGCTCACCTGCCGCACCCGGTGCGCCCGCGAGATCGCCGGATGCCGCTGTCATAGGCCCGTCGTCGTCTGTCACTACGGCGGGCTGCGTGAGATCGATTGCCGCAAGCGTCTTTTCGGGCTTCGGATGAACTGCGGTCCCGCCGTCTGCACGACCGTCCTCGGCCGAGGCGTGAGACGCCGCGGCCGCGAAGCCGGGACGGAACGGGTTGGGCAGCCGGGAATGGTCGACCTTGCCGTTGGACGTCAACGGCAAGGCGTCCAGTCGCACCCACCGGGTCGGCACCATGTAGTGCGGCAGGTGGCGCGCCGCGTGGTCGGCGAGATCCGTTGTCTCCGAGGGTGTATCACCGGTCACCAGGTAGGCCACGAGCTGCGGGCGGTCATCCGCCCCCGGCACGGCCGCCGCCACACAACGGCGTACGCCCGGATGGCGGGCGAGCACGGCTTCGATCTCACCCAGTTCAATGCGGTGGCCGCGCACCTTGACCTGCCGGTCGACACGACCGAGGAACTCGATCGCCCCGTCGGGACGCCATTTGCCCAGGTCGCCGGTTCGATACAGCCGCTGCCCCAGCCGATCGTGCCAGATGAAACGGCGCGCGGTCTGCTCGTCGTCGTCGACATACCCGCGCGCCAGACCGGCGCCTCCGATGTGCAGCTCACCAGGGACACCGACCGGACAGGGCAGGCCTTCGTCGTCGAGCACGAGAAACGACTGGCCGCGCAGCGCCGTGCCGTACGGGATGCTGGTCCATTCGGGCCGCACCGTCCGGATCGGATAGCAGATCGACCAGATAGCGGCCTCGGTCGCCCCACCCAGACTGATCACCCGCACGTGCTCGCCGATCACCGCACGCAGCCGATCCGGCAGCGACAGCGGGATCCAGTCACCGGACAACAGCAACACCCGCAGCGAGCGCAGCCGACCCGCAGCCGCCGGATCGGCCTCGGCGTATTCGACCAGCATCTCGGCGAGCGCGGGCGCGGTGTTCCACACCGTGACCTGATGCGCCGCGACGAGCTCGCACCAGTGCCCAGGATCGCGCAACCCCTCGGCATCCGGCAGGACCAGCGCGCCGCCCGCGCCGAGCACGCCAAAGATGTCGTACACGGACAGATCGAAACTCAGCGCCGAGAGTGCGAGCACCCGGTCGCTCGGGCCCACGCCGAAGCGGTCGTTGATCTCGTCGATGGTGCTGCGCGCGGCGCGATGTTCGACCGCGACGCCCTTCGGCTCACCGGTCGATCCGGACGTGAAGATGATGTAGGCCAAGGCGTCGTCCCCAGCGGCGAGCGGCTGGTCCACGGTGACCGCCCCAGACGCCGCGTCGAGCGGATGCGCGGTGACGTTCTCCGGCAACTCGACGCCGGATACGGCCACGGCATGCGCAATCCCGGCACGGCGACAGACCGAGGTGATCCGCGACGCGGGCCAATCGGGCTCGACGGGCACGAATGTCGCCCCTGCCCAGAGGACTCCGTACACGGCGACGATCTGTGCCGCCGACTTGGGGGCCAAGACCGCCACCCGGTCCTGTGGCCGGACCCCGGCCCCGATCAGCCGCCCGGCGAGCGCACGCGCCCGCGCGGAGACCTCGCCGTGCGTGAGCCTTCCCGTGCTGGACAGCACCGCGGCTGCCTCGGGCCGCGCCGCCGACTGGTCGCGCTGCGAATCGGTGAGCATCCCGGTGCCGAGTCCGGGCGGGAGCGGGCGCACCGACTCGAAATGCGGGTTCCAGCCCAAATCGATGTTCTCCCAAGCATCGTCGTCCCCGGCGAGCCAACGCAGCAGACGGGCGTGCGCGGTGAGCATCTGGGCCACGAAGTCGGTCGGGAAGACCTCCTCGACGGCGTCCCATGCCAGTCGCAGTCCACCCGCTTCGTCCCAGACGATGTGGTCGAGGGTCACCTGCGGGGTCTGCGAGACGCCGAAGATCTCATCGCCCAGCCAGCCCGCGGCCGGGCCGTCGGACTGGCCCAATCCCACGCCGCTGGTGAAGACCACGGGATAGCGCGGAGCGAGGTCGGGCGCCTGCTCGCGCTGTACCTCGACACCGCTGTAGGAACGGTGTTCCAGATCGGCCCAGAAACGTTCGTTGACGCGGCGGGCGAAATCGGTGAAGCCCTGCCAGGAACCCAGGTCGAGCGACGGCATCTCGACCAACGCGGTAGTGCTGAAATCACCGACCACATCTTCGATGTCCGCGCCGTTGTCGGGCCGGTCGAACAGGGTGGCGTTGAGGCAGAACGCGTCGGTGGCTCCCCAGCGCGACAGGGTGAGGCCGAAGGCCGCGAGCAGCACTGCGGTAGGGCTCAGGCCGCGCCGTGCCGCATGCGTGGTGAGAGCCGACCAATGTGCCGGACTCAATCGTTGCTCATGGCGGCGAAAACGGGCGGTGCGAACGCTTTCCGGAGCGACGGCGTAGGGCAACCGAGGGCCGGGCGGCAGCACGGTCAGTCGCTCCTGCCAATACGCCTCGTCCCGCTCTCGTCTCGCCGTTTCGGCCATCCGGCGGGCGCGCAGTACCTGGAGGAACGACGTCGACGGTGTGGGTAGCACGGCGCCGGGATCGGCGACGAACGATCCCCACTCCTGCATGAGCTGAATCCAGCTCGCCATGTCCAGCATCATGATGTCGAAACCGACGAACAGCCGCATCGCACCGGATGGCAGCAGCGCGGCGTGGATGTCGAACAATGGTCCGGTCGTGGTGTCGCACACCTGATGCGACTTCTCCTGCCGTAGGCGCGCCAGTTCCGCGGAGGCGTCGCTTCCGGGATCCCGCAGATCGGTGATCCCGATGCGGTACGGATGTCCGACCGGTCGCACCCGCTGGCGACCCTCGTCGGTGACGACGGCCCGCAGCATGTCATGACGTGCGACGACCTTGTTCCAGGCCGCTTCGAGCAGGCCGACCTCGGCTCGCCCGTCCACCGCCGCGAACCGCTCCGGATCGCGGTCGAACTCGAAGTAGTAGAAAGTGGCCACCCCGCCGAGTGGCATTCCCTCCTCACGGCCGACCCAGTAGGACGCCTGGATCGCAGTGAGCTCCTCCTCGGCAACGACGTCGGGCAGCGTGGCGGTGCGCAACGGCACAGCATCGTCAACTTGCGGGTGATTCGTTGTCTCGCTGCGCTTTTCGACTTCGGCGGCCAGTGATTCGAGAGTGGCTCCGACGAAAGAGGCGAGTGGGACGCGGACGCCTGTACGTTCGGCCAGACGCAGATGTAGACGGGCGGCGAGGAAAGAATCCAATCCGAGTTCCTGCAACGGACGCTGCGTGTCGATCTCGCTTGCGTCGATTCCGAGAACCGTTGCGGCGCAACGGCGAACTTCATTCACGGTTGTCGGCATCTCCAGCCCTTGCTCGGGTAACTCAACCCGCCTACACTAACCGAAAATGACATTCCTTTTCAATAACGCGTTGGACCACTATCGCCTGCTCGGCCGGTCGGGACTGCGTGTGTCACCGATGGCTTTGGGCACCTTGACCTTCGGGTCCGCTTGGGGTTGGGGGGCGGACAAACAGGAGGCGCGGCGGATCTTCGAGGCATATGTCACACGGGGCGGCAACTTCCTCGACACCGCGGGCAACTACACCAACGGCACCGCCGAGGAATGGCTCGGTGAGTTCGCCGCGGCCGACCGGGACGCCCTCGTCCTGGCGACCAAATACACCGCGCTACGACGACTCACCGACCCGAACTCCGGCGGCAACCACCGCAAGAACCTGACCGCCTCGGTCGAGGCCAGTCTGGGCCGCCTGAACACCGACTATCTCGATCTGCTCTACCTGCACCTGTGGGACGACCTGACACCGGTCGAGGAGATCCTGCGCGGCCTCGACGATCTGGTGCGCGCAGGCAAAGTACTGTACGTCGGCATCTCGAACACCCCCGCCTGGCAGATCGCACGCATGCAGACCATCGCCGACCTGCGCGGCTGGACGCCGCTGATCGCGGTCCAACTCGAGTACAACCTGGCCGAGCGCACCGCCGAGCACGACATGCTGCCGATGGCACGGGAACTCGGTCTCGGCGTCGTCGCCTGGTCACCGCTGGCAGGCGGCGTCCTCACCGGCAAGTACACCCGGGCCGATCTGCCGTCGCACGCGCGCAAGCCGACGGTGGGCACCTCCCGCAAGGACCTGATCCTCGCCGGTGACGGGCTCACCGAACGGTCCTTGACCGTAGCCGATTCCGTGCGCCGGGTCGCCGAGGAGCTCGGTCGTTCCCCGGCGCAGATAGCCCTCGCCTGGACGCTGCGCCGTCCCGATATCACCGCGCCCGTTCTCGGAGCACGCACCCTCGCGCAGCTCGAGGACAATCTCGGCGCGCTGACCGTGCACTTCGAGGACCACCATCTCGACTACCTGCGGCAAGCATCCGCCATCAGTCCGGTATATCCACACAACGTCCTCGCAAGCCCCATGGCGCGCCGCAGCGTTTTCGGAGATATGCGCATCGACCCGCACCCCCGATCCTGACACCGATCACCGACACCGACCGAGGAAACAGTCTTGGCACTCTTCGACCTCTTCACCGACCACCTGCTGCGCCGACCCCGAGGACGGCTGGCCCGGATGATGTGGCGGGACATGAAGTCCCACCACGAGATATTCCGCGACACCCTGGCGGCGCTGAACCTCACATCCGATGATCATTTGCTCGAAATCGGCTGCGGCGGCGGCACGTTCGCAGCACAAGCGCTCGCGCTCGGTTGCCGGATCACCGCGGTGGATCACAGCGCCGACATGGTGGCGCTGACGAAGTCGACCAACGCGGACGCCGTGCGCGGCGGCCGGCTCGAGGTCATCGAGGCGGCTGCCGAATCGTTACCCCTGCCGGACCGGCATTTCACCTGCGCGACCGCGATGAACGTGCTGTTCTTCGTCTCTGTTCCAGCCCTGCTCGCCGAACTGCATCGTGTGCTCGCGCCGGGCGGACGTCTCGTCCTGCACACCGTCGCACCCGAGCCGCCCCGCTCTCTCATGCCCCCACCTGTGGCTAAACGCGTTCGCCTCCACTCTGATGCCGAGCTCGTCTCCATGCTCGAGACGGCAGACTTCCATCAGCCGTGCGTCGAGCGAGTCGGCGACGCCTTCCAACTCATCACGGCATCACGGCTGAACTGAAAAACGCTTCGGCAGGTGTCGACAACTGAACATCCAATTCCTGAAGAGTGTTGACTTACGTACTGGGAGGCGGCTCACAGCTGTATGGAGCGATGTCGGCAGCCTCGTGGCGTCCGGGTTCGATCAGTCTGGTTTGCAGCGCCAGAAAATTCGTGTCCGAGCGGGTAGTGCTCAAATGCTCGTAGTGCGTCCATAGCTGCCTCAGCCGCATTGTGGCGTTCCCATGGTTCGCCGCGGTCTTGGGGCCTGGTCAGCTCCCGTCGTAGGCAACCTGCACTCGTATGGTGCCCTTGGCTGTGTGCAGGAAGGCGTCGCCTTGTCCGGCCAGAGCTTCGGCTCCGGTCTCGTCCAGAATGATGCGGCTGTCGGTCGCGGTCTTGACCCGCAGGGCGAGTTGGGCGGGGAAGTTGGAGCGGATAGTCGTCGAGATAACGTCCGCGCTCGGGCGCTGCGTGGCTGCGATGACATGGATGCCCGCAGCGCGGGCCTTCTGCGTCAGGCGCTCGAGCAGCGCTTCGATTTGCTTCTTCTCTTCGGGATCGCTGGTGAGGTCGGCGTACTCGTCCAGGACGATGACGATCCAGGGCTTTCGGTCTACTTTGTCGACCTTGGCGTTGTACTCGACGAGCTTGCGTGTGCGGATCGCCTTCATGTCCTTGTAGCGCACAGCCATCTCTTCGACGGTTTCCTCGAGAATCTCGATGGCGTCGGCGGCGTCCATGCCGATCATGCCATCAAGGTGAGGGTCGTCCTCGAAGTCGACAAGCTCGGTGCCCTTGGGATCGACGAGGCGGAGTCGCAGGGTGTTCTTGTCGTACCGGACCAAGCCCTCGAGGATCGTGTCCAGGGCGACGGACTTTCCTGATCCGGTAGTGCCGGCCACCAGCAAGTGCCGTGAGTCTGCGAAGGACAGGTCGATGGTGACCGGGTTGCCTTCGATGTCGGCGCCCAGCGGGGCGATGAGGCTCTCGGGATCGGCCGGGCACCGCTGCCACAGCGCTTTGGCGTCGACCCCGTACTTCTCGTCGTCGATCTTGGGGATCTCGAAGAGCACGGAGCCGCGGTCGCTGCGGGTGCGAATGCTGAACCCGGAGGGCAGGGCCAGGGCCAGGGCCAGGAAGATCTCGTCGCGTCGGTTGGTCAGCTTGTCCACGGTGACCGCAGGATTGGGGATAAACCGGAAGATGTAGAAGTCGGGTCCTTCCTGCCACTTGCCCGCCGCACCCCAATGGCTGACACAACAACGCTACGCCCGTGACGTCCTGTCGGCCGTCGTCATCAAGCGGCGGACACTGACCGAGGACATGCGCGAGTTGGCTTACTTCGTCAAGCTCGAATACTGAATGGGGTGTAGTCCTCGCAACGAAATGCTTGGGCTGCTGACGGAAGCTCGTGCCGACGGGGCAAACCGTATCCGGACGGATACCTCCGTGCCGCAGCCAGGTTGGGCGTCGAGCCAGCTGGGTGCGTGGTGGTGGAGGACGCCCCGGCCGGGATCGCGGCGGCGCGAGCGGCCGGCATGCGCGTCATCGGCGTCACCACGACGGTCGGGCGCGAGCGACTGGAATGTGAGTGGTGCGTCGATGATCTCACGGCCTTGACCGTGGAGGCGTCCGGTGCCCCGCCCGGATGCGGACCACCTTGAAACCGAACGGACTGTCTGACTCGTGCAACCATCGTTCCTGACCCCACCGTTTGACGACGTTCTTGACACCAGGGAACGTGAGCATCCTGATCCCCGGTGCCACGACCTGCGGTGTCGCGGCCTCATGCGGAACGTCCTCGGGAATCGGTTCCGCGATTCCCGGCGCCCGGTCGATCGGATCGGCACCCGTGCCAGTTCCTGTTACCTGCGAGGTTTTTTCCACGCTGCCAAACCTGCCCATCCGGTATCAACGTCATGAGCCCGTGAGAATTCTCAGATGCGTATGACGTGTAAACTACGGACATTTCGGTCCGCCTCATTCCGCTACAGCATCTCAGATCCGGGAAGGGTCCGCTACCTTTATGGCCTTATGGGGCCGGAAAATTGAGGATTGGCCGTGAATTGACCACCGCCCAACCCCCGGCCCTGGTCACCACTACGGTGGTTGGCATGGTTCCCGCGATTGTGCTCGACGGCGTCCGGATGCTCAGCCTCGGGTCGGGCGTGTAACAAGATCCCGGACGAGGTCATCGAGCGAGTGGCGCACACGGCGCTCGAGGCGGGCTACCGCAGCGTGGACACGGCGATGTTCTACCACAACGAGCGTGGTGTCGGCGCCGCGGTCCGGACGAGCGGTCTGCCGCGGGAGGAGCTGTTCGTCACGACCAAGTTGTGGAACACCGACCGCGGCCATGAGCGGGCGTTCGACTCGAGCCTTGTCGCACTGGGCCTGGATTATGTTGATCTGTATCTGATCCATTGGCCGGTGCCAGGCAAGGACAAGTATGTCGAAACCTGGCGTGCCCTGGAGAAGATCCTCGCCGAAGGCCGCATGCGGGCTATCGGGGTGTCGAACTTCGAGGTGTCGCATCTGCGGCGGCTGATCGATGAGACAGAGGGACGGTCGACCAGATCGAGCTAAAGTGCGCAAATCTCGACCAGACAACCGGCAAAAGCCCAGATCAACAACCCGCCGCAAAGAGCCGCGCCGAAACGTGTCCGAAGTCAGGTCTCGCCAGGAGGAACCGGCATGATCAAGCAACGGCTGGCTTGTATCGGTTCCGGTCGAAATCCATTGCATGTAGCAAGACTCGCTGAATCAGCGTTCTGTTCGAAAGAGAGGAATCTTCATGTCCGACAAGGCCCACAAGGACAAGGTGCTGGTATTGACTGGTCGCCGGAGCTGTCCACCTTCGTATTGTCAGCACGCCTCCACGGTCAAGGCCGTGAGATCATCGACGCACCACTCACATTCCAGTCGCTCGCGCCCGACCGTCGTGGTGACGCCGATGACGCGCATGCCGGCCGCTCGCGCCGCCGCGATCCCGGCCGGGGCGTCCTCCACC
>NZ_JBFRFQ010000064.1:0-32506 GCF_052114905.1 Nocardia sp. 2TAF39
CAACGGGCACAGCCGGACAAAGTCCGTCCACAGCCCCGCGCCGGGCCGAGCGAAGGCGAGGCAGCCGCACAACGGGCACAGCCGGACAAAGTCCGTCCACAGCCCCGCGCCGGGCCGAGCGAAGGCGAGGCAGCCGCTTATCCGCCGCACATCCGACCGCTCGGCTCGTTTTACAGCAGCGCACCCCCGGTGGCGTCGATCCACTGCCCGGTCACCCATCGTGCGTCGTCGGAGGCGAGAAAACCGACGACATCTGCCACATCGGCGGGTTGGCCGACCCGATCGAGCGGAGACCAGGCCGCCACCGCTGCCTCGGTTTCGGCGTTGCGCAGCCAGGCCGCGTTCATGTCGGTGTCGATCACGCCGGGCGCTACCGCGTTCACCGTGATGCCGCGCGCGCCGACCTCCTTGGCGAGCACGCTGGTGAAGCTGTCGATCGCCGCCTTGGACATGGTGTAGGCGATCAGCTGCGGCATGTGCGCGCCATGTGTGAGACCGGTGGAGATGTTGATGATCCGGCCGCCTCCGCGCAATCGGTCGAGTCCGAGCCGCGTGACGAAGAACGGCGCCTTGGTGTTGACCGCGAAGACCCGGTCGAACGCCGCCTCGTCGGTGCCTGCGATCGGCTCGCGGATGCCGTCGATACCCGCGTTGTTCACCAGGATGTCCAGCCCGTCGGCGTGGGTGTCGAAGGCGGCCCACAATGCCGCGGCGTCGCCTGGCACGCCCAGTTCGGCGCGGATGGCGAACGCCCGGCCGCCTGCGGCCTCGATCGCGACGACGGTTTCCTCGGCCGCCTCCTCATTGCCGTTGTAGTGGACCGCGACCTGCGCGCCGTCGCGTCCCAGCCGTTCGGCGACTGCCCGGCCGATCCCCCGACTACCACCGGTCACCAATGCCGTCTTCCCCGTCAGTGCGCCCATCACGAACCCTTTCTCTAGCGATCGCTACAGAACACCAGTTAACCATATTCTCTAGTGATCGCTATAAAATGAGTCGCATGAGCGCAGCGCCCCGGGGACGGCCCCGTTCCTTCGATCGGGACGCGGCACTGGAACAGGCCATGCTGCTGTTCTGGGCGCGCGGATACGAGGCCACCTCGATCGGGGACCTGACCGCCGCCATGGGCATCGGGCCACCGAGCCTGTACGCGGCGTTCGGCGACAAGGCGACACTGTTCGTCGAGGCCGTCGCGAACTTCGGCGCGCGCTACGGCGGGTTCGCCGCCCGCGCACTCGCCGAGGAGCCGACGGCCGAGGCAACCGTCCGGCGCATCCTGCGCGACGCGGCCACGGAGTACACCAGGCCCGACTGCCCACACGGCTGCCTGGTGATCAGCGCGGGAGTCAACACCACCAACGTGCAGATCGCGGACCTGCTGCGCGGCATGCGCGATCGGAACATCGAGGCGTTCGCCGCGCGCATCCAGGCCGACATCGATGCGGGCATCCTGCCGGAACACCTCGACGCGCACACGCTGGCCCGCTACGTCGGTACCGTCATGCAAGGCATGTCCCAGGCAGCCAGAGACGGCGCGAGCCGGGCGGAGCTGGAGAAGGTGGCCGAGCTGGCGATGCGGGGTTGGGGCGCATAGCCGCACGTCGCAACCACCGAGGGGATCACCCTTGCCACGCTATACCCATCAGGGGTATCTTTTGGGCCGGTCGGATATACCCCCCGGCCGTATGATCAGCATCGAGCGAAGGAGTCGGCCATGCCCACCACCACCTACACCGTCACTGGGATGACCTGCGGGCACTGCGTCAGCTCCGTCAAGACCGAGATCGGGAAGATCGACGGCGTCACCAGCGTCGACGTCGACCTCGCCAGCGGCGCGGTCCGGGTCGACAGCACCACCCCGATCTCCACCGACACGATCACCGCCGCCGTAGACGAAGCCGGCTACCAACTCGCCGTCTGATACCCCTTCGCACCGGCTCCGTACACACCTGGAACCGCGGTGCGTGCGGAGCCCGTAGCGGTTTTGCGCAGCGCTACGTCTGGGCCGCAAGCCGAACGAAGGCCGCGGTGTCCAGAGTTTCGCCGCGGGCGGTGGGGGCGATGCCGGCCGCGAGCAGGAGGCGTTCGGCTTCGGCGGGTGAGCCTGCCCAGGTGGCGAGTGCGGCGCGAAGAGTCTTGCGACGCTGCGCGAAGGCGGCGTCGACGACCTCGAAGACCCGGCGACGGTGGTCGGTGTCCGTCGGCCAGGGCGGCTCGGCGTAGCGCTCGATCCGGACCAGGCCCGAGTCGACGCGCGGGACCGGCCAGAACACCTGGGTGCCGACCGCGCCCGCGCGACGGACCGCGCCGAAGAAGCCCGCTTTGACGCTGGGCACGCCGTAGGTCCGGTTGCCGGGCTCGGCGGCGAGCCGATCGGCCACCTCGGCCTGCACCATCACCAAAGCGACTGCGATGCTGGGCAATTCGGCGAGCAGATGCAGCAGTACCGGCACCGCGACGTTGTACGGCAGGTTGGCGACAAGGGCGGTCGGCGCGGCGGGCAGATCTTCGGCGGCAACCCGCAACGCGTCCGCCTCGACCACCGACAGCCGCTCGGCCAGCTGCGGCGCCCGGTCCGCGACGGTTACCGGCAGATGCCGCGCGAGCACGGGATCGATCTCGACCGCTACCACCGAATCCACCACATCCAGCAGCGCGAGGGTCAGCGAGCCGAGGCCGGGACCGACCTCGAGTACTACGTCCGCGCGTCCCACGCCCGCGGCCGCGACGATCCGCCGCACTGTGTTCGCGTCGTGCACGAAGTTCTGCCCGAGTTGTTTTGTCGGCCGCACCCCGAGCCGCTCAGCCAGCGCCCGCACCTCGGCGGGCCCGAGCAACGCGGCACTCCCACGAGCGGCAATTTCAGATTCGGACACGCCGGAAATGTATCAACCCGGCGGCGGGGTGATCGCGACGTCTCCGACCGCTGCGGACGGGCACATGCTTACTGATCGGTTGGCGGCTGCCGCGCCGTCGAGTGAACTCCCGGCGTCGTGACACGTTGTCCTCCGCATCGGGGCGCTATGCACCGTTCGCTTCCCAGAGCTGGCCGGACGCGCACGTGTCGGCTTCCGGCCCATGCGGGTCCGGACGCCGGTCAGTCGTTGATGCCGAGCCTGCTGGTGCACGCGGGCCAGGCGCCCCAGCCCTGCCTCGCGCGGGTGACCTCCGCGATGGCGATCTGCTCTTCCCTGGTGGCCATGTCGGCGCGCGGCGCGTACTTCAGGCCGCCCTGCCGCTCCCAGGTCCCCTGGTCGAACTGCACGCCGCCGTAATAGCCGTTGCCGGTGTTGATCCCCCAGTTGCCGGTCGACTCACAGCGCGCAAGCGCGTCCCAGATCGCGCCGTCGCGCACCGGTGGCACCTCGGTGCCCGGCTTGGCGCCCTTGCGGACGGTTTTCGGCTGCGCGGTCACCTTCACCGTCGATCCGATCGGCTCGCGGTTCACTTCCTTGCCGTTGACCATGGTGACCGCGAACGTGACGTCCTGGATGCCGGGCGCGCCGGGGGTTTCCACCACCGTGCGGCTCATGTTCATGGTCGGGTCCTCGATGATGTTTTCCGACGGGTCCAGCGGCACGGTCTCGGTGCGGTTCTCGACCCGCTTGCGGGTCACTTTGATTCGCAGGCCGTCGGTCACGGGGGTGGACGCAACGGGCTCGACCGAGTCCTGCTCGATCAGCGGGATCCCCGCGACGGTCAGGAATTCGCCGACGGTGGGGGCTGCCAGGCGCACGTCCACCGGGTTGCCGATGCCGTCCGTCAGCGCGACCGTGTGCGGGGTCGCGATGCGCAGCGCCGCACCCGCCAGCGGCAGCTTCTCGGTACGCGCGGGCGAGACGTACACCTCCGAGGAAATCTTCAGCTGTTCGAGCGCTTCTCCTGCGGTCAGACCGGTGGTCCACACCTTCTGGGTCATCCCGTCGACCCACAGGTCGACCTCACGGGCGCGGTTCAACGTGATGGTCGCCCCGTTCCCGATGTGCGCGGCGAGCGCGGGAGCCACCTTGTCCCGGTCGCTCACCGCGAAGCCCGCACCCTTCAAGACACCGCGCACGTCGCGCGACATGGTGGTCTGGAACAGCTTTTCGCCGTCCACGACGACCGTCACCGTCTTGCGATTCACGATCGCGAGTCCGGCTCCGACGATCAGCGTCAGCAGCAGCGCACCGATCGCCGCGTATAGCAGCGGGGAACGCGACTGGTTGATCCGCGCGAATGGAGACATGGTCACAGTACGATAACGAAGAGGTCGGGCACCCACAACAGCAAGCTGTGGAGCAGCACCTTTTCAATATCACGAACAGATATAGACGCCGCAGGTAAATCACAAATAGGAACATCCGAAGTGACATGGAACACATCGTGCAGGCCCAGCTCCCTCAGGGCATTCCTGCGTCTTTCGGGATATGCGCGCGCGAAGATCTCGACCGGAAAAGGCCGGCGTCAGATGCGGTAGACGCGACGTGCGTTGGCGGTGGTGATCTTCGCCAACTCCACAGGATCCTGTTCCCGCAGTTCGGCCAGCGCGCGCACCGTGTACGGCAGGCAATAGGGCTCGTTCGGCGCGCCGCGGAACGGGTGCGGGGTCAGATACGGCGCGTCCGTCTCGACCAGAATCTGATCGTCGGGGACAACTTCGGCCGCTTCGCGCAGCTCGTGTGCGTTCTTGAAACTGACCGTCCCGGAGAAACTCAGGATGTAGCCCTCGGCGATACAGGACAGCGCCATATTCGTGTCCGAGGAAAAGCAGTGGAAGATCACGGTGTCCGGAGGACCCTCGTCCAGCAGCACCGCGAGCAGGTCGTGGTCGGCCTCGCGGTTGTGGATCATCAGGGGTTTGCGGATTCGCTTGGCCAGGTCGATGTGCCAGCGGAAGCCCTCGATCTGCGTCTCGATATCGGCGCAGCCGTCCAGCTTGCCCGGCCAGTAGTAATCGAGGCCGGTCTCGCCGACCGCGACCACACGCGGGTCGGCGGCCAGGCGCTCCAGCTCCGCCTTCGCGGCGTCGTCGAGGGCGTTCGCCCTGGTCGGATGCAGTGCGACGGCGGCGAATACGCGATCATCCCAGTGCGCGGCCCGCACAGCCCACTGTGCGGCGGCCAGGTCATCGGCAACGGTGACCACCTGGCCGACGCCGACCGACGCGGCACGGTCCACGATCACGGCGGTGGAGTCCGCGTCGGTGGCGCCGCAGGCGTCCAGGTGGGTGTGCGCGTCCACGAGCGGCGCGAGCGGCTCGGGCAATTTCGGCGCGGGGCGTGCGGCGCTCATCGGCGACCGCCGCCGAGAACCGTGAACCCGGTGCCGGATCCGGATGCGGCGATCCGCGGATGGATGCCGGGGATGCTCACGCGAGCGAAGGAAAGCACGCACATTACAGTAGACACACCATGAGCGAAGCCGACCGTCCCACCTTCTACGTCTGCACGGCCATCGCGTACCCGAACGGTGCGCCGCACATCGGGCATGCGTACGAGTACATATCGGCCGACGCCATCGCCCGCTTCAAACGGCTCGACGGGTACGACGTCTTCTTCATGACCGGCACCGACGAGCACGGCCAGAAGATGCAGCAGGCCGCGCTCGCCGAGGGCATCCCGGTGGAGGAACTCGCGGCGCGCAACTCCGACGTGTTCGAGGCACTGGACAAGACGCTCGACATCTCCTTCGACCGGTTCATCCGCACGACCGACGAGGACCACCAGGCCGCCAGCGTCGCGATCTGGGAGCGGATGCTCGCCAACGGCGACATCTACCTCGGCAACTACTCGGGCTGGTACTCGGTGCGCGACGAGGCGTTCTACACCGAGGAGGAGACCACGGTGCTCGCGGACGGCACCCGCATCTCCACCGAGTCCAAGACACCGGTCACCTGGACCGAGGAGTCGAACTATTTCTTCCGGCTCTCGGCCTACCAGGACAAGCTGCTCGCGCTCTACGACGAGCATCCCGAGTTCATCGCGCCCGCAACGCGTCGCAACGAGATCGTCAGCTACGTCAAGGCGGGCCTGAAGGACCTGTCGATCTCACGGACCACCTTCGACTGGGGTGTGCCGGTGCCCGACCACCCGGATCACATCATGTACGTGTGGGTGGACGCGCTGACCAACTACGTCACGGGTGTCGGCTTCCCGAACACCGAATCCGCCGCCTTCCAGAAGTTCTGGCCCGCCGACGTGCACATCATCGGCAAGGACATCACCCGGTTCCATACCGTGTACTGGCCGGCGTTCCTGATGTCGGCCGGTCTGGAGCTGCCGAAACGCGTTTTCGTGCACGGGTTCCTGTACAACAGGGGCGAGAAGATGTCCAAGTCGGTCGGCAACGTCGTCGACCCGCTGGAGCTGGTCGAGAACTACGGCTTGGATGCGGTGCGCTTCTTCCTGCTGCGCGAGATCTCTTACGGTCAGGACGGCAGCTACAGCCACGAGGCCATCGTCGGCCGAATCAACAGCGATTTGGCCAACGAGTTCGGCAATCTGGTGCAACGCAGCACCAAACTGGTCGCACGCGACTGTGGTGGCGTGGTACCGAAGCCGGGCGAGTTCACCGATGCCGACCGCGCCCTGCTCGGCCTCGCGGGCGGCCTGCTGGAGCGCTGTCGCGCCGAATTCGACGCCCAGCAGATGCATCTCGCACTGGAAGCGATCTGGCTGACGCTCGGCGAGACGAACAAGTACTTCTCCGCGCAGGCGCCGTGGGCGCTCGCGAAGTCCGGCACTCCGGAGGATCTCGCCCGCGAGGCCACCGTGCTGTACGTGACACTGGAGGTGCTGCGGATCGTCGCGATCCTGGTGCAGCCGGTGATGCCGGGTTCGGCGGGCCGGATCCTCGATCAGCTGGGTCAGCACAACCGGACCTTCGCCGACATCACTACGCCGATCGCACCCGATGTGGCGCTGCCCGCGCCGGAACCGGTGTACCCCAAGTACATCGAGCCGAAGGACTGACTCACGCCGGTCCGGCGCCGCGGCGGCGCCGGACCATGGCGTGCCGCGTCGGCACGCACTGTCTGACCACCACGGGGCGCGGCAGTGGTCGACCGATGAGCCGCGCCGAAAACGTCTCTGCGACATCCTGGACCCGTCGACCGCTGTAGCAGCGGAATACGCCGAACAGCAACGCGCCCAACGCCGCCGCGGCGTTCTCCAGTAGCTTCTTCACCGCACTCTCCCTAGCCTTGTACCGGACAGTACTTCGAGCAGGTCCGACGGTACCCCCCGCGTACGGAACGCGGGCCGGTTCGACCACTTCGCCCGCCACGGAACGTGTTGTCGGATAATGAAACACCGGTTCGCGGCCGCACAGCGCCCGGACCGTGTGCGATCGGTACAACGACGTCCCGTTCGGTATCGGTTCCGGTACAGAGAGGGCATACATGCGCCAGGAGCATGCGACGGCATCCATCCAGCGGACGGGCTTCGCCGAGCGGCATCGCGCGGCGCGCGAAGCCGTGCTCACCTCGCAGCGTGGCAGGCTGGTGGAGGCGATGGTCGAATGCGTGGACCGCAAAGGTTACTCCGCGACCACGCTCACCGACATCGTTGCCAGGGCGCGGGTTTCGCGCACCACCTTCTACGATCACTTCGCCAACAAAGAGGAATGTTTCGCCGAGGCGGTACACACCGGAGTCGACATCGTCGCAACCCGGATCGCAGAGGAACTCGCGCAGCTCCCACCGAACGCCGATGCGTACGCCAAGATCGAATCGATCGTCGTGACGTTCTGCCGGACCGTCGCCACCGAGCCGGATTTCGCGCGGCTGGTGCTGGTGGAGTCCTTCAAGGTGAACGAGGCCGCCGTCGGCTACCGTGACCTGGCCGTCGACCGGTTCGCCCAGCTGTATCGGGTGTTCTACGATGAGGCTCGCTCGGCGGATCCGGCGCTGCCGGAGATCTCGGACGAACTGATCGCGCTGATCCCGGACGCGATCGGCGAGCGGACGCGCCGGGTTATCGTGTCCGATGGGCCGGCGCGGGTGCCGGAGCTGGCACCACTGTTCATCCAGCTGGTCACGACGGTGCTCGGTCTACCCGTTCGAAACTGAAAGCCCCCGCCGCTCGGTGATTCATGGCCGGATGAGCTCGCCCTCCGCCACACCCTCGACGGCTCCACGTAGGCATCGGCCATCTCGCGGCGGGCGTGCCCGGTGTCGCTCCCATGCCGAGCCGGACCAGGGTCTCGCGGGTCCGCACCGGGCTGATCAGCTCGACGCGCTGCCCGCGCGGAAGTTCGGCTGAGGCGTTGCGCTTCGCAGGTCACACCCATCCGCCTCTCGTACGAGGACGGAGGAGTGTGGCCGGTGCATCCTTACTTCCAGCGGTCGAGCAGTCGGTCGATCTCCGCGGTCAGCGCGAACTGCAGGAACGGGCCGAAGCTGATACGGGCGACGCCTTGCTCGGCGAGAAGGGCCTTGTCGGCCTGGTCCGGGAGAACGGTGGCGCTGATCGGCAGCGGCAGTTCCGCGGTCAGGCGGCGCATATCGGCGTCGGTGTGGCGTCCCGGCGGGAACAACACGTCCGCGCCCGCATCGGCGGCCAGCTTCAGGCGCTCGATGGCGCGATCGACGCGGTCGGCATCGTCACCGTCCTTGCGCAGGAACAGATCGGTTCTCGCGTTGACCACCACGTGCACGCCGGACGCGTCGGCGAACTGCCGCAATCCGCGTACCAGGTCGGCGTGCTCCTGCGCGGTGCGCAACCGCCCGCCCTCGCTGTGCACGGTGTCCTCGATATTCAGTCCGATCGCGCCCGCCGCGAGCAAACCCTCGATCAGCTGCGCGGGCTCGAGCCCGTACCCCGACTCGATGTCGACCGACACCGGAACATCCACGGCCGCGGTGATCTGCCGAACCCGAGTCAAGGACTCGGCGAACGTCATCCCCTCCCCGTCCGGGCGGCCGATCGAATCGGCAACCGGATGACTACCCACTGTCAACGCCGAGAACCCCGCCGCCACAGCAACTTTCGCAGACCAGGCATCCCATACCGTCGGAAAAACCCCGGGATCCCCCGGCCGATGCAACTCGAGAAACGCCTTCGCCTTGCTCTCCAGAGAAGTCATACAAACGATCATGCCCGTCCTCCCCACGCCCCGCCCCAACTGCCCCCACTTCGCACAAGGGTGCAGCACTTCACCCGTGCACCAACGTCTGCACTCCGTCGGTGGCTCGGAGGGGTCAGGTGTCCGCGGCGCGGCGGGCGGTGAGGACGGCGTCGTAGAGTTCTCGGCGGGAGACGGCGTGGGTGGTGGCGATTTCGGCACACGCGTCTTTGAGACGGATGCCGGCGGCGGTGCGGGCTTCGACCTGGTCGACCAGGTCGGCGGGGTCAGCCGATTTCGGGTGGGCGCCCGCCAGGACCACCGTGATTTCACCCCGCGCGCCCTCGACCGCCCAGGCGGCGAGCTCGGCAAGGGTGCCGCGGACGACCTCCTCGTAGGTCTTGGTCAGCTCACGGCAGACGGCGGCACGACGGTCGGCGCCGAGTACCTCGACCGCGTCGGCCAAGCAGTCGGCGAGGCGGTGCGGCGCCTCGAAGAAGACGCAGGCCCGCGGCTCGGTGGCCAAAGTACGCAACCACTCCCGGCGCTGGCCGGATTTGCGCGGCGGGAATCCGTCGAAGCAGAACCGTTCCACGGGCAGGGCCGACAGCGCCAGTGCGGTGGTCACCGCCGAGGGGCCGGGCAGGCAGGTCACCGGCAGGTCGCGTGCGACGCACGCCGCGACGAGCCGATAGCCGGGATCGCTGACCGACGGCATGCCCGCGTCGGTCACCAGCAGCACCGTACGCCCGTCCTCGATCTCGCCGAGCAGCATCGGGATCCGCGCGGTCTCGACGTGGTCGTAGAAGCTCACCACGCGGCCGGTGATCTCCACGTCGAGCGCCTTGGCCAACGACCTCGTCCGCCGAGTGTCCTCGGCAGCGACGATGTCGGCGCTGGTCAAGGCGTCGCGCAGCCGTTGCGAGGCATCGCCGATATCGCCCATCGGTGTCGCCGCGAGCACCAGCCGCCCCGCTGCCGCCTCCGTCACCCACACTCCCGTCCACTTCGCGCATTCCACCGAGCAGCGTATCCACTCGGCTCCAGCGATCGACCGGCACACCTCCTTCCCCGGCATGTGTCCGAGACAAATCTCACTGGCCCCACGCGGAAGACCTCAGAGTCTGCCCGGAACGACACTGGAATACGCAACAACTGATCTCGTGAGCACATGGGTAACTCACCGGGAACGCCCAGAACCCGGCCAGGCACTCGACGCAGGACCTGAACGCAAATCCCTCGTCACCCGACTGGTACGGCCTAAAGACCCGGAGAGGCGGGACAGCATACGATCGGGTCGTGACCCAGGTGACCGACCAGCGCGCGACCGCACCGTTCGGGGCCGTGCCCTCCTGGTCGAGCCCCGGGCCGCTGCGGCCGTCACCCGACTTCGGGCCGACCGACCGCCTGCGCGGCTGGCTGGTCACGGCGTTCCTCACCGCGATCGCGGCGGTGACCCGGTTTACGATGCTCAACTATCCGACCGACGCGGGCACCCCGGTGTTCGACGAGAAGCACTACGCCCCACAGGGGTGGCAGATGCTCACGGGCGGCTGGGTGGAAGACAACCCCGGCTATGGACTGGTGGTGCACCCCCCGGTCGGCAAACAGCTCATCGCGATCGGCGAGGCGATGTTCGGCTACAACGGCTGGGGCTGGCGCTTCGCCTCCGCGGTCGCCGGAACCGTGCTGGTGCTGTTGGTGATCCGGATCGTGCGGCGGATGGCGCGCTCCACGCTGATCGGCGCGATCGCGGGCATCCTGCTGATCGCGGACGGACTCACCTTCGTCTCGTCTCGCATCGGCATGCTCGACATATTCCTCGCGCTGTTCGTGACCGCGGCCTTCGGCTGTCTGATCGTCGACCGTGACGAGGTGCGGGCGAGGATCGCCAGGGCCGACGCCGAAGGCCGAATCGATGAAACCCCGTGGGGCCCGCGGTTGGGCGTGCGCTGGTGGCGCTTCGGCGCCGGGGTACTGCTCGGATCGGCGTGCGGCACGAAATGGTCCGGGATCTACTTCATCGTCGCCTTCGGCCTGCTGAGCGTCTGCTTCGATCTGGCGACGAGGCGGGCTTACGGAGTGCGCAGCCCTTGGTTCGGTACGGCTGTTCGCGATGTGGGGCCTGCCCTGTACGCGCTGGTTCTTGTGCCGCTCGGTGTGTACCTGTCCACCTACTGGGCCTGGTTCTCCAGCGAGACCGGCGTCTACCGGTACGCGGTGGGCAACCAGGTAGGCACCGGGGGGCCGTTCGCTTGGATACCGGACGCGCTGCGTTCGCTGTGGTTCTACGGCGGCGAGGTGCTGCAGTTCCACGACAGCCTGACCAACTCGGCGGGCAATCACCACCCGTGGGAGTCCAAGCCGTGGACCTGGCCGATGGGGCTGCGGCCGATGCTCTACTACTACGCCGACACCAACGTCACCGGATGCAGCCAGACACAGTGCGTGAAAGCGGTGATGCTGATCGGCACGCCCGCCATCTGGTGGATCGCGTTACCGATACTCGCCTGGGCACTGTGGCGAACAGCGGTGCGCCACGACTGGCGCTACGCCGCGGTGCTCACCGGTTACGGCGCCGCCCTGCTGCCCTGGTTCTTCACCCTGGACCGACAGATGTACTACTTCTACGCCGTAGCCCTTGCGCCGTTCCTGATGATGGGTGTTGCGCTGGCGCTCGGTGACGCACTCGGGCCGACCCGGCGAACAACTGTGCCGCGCAGTTCCGTCGGCACCTATCTGCCGGTGGCCCCGGACGAACGGCATGCCCTCGGCCTGCTCGCGGTCTGTCTCTACCTCGGCCTGGTGATCGCCAATTTCATCTGGTTGTGGCCGATACTCACCGCGCTACCCATCACACCGGGCAATTGGCACGACCACCTCTGGCTGCCCAGTTGGCGGTAATTTTGGCCGCGCGGGCGCGGCGTCTGCCACTTCAGGTGTGCCGTACTTCGGCCCGTACCCAAGCTGTTTGTCAGCCTTCCAGCGCCGCCCGTACATACCGCAGAGCGGCCTCGTCGTCCAATCCCAACCTGCGCACTGTCGCGACGTACGCGGTGGCCGCCCGGCCCGCCACGTCCCGCGTCGGGTCACCCGACGACGCGATGAAAGACCCCTGTCTGCCCCGGGTCTCGATCACCCCTTCGGCCTCCAGCTCGCGGTATGCCCGCGCCACCGTGTTCGGGGCGAGACCGAGTCGGGCGGCCAGCGCGCGGACGGTGGGGATCTTGGTTCCGGCCGTCAGCTCGCCGGAACGCACCTGGGCGATGACGCCGAGGCGAAGCTGTTCGTAAGGCGGCACGGCCGACTCGTGCGACACCCTGATGGTGAACATGCGGACTCACCTGTCATTCCGAGACAGCGGACAGGACAGGCAGCGAGGTCCGCCTCGGCCGGATCCCAGTTCGGAACCGGGGATGCGCAGCACCTCGATGCCCGCCTCCTCCAGTCTGGCGTTGGTCATCTCGTTGCGCTCGTAGGCGACAACCACGCCGGGGGCGAGGGCGAGAGTGTTGTTGCCGTCGTCCCATTGCTCGCGTTCAGCGGTGACACCGTCCAGCCCGGTGTCGATCACCCGCAGCTTGTCGATGCCCATCGCGGTGGCGGCGGCGGGCAGAAACGGGTCGGGACCGCGCATGCTGACCCGGCCGTCGCCATTGCGTCCTCCGTAGTCGTCCTCCTTGTGAATTGTGAACGCGCACAACGACTCCCGCACGGCGGGATACATCACCACGGCGTCGGCGTCGACCATCGTACACACCGTGTCCAGGTGCATGGTCGCGCGACTCTGCGCGATCGGGACCACGAGCACGGTGTGTGCGAGGTCGTCGTCGAACAGGCTGCGCGCCAGCGCTTCCGCGCCTGCGGGCGAGGTACGTTCGCCGACGCCCACCGCGACGACGCCGTTGGAGAGCAGCAGCACGTCTCCGCCCTCGATCGGCGCGGTGTGCGATTCGTAGGCGCGGCGCACGCCGAGAAAGCGGGGGTGAAAGGCGTAGATGAGGTCGGTCAGCGAGGTCTCTCTGCTCCTGGCGGGCAGCGCGAGCGAGGTGATCGCGACGCGCGGGCCGACCCAGAACGAGGAGTCCCTGGTGAACAGCAGATTGGGCAGCGGGTCTATGACAAAGTCCGCGCCGTGGTGCATGCGGCGGACCAGCGAAGTGGAGTCGGGCCCGAACGGCAACTCGTCGAAGGTCATCCCCGCCATCAAAATGCCGGCCAGTTCCCTGGCACGCACGCCGCGCAGGAAGGCGGCCAGCTCGTCGGCGAGCGCGTGCCCGAGCCTGCGCGCGTCCACCGCGGCCGAGATGCCCTGAATGCGGGCCGCGCCGCTGACCGCGAGCGTCTCGGCGAGCAGGTCCGACAGCAACAGCACCTCGGTGCCGCGTTCGCGCAGGACACCCGCAAACGTGTCGTGTTCCTGCTGTGCGCGCTCCACCCACGGGATGCCGTCGAACAGCAGCTGATCGTTGTTGCGCGGCGTCAGCCTGCGCAGCTCGTCGCCCGGACGGTGCAGCAGCACCGTATGCAGGGCGCCCACTTCGGACGTCACCGCGAGTCGCGGGCCGTCCGGCACAGGTACGGGCCGCGCTGCGTTCGGATCCTCTCCGTGCCGCGCGGGCACAGCGTCTGCTCCCATGATCAGACCGTAGTTCGCCGCAGCCTCGAGAGCACGGAATTCTCGCCCTTCAGGTGCCGATCGGCTCGCGCTGCCGGATTCCGACCCCCGCTCACCCTAACCTGAAGTATTGTTGAGGTGAATGGAGGAGAGTGCATGTCGACTGCCGATTGGCGAGCGAAGGAGCTGACCCCCGGGCAGCTTTCCGAGCGTAGTGGAGTCGCGGTTTCCGCGTTGCACTTCTACGAACGCGAAGGACTGATCACGAGCAGACGCACCAGCGGGAACCAGCGCAGGTACGCCCGCGAGACGCTGCGCCGAGTGGCCTTCATCCGCATTTCCCAGCGAGTCGGCATCCCGCTGAGCGAAATCCGCGACGCCCTCGATCAGCTTCCCGAGGGCCGCAACCCCACCCGGCGGGACTGGGAGACGCTCTCCACCACCTGGCGTGCGGACCTCGACGACCGGATCACCCAGTTGACCCGTCTGCGCGACAATCTCACCGGCTGCATCGGATGCGGCTGCCTGTCGCTGGGCAGCTGCCGCCTGGTCAACGAGCACGACCGGCTCGGCGCCGAGGGTCCCGGCGCCCGCGTACTCGACGTGCACCTCAACTGCCCGACGAAGCCAGCAACCTGCTGAACCGCGCACTGGTACGCCGCATGACGAACTCGTATGGGAAAGCGAACTTGCGCGCCCACCAATAGCCGAACCGAATGTCGAACGAGGTGTATACCAGAAAGCGGTTTCGCTCGATCCCGCGCAGGATCGCCGTCGCCACCCGCTCCGGCGCCACCGCGTGCTCGGCGAAGGTCGCGGTGAGCCGCTTGATCTTCGGGTCCTCCCTGTTCACGCCGACCAGCTCGACGCTGCGCACCAGCGGTGTGTTCACCGCGCCGGGCACCACCAGATGCACCGTGATGCCGTGCTGCGCGAGATCGAAGCGCAGCACCTCGGACACGCCGCGGATGCCGTACTTGCCCGCGCTGTAGGCCGCGTGCCAGGGCAGGGCGAGCAGGCCCGCCGCCGACGACACGTTCACCAGCGCTCCGCCCCGGCCGGCGCGCACCATCGGCGGCACGAAGTTCTCGATCACGTGGATCGGGCCCATCAGGTTGACCTCGACCATGCGCCGCCAGTGCCGGTGCTCCAGGTTCTCCACCGTCCCCCACGCGGAGGTGCCCGCGACGTTCATGACCACGTCGAGGCTGCCGAGTTCAGCGTGTACCTGCTCGGCGAAGGCGGTGACCGCGTCGTAGTCGGTGATGTCGAGCGCCTCGGCCACAGCGACGACACCACCGGACTCACGGACGTCGGCGACCGTCTCCTCCAGGCCGGCCGCGTCGATGTCGGTGAGCACCAGCTCGGCGCCGGCCGCGGCGGCGGCCTGCGCCGTCGCCCTGCCTATCCCGCTGGCCGCGCCCGTGACCAGAACCTTTGCGCCGCGCACCGACTTGCGGCCCGCTCGCCCGCGACCAATACCAAGCACTGCGCATCCCATCTCGAATCGCCGAATAGGTTCCCCGCAGGGTAGTCGAGCATCCAGGTCGGACGAGCACCGCCGCTAACGGCCGAGTACCGCGAGCATGCCCGCGACCGCCCGCGGCCAGGTGAACTGTTCGGCGCGACTGCGCGCCGCCTTGCGCCGCCCGGCCTGCGGCATGGCCAGCACATCGGTCACCGCCCGCGCGAACGCCGACGGATGGTCGGCGGCGACCGCGCCGCACTCGGAGGTGACGATGTCGGCCAGCGCCGAGGACCGGCTCGCCACCACCGGCGTGCCCGCCGCAAGCGCCTCCAGCGCGGCGAGCCCGAACGTCTCGTGCGGGCCCGGCGCCAGCGAGACATCCGCGGTGGCAAGCAGTTTCGCGACCATCGCGCGCTCGGAGATGAACCCCGTGAAATGCACGGCGGGCAGCCCACCCGGCAGCAGAGGCATCGCGCGCGCCCGCCGCTCCAGTGCCTCGCGCCGCGGCCCGTCCCCCGCGACCACCAGCCGGGCCTCGACGCCGGCTTTGCGCAGCGCGCCGACCGCCTCGATGCTGCGATCCACCCGCTTCTCCACCGACAACCTGCCGCAGTGAACCAGCAGCGGATGCCCGGCCGCACCGAGATCCGCGCGCAGCGCGCGGTCGCGCCTGCTCGGGCTGAACAGCTCCAGATCCACTCCGAGCGGCACCAATTCGACGTTCGGCGCGCCGATCCGCAGGAACTCTTGGCGAGCGAATGCGGTGGTGCAGACGACGATGTCGTAGTCGGCGGCGGTGCGCCGGTTGGCCACGTCGGCGCAGCGCCGCGCCGCAGGACCGGGTAGCGCCTGGCCGAGTAGTCGGTCGAGTCGCTCATGCGAGATCATCACCCCCGCGACGTCGCGCCGCCGCGCCCAGCGTCCGAATCCGCGCAGTGTCAGTCGGTCGGACACCTCGAGCACGTCGGGACGCAGCCCGGCCAGCACATCGGCCACCCGCCACGGTTCCGCGGCCCGGTAGCCACCGGTCCAGGGAATAGCCACCGCGGGCAACGTGATCCGAACGACCCCCGTGGGCAGCATCTCCTCGGACCGCCGCGAACCCGGCACGATCAGCACCACCTCGTGGCCCGCGGCAACATAGCCATCGCCGAGGTGGTGCAACGCGGTGCGCAACCCACCCGACCGCGGGCCGTAGAAGTTCGCGAGCTGAACAATGCGCACGTCGCCGATCGTGCAGCGGATCGGATTACCGCAGGAACCGATGCGCCCAACGGCGCGTGAACAACCATGAAAGAACCGGCTGACCACCGGATCGACCCGACCTATGGTCACGACGCCCTCGACGACAAGGGTCGTCGTCCCTTGGATTTCCGGAGCGTTTCGACAAGCAGTCACGGATTGCCGGGCACGCGGGCCGCGATTCAGTGCGTGGGCAATCCGCGACTCGCGCGGGGAAGCTCGAGGTCGAGCGCAATCTTGCCGACGGAGAGATGGGCTTCGACCTGCTCGGCGGGCATCGGCCGCGCGATCAGGAATCCCTGCGCCCGATAGCATCCGAGGCCGACCAGGGTCCGCGCGGCGACCGCGGTCTCCACGCCTTCGCCGACCACACCGAGGCCGAACGAGCCGGCAAGGCCGATAATGGATTTCACGATGGCCAGATCGTCCGTGCTCGCGCCGAGGCGCTGCACGAAACCCCGATCGATCTTCACCGCGTCTACGGGCAGCGCTTTGAGGTGCGACAGCGAGCTGTATCCGGTGCCGAAGTCGTCGATGGCGATCTGCACACCCATTCGCTTCAGTCCGCGCAGCGTGACCTGGGTTCTGGCCAGATCCTGCACCACGACGTGCTCGGTGATCTCGAGACATACCGAACTTCCGTCGATGCCGAACAGCCGCAGGATGTCTTCGATACGCTCGACGAAATCGAGGCTGACCAGCTGCACCGGTGACACGTTGATCCGCATCACGACATTGGCTGCCAAGCCGCGGCGCCGCCATTCGGCGAACTGCGCACACGCCGACCGGATCACCCAGCGCCCCAGCTCACCTGCCAGATTGGTGGCCTCGGCGACAGTGACGAACGCGCCGGGCGGCAACAGTCCCCTGGTCGGATGCAACCAGCGAACCAGCGCCTCCAGGGCGACGATGCGGCCGGTGCGCAGGTCTACTTCGGGCTGATAGTGCAGCAGCAGCGAGCCGTCCGAGACGGCGCCGCGCAGGTTGAGTTCGACATCGTCTTGTAGTTCGAACTGTGCGCGCATGGTGTCGGTGAACACCGCGACGCCGTTGCCGCCGCCGGACTTCGCCGAGAGCAGCGCGTGATCGGCGCGACGGAGCACGTCGGCAACGGTGGTCTCGCCCGGATTACCGAGCGCCACGCCGACGCTGGCAGCGCGACTGACGGACTCTCCGCCGACGGTGACACGCCGGGCGATCAACTGCTGGATGCGGTTCGCCTCGCACTCGGCGGCCACCGCGTCCATGGGTTTGGCGGGAACGATGACGAATTCGTCGCCGCCCAGTCGGGCGATCATGTCGTTCGGGTCCAGGTTCTCCCGCAGCCGGGTCGACAGCGTGCGTATGAAGTTGTCCCCCGCGGTGTGACCGAGGAAATCGTTGAGTGCCTTCAAGCGATCGAGATCGAGGAAGAAGGCCGCCACTGGGCCGGGGCTACCGGTACGCAATCTTTCTTCCATATGCTCGAGCAGTGCGCGCCGATTGGCCAGCCCGGTCAGGTCGTCGTGCAGCGCGATATATCGGAGCCGTTCCTCGGCGACCACCCGCGCCTGCAACTGAGCGAAGAGCGCCGCGATGGCCTTGAGGACGTTGAGTTCGCGAGTGCTCCACTTCCGATCACCCTCCTTGACGAATCCGAGGGCACCGGTCGGCTCACCCCTGGACAGCAGCGGCACTGCCGCCGAGGTCACCGCCGCAATGCCGGACGCCCGCCGGACCGTCTCCTGGTAATCGGCGAACTCCGGAGTCGGACGCGCGACCATCGGCTCGGTCGCATTCTCCAGCGCGCGGAATACCGGGTCGGCCGTGTCGAAATAGATCACACCCAGCGGGTCCGGATCGGGCACGTTCTGCCGGTGCGGCCACTCCGCAATGAGGATGGTTGCTCGACGTTCGCGGTCGGTGTGTCGCACATAGCTGAAATCGACGTCGAAGTATTCGACCAATTGAGCGAGCACACGTTCGGTCGCTGCCACCATCGTCGTGGCGTCCACACCCATCAGCTCCGAGGCGACCTGGGTCACCAACGAGTCGAGTGTCCGCCGTGGCACATTGTCTCCGATCGCGCTAGCTACTGGTGTCCACACCGAGCACCGGACGCCGCCTGCTGCGAACCGTGGCGGCGGAGGCGTAGCTCAGGCGAAGCACCAACGCCATGATCTCATGCTCAGGCACTTCCAGCAGGTTCAGGAAACGGCCCTGAAGTGACGCTAGTGTATCCACGAAGTCGGGGGAAATCGCGGTAAGTTCGCCAGGGCGTCGGGCATACAGGTATACGGGCGAAATCGGTTGCACACACAATCCGAGCCGCTCGGCCTGCACCCAAACCGAGGCAGCCGCGGCGCCTGCCTCGGCATACTCGGTCAACCGCGGGTTCGCGCCATCGAATGTGACTGCCACAATGGCGGAGCTGGACAGCACGCGATCGCAGGTGTATTTCCCCAGAGCCGCACCACCCGACCAGGATCGCAACTGCGCCATGACATCGGCGCGCGTGATGATCTCGAATGCCGCCCACTCGTCGTCGGTGAGTTCGAGGCTGCGCGCATCGATCCCGGTTTCCGGATCGTCGTCGGGCCAGCGGACTTCGGCGAGCATTTCCTCGTATAATCGCGGCGTGAGATAGCGGATTCGATCAGAGTCGCCCAGCAAACGTGCAGCTTGTTCGATTCCCGGTCGATCGACCACAGCGCGAAGATGCGCACCAGCCGATTCGGCGGTCGCGACAAGCGAATCCAGCACGCCGTCGGCCAGACGGGCGCCGGTGCCGACCCGGCGGTTGGTCGCGCGGCGCAAAACCGCGGGATAGTTGGCGGCGAGCACCGGATTCCGGTCACTGCCAAGCCGAAGATTCGCGACGAGCTCGCCGGACCCCGGCGCGCCCTCGATGAACTCGTGCGGGCCGAGAATGCCGTGCGCGGCGGCCGCGACGCGCGCGTTGTACACGGCCGCGCCGAGCGCGACGGCGCTGCCGCGATAGCCGATATCCATCGCCGCCGTGTATTCCGGCGCCAGCTCGATGCGAATATCACCCGACTCGGCGCGCAGTGACCAGGGCTGCATGTTTCCCCCGGACGGCGCGCGCTGTGCACACGCGAGCACGCTGTCGATCGGGCCGCCGGCGGATTCGTCCGCGGCCTCCGCCCAGACCTGTCCACCGGTTGGCGACGGGTCGGCCAACTCGTCCAGATGTCGCTCCAGATCCACGCGGACGCGACCGGAGTTCAGCGTCATCCCGAGTCCGATGCGCCGGACGGCCGCGGCGACGCTCGCGGCGCCCAGGGTGACGTCGCCGGCCAGCTGCGGCCAGCTGGTCACCGTCTCACCGACTTCGACCAGGCTCGCGCCGAGCCGCGGCGACAGCCCGGTGGCACCGAGCAGCTTCACCACGAACGGAGCCTTCTGCCTGGCGGTCAGCCCGCGCAGGTCGGCCGCGTGGATATCGCCGAGCAAACCGTGGAATGTGGGGCGCTGTGGCTCGATATCGAAACGCTCGACATCCAGCAAACCCCGGTCACTCGTCTCCATCAGTAACGGAATACCGTGCCTTGCGGCCGCCTCTCGGATCACGAGCTTCATATCGAGGGAATCACATTCCTCGACGATGATCGAGAGACCGTCCACGAACTCGTCCACCGAATTGTCGTCGACGCCTGCGCCGAAGATCTCCACCGGCAGATAGGGATCCAGTTCGGCAATCCGCCGTGCCGTTACGACCGCCTTATTGACGCCGATGTCGAACAGCGTTCCCGGAACCCGGTTCAGATTGGACAACTCGATATCGTCCAGGTCTGCCAATCGCAAACTTCCGCATATACCTTCGAGTGCGAGAAGGTGCGCGATGGCATGTCCTGCACTTTGCCCGATAATTCCGATCGCGAGGTTTGCCAGGCGCTCCTGCTCTGCTCTGGTCAGCTTGTTCCGGTTTCGGTCCAGCCGAATCATTCGGAAAGTTCGCGGGCCCGGCAATCCGATCACCGCGGCGCGCCACGGATAGTAGATCCACCGGTCCGCCTCGGGCCCCTCCGAAATATTCGGCGCGGCAACCATTTTGCCGATTTCAGCACGCAGCAACCCCCGAAGGTCGGTGAAGTCGAGGTGCGGATCCGCGTGCAGCGCGGCAAGTGTCCGAGCGTCTTCCGGGTCGGTCCGGTCGAGAATCAGTGGCCGATGATGCGCCATCCGGCTCCGGTCATCGCCCATGTCGGTGCCGAGCCTCCCTACCCCTTCCCGACCCCGGCCACACCTCCGGACCGGCCCCCGGCATGCCGAGCGCATCCTGCTCGTGCTCGACCAGCGACCGCTGCGATTCCTCGCCGAACGCCTGATATGTCCGGGTGTCCCACCACAGCGGGACGGTCTGGTATCGCTCGTCCGGATACGGCACCGCGGGGATTCGCTCGGCGGGCACCGCTCCGCATGCCTGATGTCTGGCCACGGTGAAGGAGGCCACCGTGGCGAAGCCGTAACGCGCCCCGAGCAAGCGCGCGCCGTGCAGCACCGTGCGCGAGATGGCAGCGCTCAACTCGGAGCGGTGTGCCGCATCGCGAGCGACCCATGCGCCCTTGGCCTCGACCACGCCCTCCGAGATCCGATCGGCAATCATCGTGTGCAGATCATCCTCGCCGGCATGGCCTCCCCACTCGACCAATGCGTGCGCCTGCCTGACATCCATATAGGGCCCTTGCAGCCGCACGCCGGCGACCACCTTCCCTGCGGAGTCGACTGCGACGAAGAACAGCGAAGTCGACCGGCCGTCGGCGACCGCGTCGTATTCGAGTGCGTGTTCCACTCCGAAACGCCGGTAAACCTCCAGCGCTCCGTCCAGATATCCGCTCCAGAGCACCGGCCTGGCATCCGGTTGGGAGACAAAGAACACGCATTCGGATTGCCCGTCGTAATACCGCAGCACTCCCCGCCCAAGAGAGTCCGCCGGCACGACTGCAATCACTTCCACAGTCATGTTGTTCCCACTCCATCGCCGCGCCGCAATGCGCGATAGTCCAGCCTCATGCAGCACCCCGCGGCTCATGAGCCGAGATGACGTTGCCCAGGGCAGTATCCGTCATCCGACAGGAATTGGCCAGCCGTCCGGCTAATCTTCCGAAAACTCTGGCCGAGAGGGGATCTTTTGGCAGGTCAGGACGACCAAGGCGGAGACCGAAAAGAACGGGGAGACCAGTCGGTTCTTGAACAGCTATTGACTAGCAATCTAGACGAGGATGGAAATGAACAACTCGACAGACTCCGGCCCCCGCCAGATCTCGATCTCTTCACGGTAGGCACGGGTGATTTCGGCCGACGCCGTCGCGTCGTCGACCTGCGCCCACACATCCTCCACCGGATCGTGATAGTCACCGTTCGGCGCGAAACGGGCGTAGACGCCCTTCGGCACACGCACCAGGACGTCACCCACCGGAACAGCCTCCGCCGCCGGGTATTCGAAGCAGACCACCGCGTTGTAGTTCCCGGCCGGATCGGGCACGTACACCGTGTACATCGGGTGATCTGCGCCCACCCGGTCACGCAGCCGGTCCTTGAGGAAATCGATCAGGTCGCTGTTGCTGACCTTGAAACTCGGGCGCACCCGCGGAACGACCAGCCCGCCGTAGATCGCCTCGGCACGCACCACGATCGCATAGGTCATCGCGCCTCGACCGCCAGGTAGAGATCGATCTTGTACGCGTGCGGATAGCTCTCGAAATCGCCGGTATACGTCCGTTTGATCTGTCTGTGTTCCTCGGCGTAGGCAATCTGCGTCCAAAGGTCGGTCATCACCTGCGGGAAGTTACCGACCGAGGAGAACCGAGCGTAGCGGCCACGCCGCAGCCGGGCGACCAGGTGACCGCGGGTGACTTTGTCGAACGACGCGCACTGATAGCCGACGATCTGCGTGTTGTAGGTGCCGAGCTCGCCGGAGTAGTCGGTGTAAGCGCTGGCCAGCGGCCCGCCGAGCTCCTGGTGCAAAACGGCCGCCCACGCGGCCTCCAGATCACGGTCACGCAGTTCTCCGAGCGCACGCTTCGGGCTGCGTACCGGCAGCCCGGCAACCCACGTCTCGTCCCGCTCGACGATTTCAAACTGCATGGAAGGACTCTTTCGAGGTGAATCCGGGGGTGAGAACCCACATCCGGTCGGTTAGGAACGCCATGCTACCAACACGGACCGGGTGGTACCGATCACATATGTCCGGCTCGTTATCTGCCGCCACCACCTCACTGAACTGGACGGATGACCGGTGGATACGACCCGGTTCGAGTGGAAAAGAGCCGATCAAGCCGCGCTCGGTGATGCATAGTGAGCATGATGGTCCGACTCGCCGATCATGTGGCAGCGCAGCTACCACCGAACGGAGTCTTATGCACGACAGCCCGAGCTGCACCACCTGGAGCACCGGAGTGCGACACCGCGCGGCCTACAACCACCCTGCCCGCACCCCGAGCTGACATGTGCCGCACCATCGCCGAACTCGACGCCGCGGTCGCGGACTGCTTCGCCTGCCCGCGTCTGGTCGCATGGCGCGAGTTGGCCGCCAGGGAAAAACGCGCCGCCTTCCGTGACCAAACCTATTGGGGCCGTGCGGTTCCCGGATTCGGGCCGGCGGACGCGCGGATGCTGATCGTCGGGCTGGCGCCCGCCGCACACGGCGGCAACCGGACGGGGCGCATGTTCACCGGAGACCGCAGCGGAGACGTGCTCTTCGCCGCTCTGTATGCCGTGGGCCTGGCCAACCAGCCGACCGCCACCAGCGTCGACGACGGGCTACGGCTGTCCGGCGTGCGGGTCACCGCCCCGGTGCACTGCGCCCCACCGGGCAACAAGCCGACCACCGACGAGCGGGACCGCTGCCGTCACTGGTTGGACACCGAATTGTCGTTGCTGACACCGACACTGCGTTCGGTGGTGGTGCTCGGGGCGTTCGGCTGGCAGGCACTGCTCCCGGTGCTGGCCGACGCCGGCTGGGTCGTGCCGCGGCCGCGGCCGAAGTTCGGCCACGGAGCGCACGTGCAGATGGCTCCGGTCGACGTCGACCGGGCGCCGCTGCACCTGTTCGGCTGCTATCACGTGAGCCAGCAGAACACCTTCACCGGACGGCTCACGCCGGCCATGCTCGAGGCAGTGCTCAGCGACGCGGCGGCGGCCGCGGGGATCGGTGGACACTCCGCGCCCGGACCTCGCCGGTGAGACGTTTCAGCTCAGTCCCACTCCTTCGGCCTAGACGTGGTCGACCAAGGCCGGGTGTCCCGCCTCGTGAGCGCAGTGCGCGCAGCAGAAATAGTCTCCACTCGCCTCGACGCCGTGCCCGAGAATCCGGCACGAGCAGTGCGTGCACACCGGGGCGAGCGCGGTGATCGCGCATTCGAAGCTGTCGAAGATGGCTGATTGACCGTCACGGGTGATCGTGAACGTCTTGTCGTACTCGTTTCCGCAGGTGTCGCAGGTGGCCATGGGGCATCACCTCTCCTCTCGAATCGGTTGACAGCCAGTCCCGCTTCGCGGTACCCACAGGTGCCGGTCCGAAACGGACGCGGAAGAGAATGCGGGTACGGGTTCCGATGCCACGATGGGACCGGCAAGCCACGCAAGGTGCAGTCCGACGGCCTGGCACGCACATCGCGGCCCGGCACAATCGCTCGTGTTCGACGTGGAGGTGTGATGGGGTCTTCGATGGCCGCGTTCCGCCGGCGTGTGGTGGCGTCGAACCAGTGCCTTGACCGAGATCGTGCTGGTCACGGCGATCGTGTCGGCATTCTCAGCCCAGCCGCAGTGCCTGGACCGGGCAGCTGTCGACGGCGAGTTCGATCAGCGCGCGATCTGACGCGGAGACCGCATCGGCGAGCGGAACGACGATCCCATCGTCGCCGACGCGAAATACATCGGGCGACAGAGCTTCGCACATGCCGTGCCCCTCGCAGATCGCACGATCGGCGATGATCTTCATCGGGCGATCCGTTCCAGACGAATCGGCAGTCCATCAGCGGGCGTAGGGCCGGTTCCTGCGACCAGGGGCACCCGGTAGCCGTCGGAAATGCTCCAGCGATAGTTCAACAGCATTTGGTGCACAAGAGCTTTCACGGTCATCGCACCGAAGTAGAGGCCGATGCATTTGTGCGCGCCACCACCGAAAGGAGCCCATGCGAAGCGGTGGGACTTGTCCTCACGGCGGTGGTCGGCGAAACGTTCCGGGTCGAAGACATCCGCATCGTGCCAGTACTCGTCGGTGCGCATGATGGCGTACGTGCCGCTCAGGACGAGTGTCCCTTTCGGCAGGTAGTAACCGAGAATATCGGTGTCCCTGATGGTTTCGCGCACCTGCTGGGCCACCGGTGAATAGATCCGCAGTGCCTCCTTGAACGCGAGGTCCAGCGAGGGCAGATGATCGAGATCGTCGTAGTCGAGCGAAGGCTTCCCCAGCGCGACGGATTCGCCCCGCAGCCGATCCTGCCACTCGGGGTGCCTTGCGAGCTCGTAGACCAGCATGGACGCGGCGATGGTGCTGGTGTCGTGCGCGGCCATCATCACGAAGATCATGTGCTCGACCACCTCGGCGTCGGTGAAAGTATGCCCCTCCTCCGTGGTCGCCCGGCACAGCACGCTGAACAGATCGTTGCCGTTGCCCGCGCGTTTGTTCGGCAGCTCGCGGCGTAAGTATCTCTCGAGCGTCCGCCGCCCGCGCAAACCGCGGGCCCACACCCCGCCTGGCATGTTCGTCCGGATCAGCGCCGCTCCACCGCGCACCGCGTCCTCGAAGGCACGCTCCAACCGGGCGGCCTCCGTGCCGAGTTCGGCGCCCGCGAACACCTCGGTGGCCTGCTGGAGCAGCAGTTTCTTGATAGCGCTGTACACGCGGAAGTCGCTGCCGGGCCGCCAGCCCGCGATCCCGCTGGTGATCCGCGGGGTGGTCAGATCCAGGTAGCCGATCAACCGTGGCCTGGTGAAAGCCTGCTGCATGATGCGCCGATGGAACAGGTGCTCGTCGAAATCGCGGAGCAGGAGCCCACCGCGGAAGAATGGGCCGATCAGGAATTCCCAACCGCGCTGCGCCGACAATGCCTTGTTCCGGTCCATCATGACCGCCTCGAGCCCCTCCGGACTGCCGATCCCGACCACGCGGCGACCGAGCAACCCGAACCACTGAATCGGCCCCCACTGATCGAATCTCTTGCGCGAGAAGCGAATCGGATCAGCCAACGCATGCAGGGTGTACCCGATTCCGGGAAGACCGAAGTCTCCCGACACCGGTTTCAGTCCGCTACCCGATGGCGGCTCGGCCAGCGGCCGCGCCGAGACGGGGTAGCGCTCAGCCAGCCGCGCACCCGCCCGCTGTGCGCGCCAGGCCAGTCGGGCCCGGGTTTGGCGAAAATTACCGGTAACCTGGTTGATCTTCTGGGGCACAAGAAGATTCATGGCAGTCATCCCTTCGCGGTACTGCGAACCCCCCGACCATATCGGAAGCTATCCGCACCGTGGCGATGATCGATCGAGTACCGCGCTCACGGGATGGCTTGCTACTGCGCCGGAGTCGTGATCAAAGACATCGGCGGCTCACGCAGGCCCGGCAGGCCAGGTCGTGAGCGGCAAGGAAGCACGCCTCAACACCATCGGGCCTTCACCAACCGGGTTCGACGCGCGATACTTCGCATCGGCTGCAGCCGATGCGGCGCGGCAGAATTGGCACGAAATACCTTTGGAAAGTAGGCTACTCAAAGTAGCAGCAGTTGTTCGGCGGCCGAAAACGGGGATGCGCGGATGACCGCGTCCCCAGAACACACGAACATCTGGAGTTACATCCTTGAGTACGCCACAGTCCCGGGCGGACACTCCGACCTGTCCGGTCGTCCACGGCTCGCCGATGGCTTCCGAAGGTCCGAGGGTGCCGCTGTACTCGTCGGAATTCGCCTCGGATCCGCACCGTGCTTACGACGAAATGCGAAGACAGTACGGCTCTTTGGCTCCGGTTGAGCTGGCGCCGGGCGTGCCGGCCACGTTGGTGGTCGGGTATGACACCGCGCTGCGGATCCTCAACGATCCCGAGCACTTCCCTGCCGATCCGCGCACCTGGCAGCAGAACATCCCGGCCGACTGCCCCGTCCGGCCGCTTATGGAGTGGCGTCCCAACGGGAGTCGAAACGACGGAGCGGTCCTCCTGCGCTACCGGCAGGCAATCACCATGAGTATCGACGCGGTAGATCTGTACGCTCTCGACGCCACCGTGGAGAAGATCGCCATCCCGCTGGTCAACACCTTTTGCCAGGCCGGTGCAGCCGACCTGATCAGCCAGTACGCGTTCCCGCTTGCCTTCGCGGTCACCGATTCCCTGCTCGGCTGCCCGCCGGAGATCGGACAGCGGGTCGCCGCAGGCATGGCCGCGATGCTCGAGGGGATCGAAGCCGAGGACGGCAACAAGATGATCGCCGAGGCGCTGCTGGAACTGGTGGCCCTCAAACGGACCCATCCTGGCAACGACATCACCTCGCTACTGCTGCGGCATCCGGCCGAACTCGATGAACTGGAAATGATCCACCAGCTGACGAGCTTCTACGGCGCCGGGATCGAACTGCAACAGAACCTGATCGGCAACACCCTGCTGCTGATCCTCACCGACGAACGCTTCGGCGGAAGTGTCCTGGGCGGGACCCTGTCCACCCGCGACGCCCTGGACGAAGTCTTGTTCGACAACCCGCCGCTGGCGAACCTCCTCACCACCTATCCCCGTCAGCCGATCCTCATCGACGACGTCTGGCTGCCCGCGCATCAGCCGATCCTCATCAGCATGGCCGGCTGCAACAACGACCCCGCGATCCGGACCGAGAATCACACCGGCAATCGCTCGCATCTGGCGTGGGGCATCGGCCCACACGCCTGCCCCGCGCAGTCGCTGGCCTACCTGATCGCTCAGGACGCGATCGATCAGCTTCTCGATGCGCTGCCCGAGATCCAGCTGGCCATACCGGCCGACGCACCGACCTGGCGGCCTGGTCCCTTCCACCGGGCCTTGGCGGCTCTGCCGGTCACCTTTCCCCCCTCTGCTCCGTTGAACGAGTACTGAGAATCTCGCAATCTCCCACACGCGCCGGAAGCGGCTACCGGCTGCCGAGTTGAATGGGCAGGCGTCGGGTGCCGGCATGCAGTTCGGTGACGAGATCCTCGTAGCCGGTGGCCAGATCGTCGAGCTGGGTCCGGACGTCGTAGAACACCATCTCGAACCCGTTGGTCAGCATCAAGTATGCGTGCGCCGTGAGCTGAGCCATCCGGTCGACGATATGCCCCACGGTCTCGGTGTGCAGCAGCGCATGCGGCGACGGCACTGGTGTCATGACCGCTACCCAGCGGTCGATGGCCTCCGCCCACCGCAACCGTGCCCGATCGATCTCGTCGGTCTCCCCAGCTGGTCGGCGCAACCGTACCTCGTGGAGCTCGGCGAGTTCACCGGCAGCGGTAAGGATCGGATTGCGGCCCTTCGGCCACCCTCGGCACGCCTCCAGCAGCGAGTCTTTGCCCGGCAGCATGCACTCGTGACGCCGCGTGGTCACCAGCCCTCCCCCGCCGGTACCGGCAGTCGCCGCACCCCGACGACCACCTGCGCGACCAGGTCGTTGTATCCGTCGACCAGCTCGGCCAGTCGGAACCAAGCGGCGTGCATCCGAGGATCTCCGGCGTTCGCGCAGGTCATGAGCACGGCATCGGCACGAACCTTGGCGTCTGCGATGCGATCGATCACCGATCCGAGCGTCTCGGTGTGCAGTGCGACACCCTGATGGTGCTGCGGTACCTGCTGCTCGGTCCACACGTCGATCGCATGCACGAGATAGCCACGCGCACCACCATTCTCGGGCGCCACAACCGCTTCATCGTGGTCGGCGATGGCTGTGCGATGCAGGCCGGCGAGCAGGCACGCCCACCGCGCCAACGGATGGTCACCAGCGCGGTCACCGCGGATGGCACGCAGCAGCTCCTCGCCGGACAGCAACGGTTCCATCCGGTCTACTATCGTTCGTTGCGTCGGATGTTCGGCCTTCATTTCTCGAATGCCCTTGCCGCTGTAGTTTTCACAGCGCCTGTGACAGTTCCTGGTTCGGCGCCTCGAGCGGCTGGAGAGATGATGGTGGCCATGGTTCCTCATTGGTGATCTCGGTACGGCACTGAGCATCGACCTCACCTGTGCCACTTTCCACCGGGATGGATGCAGCGAGGCCGTGAAAGCCGTTTCCGCGGCCTCGGAATGTCACGGAAACGGCTTTCATGACATATTTCAAAGAAATGCAGCGAGGGCTTTGTTGAAGCGCTCCGGTTCCTCGAAGAACGGTACGTGACCGCTCTGCTCGAACCGCACTGCCTCCGCATTCGGAAGCTGCGAGGCAAGCCATTCGGCGAGTGGGCCCGGGAATATCTTGCTTTGCGCACCATAGATCAGCAGCGTCGGCACAGTAACCTCGGACAGTACCGGCCGGAAATCGGCGAAGGCCATGTCGTACCAAATGGCGCATGCCGCCGAAGTCGACATCTTCGTCGTCTCCGCATACACGGCGTCGATCACGTCGCCAGGCGGTGCTTCGGCGAAGCAGGCGGCGATGAACGGCTTGATCACCGACGGGCGAGCGTGTTTCACCGCCTGAACGAACACTGCGAGGTCACTCTCGGTATAGCCCCCTTGGAGCGGGAAGTCCCACCCCTGCGTACCGAGGAAACGCGGTGACTGATCGACGAAGACCACCGATCGCAACTGCCCACATCCGAATTGCCGCACGTACGCGAATATCACGGCGGCACCCATCGACCAGCCCACCAGGCACACGTCATCGAGTGCGAGATGCTGCAGCAGGCTACGGATGTCGCGCGCGTACTGCGCCAGAGTATGGCCATCGTCGGTCTTACCGGAGGCACCGTGTCCGCGCAGGTCCACCGTGATCACTCGATTGCCCTCTGACAGCGCAGGGACGTTCTGTGCCCAGAAAGTGGAGTTCATCGTCCAGCCGTGAATAAGCACGACGGGACGACCGGCACCGTGATCCTCGTAGTACATCGGCACGCCATCCGGCAGTTCCAGGTAGGGCATCAATGACCTCCAGATCGTGGAAAATTGTCTTCTCGTACCATGGCGTGCCCGCCGGCACCGGCCAAGGCGGCTGCGAGGGGTTGCGTACACGTTGCATGAGAGCCGAATGGTTGCGGACCGGCTTACTCACATTGCGGCAGAGCGGGAATGTCTACGGCGATCACCCGATTACTCGACAGCGCGGTCGACGGTTGCCGAGAAGCTCGGGATGTGGTGCTCATCGTCCTGCCGTAAATAATGAGAATCGCCTTCGCGCCCATGGCATGCCCGCCTTCGCAAAGCAAGGCGAAAAGGCGGGGTTGCATAAACGTTGCAGCGATGACGTCGCCGTTGCAGCGAGATTGCAACAGGGTTAGGCTCTTTTCGACGCCGTGAACGATTCAGCGGGGAAACCGGCGGGACAATCCCGAGCCGACTGGCATGACACGAGGCAGACGCGGTTGGTGACGAGGCAGACGCAGTTGGTGCGTGCGGATGTACGCGCCTCATGGGATCGTGCGCAACGCTGGGGTCTGCATCCCGACCGGCATCTTCCCCAAGTAGGTTTGGCTGAAGACGAGGTCCGCACCTGGCGCCGCGAACATCAGATGGCCAGCATCTGGCCGACGCTGTTCGCGAGTCTGGAGACTGCGGCGTCGATGCCGGGCCACGTGTTGTTCGGTGCCGACGCCGACGGCCATCTCCTCTGGGTCCATGGCGATTCCGACGCCCGCCATGTGGCAGAACGGGCAAACCTCGTCCCGGGAGCACGCTGGCACGAAACCGAAGCAGGTACCAATGGCGTCGGCACAGCCCTGGCCCTCGGCAGACCCTTCCAGGTCCGCGGCACCGAGCACTACCTGTCCGTTGCCGCGGACTTCACCTGCACGGCGGCCCCCATCAGGGACCCGGCCACCGGTGCGGTGATCGGAGTCGTCGACATCACCAGCAAACTCCGCAACACGAGTTCGCTTGCGCTGCCGTTGGTTACGACGGCAGCCCGCCTCGCGGAGGCGCATCTGCGTGACCTTGTCCGGCAACGTGATGCGGAATTGCGCATTCGTTACCTCGACCGCGTCCTCAACCGTGTCGGCGACCACTGTGCCCTTGTGTCGGAGGAGGGGCGATTGCTGCATGCGGCGCCGGCGGGGTGGCTGCCCGCCAGGTGGCCCGCACCGGTGATAGAGGGGGTAACCAGACTGCCCGATGGACGTCGGGTCGTTGTCGAACGACTGTCGCCAAGCGGCCCGTTCTCCGTCTACGCACTGCCGAACGACATTTCGGGCGAACTAGCCCCACGAGTGAGCGCGCTGGGTCGTGACCGCGCCGTACTGTGGATGGACGGGATCGCTCACGAACTCAGTCTCCGGCACAGCGAGGTGGTAGTTCTCCTGCTGGCCAATCCGGATGGACTGACCGCGGCAACCTTGGCCCGAGAGCTGTACGGCAGCACCGGAAAAGAAGTGACGGTCCGAGCGGAACTCGCACGGCTTCGACGAATTGTCGGGTATCGCCTGTCCTCGGATCCCTACCGCCTCGACAGCCGAATCGGCGCCGATTTCCAACAGCCAGGTGCAGAAGTCGCGAAAAGACCCGTGGGCGATCTTCCGGGCGGCTACCCGGGCGAATTACTACCGGCATCACAGGCCCCTGGCGTTCGGCGGCTGCGGGAGCAACTCCGTGACCGGCTGTCGTCCAGCGGCTCGGCGGGGTAGTCAGTTCTGGGGCGGACCGTCGCCGGTGGGCATCGTCCCGAATTGCCAGTGCGACGGCGGAGCAGACCGTCAGTCACGGTATCGCGATCGGATGCGACACCGCGCAGAGTACGGCGACGGCGGCCACCACCACAGTAAGGATGAAGAATTCGGCGGTGGCGAAACCAGTCATCCGGGACTCGCGGATGATCGCGTCGACCGCAATTCCGTACTGTTGTCCAGGTGGCTGAAGACTCGACCACGCGGATCGTCGTGACGGATTCTTATCGCACTATCGACAACCCTTCCGCGGAGGACCTGCACGACATCATCGCGGACCTGAATCTGAGCGTTCCGTTCGTGGTGGTCGACCGGCTCGATGGGCCCGATCCTGGTGACTACTACATACAGCTGCATCTCGACGAGCAAGTGAGCCCGGACGACGGCCACAGCTACATCATCGAGTTCCGCGACGGTGGGCCGGATGCGCATTTCCGCTCTGTGGTCAGCGATGATGCGCCGTGGGACAGCGCCTTCTCACCCGCGTTCGACGCTGTGGTGAAGGTGGTCCAAGACTGGGCGTTCCAGCGAGAGCGCTGGCGAGCAGCGCTCCAGTGGGAACGACTGGAGTTCAATAGTTGATCAGCTCGGCCAGCCGGTCTTGGTGATCATTTGATCTGCCCGGAAACTTCGGGCCGATCATCTGAAGCAACGTGAGGATCGAGACGTGGAGCACCGCTGTCGGCTGAGCGATCGGTTAAGTCTCGCCTCGGACCGCATACCGTCGTGCACGAACGTCACTAAGGCTCCCTGGACGTGTCAGGCTTCATTCGCCCGGTGTCAATCAGTACTTGGCGAGCTGCTGCCTTGCGCGGACATTGGTCGGTGCGACAGTCTCTGTGCCGCTGCATGGTCAGGTGCGCTTCGGGACTGGTGAGCGGGTGATCCGGTGCCTCATGCGGCCACCCGGTAGGCCACACCCCCGCGTCGGGCAGCTCGGTGCGAACGCGTTCGCGTCGGCGCTGCGCTCGCCACTCGTCCTGCACGCGATCGATGATCGCTTGAACTGATGTGTCGTCTGGCTCGGGCTCGCGCCACCAGTTGAACCCCATCGTGTTTCACCCCTGCCGTGTGTGCTGTCGTTGGTGGCACGCCACCCGGCGGGGTGATGGTCACCGCTGGCGGCTCACTGCTGGCGGTGCGTCCGTATCGAGACAGGATTACGGGAATGCGCCCGCCGGGTGGGTGCTGGGTCTTAGCCTCAATACCGTTCAGTTAAGGTGCTTTGATTGTGAGTTTCGGGTCGTGAGTCGGTTGCGGGTGCTGGGTGTGATGGGTGCGTTTTGCTGCCCATTTGAGGATTTTGCGTTTGACGACGCGGGGGTTGGATCGTCTTCGGCGTG
>NZ_JBFRFQ010000065.1:0-55198 GCF_052114905.1 Nocardia sp. 2TAF39
AGTTGGCCGGCGAGGGTGCCGAGGGCGCCGACGGCGATGATGCCGCCGAGGCAGCCGATGGCGGCGGCCGGGATGAACGCGCCGAACAGGCCGACGATGGTCGCCGCGGCGACGGTCGCGCCGGCGATGCCACCGAGGACGCAGCCGACAGCGCCGCCGCCGAGGCCGCCGACCATGGTGCCGATGGTGGCACCGGTCGCGATGGTGTCCTTCATGCGGTTCCAGGCGGCCTGTTCACGGTCGTATTCGGTCTTCCACGGAGCCTTGTCCTCGAAGGGAAGGGCGACCGGCTTGTAGATCGCGTGCTCCATGTCGAACTGTGGGGTCAGGGTGGCGGTGTGGTCCGCGATATCGGCAGCGACTGGGAACTCGAAGTCGTCCACCCGGAAGGTCAGCGGCACGCCGGTGAGCACGTTACCGTTGGCGGCCTTGACTTCGAAGACGCCGTCCTCGACGACCATGGAACCGGCATCGGTCGTGATGATGGACTGGGTGTCGGTGTTGTGCGCGGTGAAGTTCACCGCGTCGTTGTCGGCCTCGGTGGCCGGGGCCGCGTTGACGGTGCCTGCGGTGACGCCGAGGGCGGCGATCAGCAGTGCCGACGTCGCGGCGAATTTCCTCATCAGCATTTGTTTCGAACCTCGATGTGAAGCGTTCGGAGGGGACTGGACCAGCAAAATCTAGACCAGCTAACGCGTAGTGACCAGATCGTGACCTTTTTTAAATATGTTCGCTGTTGATTCTTGTGGTCACGCGTAATCGGCGAAACGCCTACGCTGCCCCGGTTTTTCGCAACGAGCGACATCGACCACTTCTATCGCAATGTGACTCAGATCACAATGCAACTCCGGTCTACGCTTGCGGCCTCGCTGTCCGAGTCCGTCGCCGGCGTGAGATCCCCACGTCGAGTCATGTCGGTGCGATTGCTCGGCGGCGGTGGTGCCGGATCCATCGGCGCGAACTTCGTCCCTCGCCGGCGGGATCGTGAGCGGAAGAAGGAGTGAACCCGCCGGAGATTCACCTGGAGGGGTTCCGGCTGTTCCGCGAGCAGGGGTACAACGAGACGACGATCGAGCAGGGCGATAAGCGCAGCACTGGACTGCCTCGAGCGCGGGCGCGGTGGCACGCTCGGATTCCGCTGTGGGTCAGCCCCAGACGACGGTGTAGTACTTCGCCGCGGCCGCGATCAGCGCCACGGTCGACGCCGCGACCACGGTGACAGCCGGGCCTACCGTTGGCGTCTTCCCGGCGGTGTCGGTGAGCCGCAAAGGCATCCAGCGCAGCAGCACCGCGAGCCCGACGATCGCCAAGGGCACGAAGTAGCGGCCCTGCACGCCGTCGATGATGTAGTAGCCGACCGGCGTGAACGACATGTAGAGCGTCACGTAGATCATCGCCACGCTCGCCGCCATGGTGAGCGCCACGATCAGCGTGCGCCGGAAATTGGCAGCGTTCATCCGGTCGGCGACGCCGACGCTCACCGCGAACGCGAGCAGGCAGGCCAGCATCGCCACGGCTGGAACGTCGACGTAGGCAAAGCCGAGTTCGCCGAAGAACTGGCTGAACCAGCGCTCGTCGCGCAGCGCGATGCTCTCACCGAACACGTGGACGAAATCCAGCGGGTGGCGCAGGATACCGCTCAGCTGGTCACCGGTGCGAACCGAGTGCCACTGGTGCTGCGGCCGCATCAGCCCCATGCCGTCGCCGGTCGGCGCGGCAATCTTCATCCACACCGCGAAGGCGAGCGCGCCCGCCGCGGCGAAGGCCCACGGGATACCGCGCCGCCAGCCGGTGAACCCGAACCGGTCGGCGGGCACCAGCACGACGAGCATCGCGAGCAGCACGTAGGTCGGCTTGCTCACCGGAAGCAGGATCGTCGCCGTCAGCAGCGCGCCGATCTCCACCCGGCCGAGTCGCTCGCCGAGGAACAGGGACTTCACCAGCAGCGCGGAGACCAGGATGGCCAGCGCGTTGGTCATGGTGTCGGCGGTGACCGTACCCGCCTGGAACACCGCGATCGGCAGCACGGCGACGGTGAACGCGAGCCACTGCACCCGGTGCGCACGCAGCGCGAACAGGCCGAAGCCGACCACCGCGAGGTAGGCCGCCAGCCCGGCGAGCCGAGTGAGCAGGACGAGGCCGCCTACGTCGAGCCCGAACAGCTCGGCGAGCCGGATGCCGATCGCGGCCGGCACGTAGGGGACAGGCGAGTATGCGGCGGTGTTGGTGAACCAGACCGGTTCGGTGGCGTCCGAGACCGGTGTGCTCTCCAGCTGCTCGTAGCCGCCGGGATTCTCCACCATCGGATCGGGCTCGTCCGGGTTGGTCGTGTAGTCCTTCATCGCGTAGCCCATCAGCTTGCTGATGCTGGATGGGACGTCGCCGCCATAGGAGATGCCGCGTTCGTCGTGAATCCGCTGCGGGCCGAACCCGCCGTGCGCGACCTGGTAGGCGCGGCCGAACTGGGTGATCTCGTCATGACCCCAGAACGACGGGGTGAGGACGCTGAACAGCGCGCCGAAGATCGCGGCGAGCACGGTGAAGGCGACCGTCGCGGCGCCGAGGCGTGTCCCGATCCGGCGCGCGAAACCTATGATCGCGCCGCTCGCGGGCTGGTCAGCGGTAGCCCTGGCCGCACCATCGAGGTCAGCGGCGGGCAGCGGCGCGGTGGCCACTGTGGGCAGCGGTGCGGTGTCCGAGGTCTGTGCCGCGGTCCGATCCGCCGATGTCGTCAACGCCCGGCTCCACCGTCACGGGCGTCACCGCCGTTGTCGTCGGCGGGTGCGCCGTCCGCGCTCACCGCCGCATATCGCAGGTAGGTCAGACGCGCGGTCTCATGCCGTGAGCGGCGGATGCCGTCCAGGATCAGGCCCGCGGTCCACGCAAGGCTGCCCAGCAACAGCAGGGTGAAGCCGAGGAACAGCGTGGGGAAGCGCGGTACCTCGTGGGTGTTGTAGAACTCGACGACGATCGGGATGGTGAGGACGATCGAGACCAGCCAGCTCAGCGTCCCGAACAGGCCGTAGAACGCGACCGGCCGTTCGTGCCTGGCCAGCCCGATGATCAACGCGAGGATCTTGAATCCGTCGTGGTACGTGCGCAGCTTGCTCGCGCTGCCCGCGGGACGATCGCGGAAGCCGACCGGCACCGCCGTCCGCGGCACCCGCAGGTGCAGCGAGTGCACGGTCAGCTCGGTCTCGATCTCGAACTCGCGGGAGACCGCGGGGAAGCTCTTCACGAACCGGCGAGAGAACACCCGGAAGCCGGACAGCATGTCTTCGACGTTCTCCCCGAACACCTTGCCGACTACGCCGTTGAGCACCTTGTTGCCGGTCTCGTGGCCCGCACGGTAGGCCGAGGCGCCCTCGTCCTGCCTGCGCACGCCCAGCACGTGGTCGTAGGGGCCGTCGAGCAGTGTCTTGATCATCAGCGGCGCGGCCGACGCCTCGTAGGTGTCGTCGCCGTCGATCATCAGGTAGACGTCGGCTTCGATATCGGCGAAGGCGCGGCGCACTACGTTGCCCTTGCCTTTGGTGTGCTCGTGTCGAACGATCGCTCCGGCCGCACGGGCCCGCTCGGCGGTCTTGTCCGTGCTCAGATTGTCGTAGACGTAGACGCTGATTCCCGGCACGGCGGCCTGCAGGTCGGCGACGACCTTGGCGACCGAAGCCTCTTCGTTGTGGCAGGGAACCACGGCGGCAATACGAAGCTCGGTGGAGTCCACCCGGGTCAATCCTCGCGATCGGTGGTGAATTTGGGAACACCGGGAGGGTACAGGGATCTCACAGAGAACGCGTGGCCGACCTCACCGTGCCGACTGACGAATTCGCACTCGCCGCCCGTTCGCCGTGGCCTGCGGTAGCGTCGGGCCGTGCCAACCAGTGAGTCCACCGCACCCGCAGGCGAGTCTGTGACGCAGGAGCCGGGGTCGATCGTCCGGAAGGTGCTCACCGCGCTGCGGCAGGGCGGGGCCTTCCTGGTGGTCGGCGCGATCGGGTTCCTCGTCGACGCGGGGACCTACAACCTCTTGGTGTTCTGGGGTGGAGCGGGCGTCCTCTACCACTACCCGCTGCCCGCGAAGATCATCGCGATCGTGGTGGCCACAGTGGTCACCTACTTCGGCAACAAGTGGTGGACCTTCGCACACAAGCAAACCGACAACCCTGGTCGCGAATACCTTTTATACGCGGTGTTCAACGTCGTCGCGATCGCTCTGCAACTGGGCTGTCTCGGTTTCTCCCGCTACGTACTCGACTTGTCGAGCCCGCTGTCGGACAATATCTCCGGCACGCTGATCGGGCAGATCGTGGCAGTTGTGTTCCGCTACTGGGCTTATGACACATTCGTCTTCACAGGGTCGAGCAAGGCTGGCGACAGCGTCGCGGTCAACGCTTCGGCGAACGACTAGCAATGGTGTGGCGATACGGCCGCCCTGTTCCGAAGCAGGCACGTTACCGGGCCGGTTGATATCCTCACCCCCGCCGTGAACGGCAATCCAGGGGCGTATCTGTCCCGTCCGGCACAATGAGAATTTCGAGGATTTCATGGATCAGTCGGCTACCCAAGCCGTTACCGAAACAAACGATCGCTCGACGGCTGTTGACGCGCCTGCTTCGCTGCGCGCCGACCATCGGGCACCGGATCTGCTGGTGCTGCAGCGCGGCATCTTCACCGGTCCGTCGGCCAAGGTGAGCGACGAGCTCTATGCCGTCGTCAAGGGTGGCGCGCGTCGGGAACGCCAGACGCTGAGACTGGACAAGGGCGCGACCGCGCACACCAATACCTACTTCGGCCGGTTCGCCGCCAGCTATTGGCAGCGCTGGACCACGGTCACCGAGGTACGGGCCACTATGGTGCTCGAGGTCGCGAAGAAGGCCGCGGTCCGGGTGGTCGCCTCCGACATCGCGGGGCACCGCAGGATCATCGACAGCGCACACGTGAACGACGGCGGTACGTTGACGCTGACCGCGCCGCTCGATCAGTATGTCGACGGCGGCGCGCTGTGGCTGGAGTTCGACGCCGTCGGCGGCGAGCTCGGCATCGCGGAGCTGACCTGGAGCACGGTGGCGCCGGAGCGTGTGCGGCCGGTCGCCATCGCCATTTGCACCTTCAACCGCGCCGAGGACTGCGCCGAGACCGTCGCCGCGCTCTCCTCCGACCCGACCGTGCTCGCGGCCATCGACGCGGTGTACGTCGTCGACCAGGGCACCGATCTGGTCGAGAACCGGCCGCGCTACCAGGAGGTCGCACCGGTCTTCGGTGACAAGCTGCGCTACATTCGCCAGCCGAATCTCGGTGGCGCGGGCGGCTTCACCCGTGGTCTGTACGAGGTGTCCGCGGCCAACGAGCACGCCGACGTCATCCTGATGGACGATGACATTCTCTGCGAGCCGGAAACGGTTTTGCGGCTCAACGCCTTCGCCAACATGACGGTGGAGCCGACTCTGGTCGGCGCGCAGATGCTGTTTCTGCTCAACCCCGACTACCTCAACGTCGGCGCCGAGGAAGTACACCTGCACCGGCTGCGGCACGGACAGAAGGTGCCGAAGGCGCTGCGCAATACCAGCATGTTGAAGAAGAACCAGGAGCGCCGCGTAGACGCGGGCTACAACGCCTGGTGGACCTGCCTCATCCCGGCCGAGGTGGTCGCGAAGATCGGTCTTCCGGTCCCGATCTTCTTCCAATGGGACGACGTGGAATACGGCATCCGGGCGCGCGAGAACGGTTTCGTCACCGTCACGCTGCCCAACGCCGCGGTGTGGCACGCGGACTTCTATTGGAAGGACTACGACGACTGGGCACGCTACTTCAGCACGCGTAACTCGTTGATCGTCGGTTCGCTGCACGCGGATCTGGACGCGAAGGCGATCAGCCACAAGCTGTTCCGTGAGCTGGCCGAACATCTGGTCGCCATGCAATACGGCCTGGTGCACACCACGCTGCAGGGCATCGAGGACTTTCTGCGTGGGCCCGAGGTGTTGCGCGACGGCGGTGTCGCGGCGCTGGCCGCCGCCCGCACCAGCCGGGGTGAGTACGGCGAGACGATCAAGCACCCGGCCGCGACGCCGCCGGTGCGCTCGGCCGACATCCAATTGCGCCGTGCCGGTGGGGAACCAAGCCGTGTGACGCTGGTGCTGATCAAGCGTGCACTGAACCAGTGGTTCGGCCGGACCCAGCACGGTGTCATCGGCGTCACCAGGGAAGACGCCTATTGGTGGCACGTCTCGCTGTTCGACCACGTCGTGGTCACCGATGCCTCGCAGTCCGGGGTGCGGGTGCGCAGGCGCGACAAGGCCCGCGCCCGTCAGCTGCTGCGCCGCACCTTGCGCGTGCTGCGCCGCCTGCGCCGCGAACTGCCCACAGTGCAGGCGCAGTACCGTGCCGCCGTGCCGGAACTCACCAGCCGCGCCAACTGGGAGCGGTTGTACGGCAGTTCCGCCTCTCCGGATCTTTAGGCCGTACTAGTCGGGTGGCGCGGGATTTGCGTTCAGGTCCTGCGCTGGGTGCCGATTGTGTTCTGGGCGTACCCGGCGAGTTACCCATGTACGTGCGAGATCGATTGTCGGGTTGGTAATCGGCTCCGCCGTTCTTCTGGTAGCCGCACGTCCGGCAAGAAACGTGGCGAGGCGGGTGTGCACATGGGTAGCTCGCCGGGTACTCCAAACTGGTCAAGGCCCTGAACGCTGCTTTAGGGTGCCTGACCGGTACGGCCTAAATACGCGGAGATGCGGGCAAGAACAGGTCGGTGGTGAGTTCGCCGGTGCCGGGGGTGACGCGGTACTTGTCCAAGTCGGTGATGCCGTGGGCGGCGAGGACTTCGTCGTCGATGAAGAAGTTGCCGCTGGTCTCCTCGGCCGGCGAGGTGAGCACGAGGTAGGCGGCGTCGGCGTAGATGTCGGGGGTGCGCGAGGTGGATACCATTTCCTCGCCGCCGAGCAGATTCTTGACCGCGGCCGTCGCGATGGTGGTGCGCGGCCACAGCGAGTTGACGCCGATGCCGTTGCCCTTCAGCTCCTCGGCGAGCCCGAGCGTGGTCAGCGACATCCCGTACTTTGCGATGGTGTAGCCCAGCGCCGCGCCCGCCCACTTCGGGTCCAGGTTCAGCGGCGGGGAGAGGGTGAGGATGTGCGGGTTGCGCCCGGCCTTCGCCGATTCGCGCAGGTGCGGGATGCTCAGCTTGGAGAGCAAGAAGCTGCCTCGGCAGTTGATGTCCTGCATGAGGTCGTACTTCTTCATCGGAAGCGCGTCGGTGGGGGACAGGTCGATCGCGGAGGCGTTGTTCACCACGATGTCGATGCCGCCGAACCGCTCGACCGTCTGCCGCACGGCCTCCGCCACCGACTCGTCGATGCGGACGTCGCCGACGAATGGCAGCACCCGACCGCCCGCTGCCGTCAGTTCCGCGGCGGCGGTGTGGATGGTGCCGGGAAGCTTGGGGTGCGGCTGGTCGGTCTTGGCGATCAGGGTGATGTTCGCGCCGTCGGCCGCGGCCCGCTTGGCGATCTCCAGCCCGATGCCACGGCTGCCGCCGGACATGATCATTGTCCGGCCAGCGAGCGGCTTGGAACCCGGTTCTGTCATGTGACCTGCTCCTTCGTGTCTGCCGCGGGTGGGATGCCCGCAGCTGTCGGCGCTGTGCACATTAAGCGTAAACCCCGGTAATATGCAATCAGTTGCATAGTGGGTGGTAAGAAAGGGCACCGGGTTTCGGTGCCCTTTCGCGCTAGAGCGTCGCCAGCGTCAGGATGTTCAACAGGATGATCAGCACGGCCAGCGCCCAGCTGATGTACAGGAACACCATGCCGGGCGCCTTCTGGGGCACCGGGCCGATCGCGCCATTGAGGAAGATCACCACGGGTGCCTTGTAATAGAACCGCGTGGCCTGGCCCTCGGCCATCGGCACTGTCACGGTGGCCGGACCCATGTCGAACAGCCACGGCGTGGCGACCCGGACGTGGTACTGGCCCGGGCCGACCGGAATATGGTTCGCGCCCCAGCGGGTGTTCGGCACCCGCTGCCCGTTGACCAGGATCTTCGGTTTGGTCAGCGCGAGCAGGAACGCCCAGCCGGAGTACGAGGCATCGATCGTGATGCCCGGCGGATCGGCGGGCTGGCCATAGGCCTGCTGCGGCGCGAACGGTTGCGGCTGCCCGAACGGTTGCGGCTGCCCGAACGGTTGCGGCTGCCCGAACTGCTGGGGCTGGCCGGCCTGCTGGGGCTGGCCGTATTGCGGCACGGGCTGCCCATACGGGGGCTGCCCCACCGCGGGCTGTACGAGATGCGGTTGGCTCGGATTCTGCCCCGCGGGCGGCGCGTACTGCGCGGGCACCTGTGGGGGCGGGTACTGGCCGACGGGCGGCTGCTGACCGAACGCCGGCTGTCCAGGCCATTGCCCGGGTTGCTGGCCATGAGGCGGGTACCCGCCGGGGTGACTCATGTATCCCTCCCATATAGCGAACAGTGCGAGCCGACCCTACCGTGCGCCGACGGAATCAACGCCGCGAGTTCCGCTCCTTGTTCAGTCTGCGCTGCTGCTTCGTGCTGCCCTGCCAGGCTTTTCGCGTTCGGCCTTCAGCCGCTTATCGGTGCACGCTTGGATCCACCCGTTCTCCCGCGGGTTTGGTGGTGACTGGCGAGTCGGAGCTGGTCAGCGCACCGGTCTCGACCGCCTCCAGCACCGCGCACCCCGGTTCGCCGCGGTGCGCGCAATCGCCGAAACGGCGTTGTGCGGCAAGGGATTCGATATCGCTGAAGGTCTTCTCGATCCCTTGGGGAGCACCCCACAGCTCGACGCCGCGCAGCCGAATGTATCGATCAGCGTCCCACTGCCGGGCAGTGGACGCAGCTCCCGATGCACTGTGGTGTGCCTGCCCTTCTTGTTCGCTGCACGGACTGCGTTGGTGGCGAACACCTCCGCGCCGAGCAGCGCGTTGCCAAGGGTGAACTTCCCAGCACCGGAGGGCCCGATCAGTGCGACCGTGTCGTCGAGCGGCACCGGCGCCCTCCGAAGTTCTCGCACCCTCGATTAATTTCTCGCACGCCGCTCAATTGGTGTGAGGAGGGAATCGGGTACGTGCCGCGGGCACTGTCAGTCGGGTTTGCCGAATTGTTCGTGGCGGCCGAGGGAGCGTAGATGGAACCATTCGCGCAGGCCGGCGGGGTCGCGGCGGGTGACGAGGAAGAACCAGGCGAAGCGGATCCATTCCTGGGGGAGGAGTTTGCGCATGCCGGGCTGGGACATCAGATAGCCGCGGTTGCGGTAGGTGAAGTAGCGCTTCACCGGATCGTCCGGGTACTGGGTGTGCATGCGGCCGCCGAGGATCGGCTTGAACTCGGCCGCGCCGTTGGGGTGCAGGTACGCCGTCTGCAGGCAGGTGCCGAAGGGGACGCCGGAGCGAACCAGGCGGCGATGCACCTCGACCTCGTCGCCGCGGACGAACAGGCGCAGGTCGGGAACGCCGATCACGTCAACAGCCTTCGCCGAGATCAGCGCGCCGTTGAACAGGGAGGCGATGCCGGGCAGGAAATCCTCGTCGCCGAGTTCGGAGCGCAGCCGCCGCCAGACCACGCCCCGGCGCAGCGGAAACGCGAGGCGGTCGGGTTCGTCGATGTCGCAGACCACGGGTGACACCTCGACGAGCCCGTGCCGGTCCGCGCAGTCCAGCAGAGTGGACAACACGTCCGCGCCTTCGGGCCTGCCGTCGTCGTCGGCGAGCCACACCCAGTCCGCGCCGATGCTCAGCGCGTGCAGCATGCCGAGCGCGAATCCGCCCGCGCCGCCGAGGTTGTGCGCCGAGCCGAGGTAGGTGGATTCGACCGGCTGGTCGCGCACCAGATCGGCGACCTCCGGTTCGTTGCCGTTGTCGATCACGATCAGGTGGTTCACCGGCCGCGACTGGGACGCAACGACTTTCAGTGACTCGGCGAGCAGCTCGCGGCGCTTGTGCGTGACGACGACGGCCACGATGCGGGCGCCTGGCCCGGTATCGGGCGCCGCACCGGCGTCCTGCGTGTTCGCGCCGCCGTCCTCGCCCGCCGCGGCGCCGGAGCCCTCCGGCTCGGAGCCGACCCGGGCCTGCGCCCCTGCGTCGATCGGGGTGTCCTGCCCGGTCGGCTCACTCATGCCTGATTTCGCTCCAGTTCTCGCTCGGTTCCGATGGCCCGTTCGGCTTCCATTTCGCGCAGCACGGTCGCGACGTGATTCCCCGCGTCCGGACCTTCATACGCTCGCACCACTTCTTCGATACCGCCACGCAATCGAATCTGCCCGTGATCGATCCACAGCGCGGAATCGCACAGTTGCGCGAGAAATTCATTGGAATGGCTGGCAAAAACCAGAATGCCCGATCGCGCGACCAAGGACTGCAACCGGATTCTGGCCTTCTTCATGAACTCGGCATCCACTGCGCCGATCCCCTCGTCGAGCAGAAGGATCTCCGGATCGATCGAGGTCACCACACCCATCGCGAGGCGAACCCGCATGCCGGTGGAATAGGTGCGCAGCGGCATGGACAGATATTCTCCGAGTTCGGTGAAATCGGCGATCTCATCGATCTTCGACAGCATCTGCTTGCGCGTCTGCCCGAGGAAAAGGCCGCGGATGATGATGTTCTCGTAACCAGAGATCTCCGGGTCCATGCCGACACCGAGATCGAATACCGGCGCCACCCTGCCGCGGATGCGCGCACTGCCGCGCGAGGGTTCGTAGATGCCCGAGAGCAGCCGCAGCAGCGTCGATTTGCCCGCGCCGTTGTGCCCGACCAGGCCGATCCGGTCGCCCTCTCGGAGCGAAAGGTTGATGTCGCGCAACGCCTCGACCACGACGACGTCGGACTGGTTGCGCCCGATCGCGCCGCCTGCCTTGCCGAGGAACGCTTTCTTCAACGACCGCGATTTGGCGTCGAAGATCGGGAATTCGACCCACGCCTGCTGGGTTTCGATACTCACACGACTCATCGGGGCGCTCCTATACCCAGTACGGCACGCGCGAACGGTACTGCTTCATGGCGAAGATCGCCACGATCCAGCCCACCAGTGTGATCGCGCCGACGACCACCCAGTGCCGCAGTTCCTGCGGTTCGCCGAGCAGCGGGGCCCGGACGATTTCGAGATAGTGGAACGTCGGAACGAGTTCGGCCAACCGGGCGCGGTCGCCAGTGCCCATCTGCGATTGCAGGGTCTTGGTCGTCCACATCACCGGGGTCAGCACGAACAGCATCAGGGTGGTGCTGCCGAGAATGGGCGCGATATCGCGGTAGCGGGTGCTGAAAATGCCGAACACGATCGACACCCACATGGAATTCAGGAACAGCAACACCATGGCCGGAATCGCGAGGAGGCTCGACCAGCCCAGGTTCTTCCAGACGCCGAAGGCCGCCAGCATCACCAGATAGATGACCATGTTGTGCCCGAAGAACAGCAGCTGCCGCCACACCAGCCGATACACGTGCACGCTCAGCGCCGAGGGCAGCTGTTTGATCAGGCCCTCGTTGGCGATGAAGACCTCCGAGCCCTCCAGAATGCTCGCGCTGATGACGTTCCAGATGATGAGCCCGACCGTCACATACGGCAGATACTCCCGCAGCGGCTGGCCGAGCAGCGCCGCGTACAGAATGCCCATCGCCGTGGCCTGCAGGCCGGTGGCGATGGTGATCCAGAACGGCCCGAGCACCGAGCGCCGGTAGCGCTGCTTGATGTCCTGCCAGCCGAGTGACAACCACAGCTCGCGCTGGGCGAATCCGCTCGCGAAGTCCTGGAACGCACGCCGGAACGTCTGGGAGTCCGACACGATCTTCGCCGCGGTTGCGCCGGCGGCCGCGGACTCCACCTCCGGTGTGGCCGCGCTCACCGGATCCTCCCGCGTCGAGTCGTCGCCGGAACGCACCGCGTGCTCGGTCGATGGGGTCGGTGAGCTGTCATCTGAAAACGCTTGGTCATCGGAACCAACTGAGCTCTCTTCAGGACGCACCGCACTCGGTTCGGATACCGAGTCGGGGCGAGCGGCAGCGGCGGGCACGGTGCGACACTACCCTTGCGGCTTCCCGTCGACCCGCGTGGCACACGTGGGTCGGGTGGTGTCAGAGGTACTGACCGGAACCGCCGGTGACATGATTGCCGTGTCCGCCGCGCGGGTCGGCGGCGTGGAGGCCGGGCGGCAGCGCACCTTGGCGCATCTGCTCGAGCTGTGCCCGTGCGGCCATCTGCTGTGCGAACAGTGCGGTCTGGATGCCGTGGAACAGGCCCTCCAGCCAGCCGACCAGCTGCGCCTGCGCGATCCGCAGCTCGGCGTCGGTCGGGACGGCGTCATCGGTGAACGGCAGCGTGAGCCGCTCGAGCTCCTCGCGCAGCTCAGGGGCGAGACCCTGTTCCAGCTCGCGCACCGAGGACTTGTGGATCTCCTTGAGCCGGCTGCGACTGGCGTCGTCGAGCGGAGCCGCGCGCACCTCCTCGAGCAGCTGCTTGATCATGGTGCCGATCCGCATGACCTTCGCGGGCTGCTCGACCATGTCGGCGAGCGATTCGCCGGAATCATCACTGCCGTCCGAGTCGTCTTTCTTGTCGTCATCGGTCACCACCTGAGCGGTGAAGGGCGCCCCCGATCCGGCCTCCGCTGGGAGGACCAACGGTCTGCCGTCCGGTCCGACAACGACGATGTGGTCCGGTGCCTCATCCGAGTGCGTCATGCCCCCTATCATGTCGTGTTCGCTCCGAACGCGCTAAGCGGGTGCTCCCGGCACCGGTCGTCGGCCAGGGTTGCCCGGTCCGCCTCGCGGCGCGGCGATGGCGTTCTATCCTGTCCGGGTCGTGTGGTTCGGATTTGTCGAAAGTCGGTTGCCATGCTGAGGCCCAGGTCACTGTGCTCCCACCGGAATGCGGAGGGGAACGCGGTTACACAGGCTCGCCCGCTGCCCTTAGAGTGGCCAACATGACATACGACGTCGCGAGGGTTCGGGGCCTGATACCGTCCCTGGGCGACGGTTGGATCCATCTCGACCCGCAAGCGGGCATGTTGGTTCCGGATGCCGTATCTCGTGCCGTCTCAACAGGTTTCCGAACTTCGTCATTCTCGCATATCGGGCGCCACGGCGCCGCTGTGCGTAGCGCGGCGATTCTGGACGCGGCCCGCGAGGCGGTGGCGGACCTGGTCGGCGGCGATCCGGCGGGCGTCGTGCTCGGCCCCGACCGGGCGGTCTTGTTGGCCTGGCTCGCCGAATCGCTCAGCTCGCGGCTCGGGCTCGGCACCGGCATCGTGCTGTCCAGGTTGGACGACGAGGCCAACGTCGCGCCGTGGCTGCGCATCGCCAACCGCTACGGCGCGCACGTGCGCTGGGCCGAGGTGGAGATCGAGACCTGCGAGATGCCGTCCTGGCAGTTCGAGGAGCTGATCGGGCCCACCGCGCGATTGGTGGCGCTGACCGCAGCCTCGCCGATCGTCGGCTCCGCACCCGCCGTCCGGGTGGCCGCGGACCGGGTGCACGAGGTGGGCGGCCTGCTGGTGGCCGATGCGTTCGGCGCGGCGCCCTACGCGCTGATCGACATCGAGGAACTGAACGCCGACGTGGTCGCGCTGAGCGCACCGGCATGGGGCGGTCCGCAGATCGGCGCACTCGTATTTCGTGACCCCGCGTTTCTGGACCGGATTCCCTCGATGTCGTTGAACCCCTATGCCAAGGGCGCCGAGCGACTCGAGGTGGGCGGGCACCAGTATGCGCTGCTCGCCGGGCTCACCACCTCGATCGACTTTCTCGCCGGGCTCGACGACCGCGCGCACGGCACCAGGCGCGAGCGCCTGGAAATGTCGATCACCTCGCTACAGGACTACCACGACCAACTGTTCGAGCACCTGATGGACGTGCTGGACAGGATCCCGAACCTCACGGTGATCGGTCGCGCTTCCACCCGAATTCCCACCGTCAGTTTCACCCTCGCGGGCATGCAGGCCGAGAAGGTCGCCGCCAAGCTGGCCGACAACCGGATCGGCACGCTGAGCGGGGTGCACGGCGGCAGCAGGCTGCTCGACGCGCTGGGTGTCAACGACGAGGGCGGTGCGGTGACCATCGGCCTCGCGCCTTACACCACCAGGTTCGAGATCGATCAGCTCGGCAGAGCGCTCGTGGCGCTGGAGTGATCGGCGGAACTCGCAGCGCTCAGAGCTCTTTCACCCGTAGCACCACTTTGCCGAACACTTCGCCGGAGTCCAGTAGCCGATGCGCTTCGGCCGCTTCGTCGATCGGCAGCTCGGCGTCGATGACCGGGACGACGGTACCGGCGGCGATCAACGGCCATAGCTGCCGGTTCAGTTCCGCGACGATCGCGGCCTTGCCGCCTACACCGGTCGCGGGCCTCGCGCGCACGTTCGTTGCGTAGACGGTGCCCCACTTCCGCAGCAGCGCAGCGAGATTCAGCTCCGCACTGACTCCGCCCTGCATGCCGATCACGATCAACTGTCCGTGTTCGGCCAGCGCGTCGACATTGCGCGCCAAGTAGGCCGCGCCCATGTTGTCGAGGATGATGTCGGCGCCGGCGCCACCCACGCCGGACTCCTCCGCGCGCACCGCCGAGACGAAATCGTCCTCTCGGTAGTTGATCAGCACGCTCGCCCCGAGTTCCGCGCAGCGCGCCAGTTTCTCGGCCGAACCTGCGGTCACCGCGACGCGTGCGCCCAGCGCCCTGGCCACCTGGATGGCGTGTGTGCCCACTCCACTGCCGCCACCGTGGATCAACACCAGCTGGTTCGCGCGCAGCCCTGCGGTCATCACCAGGTTCGACCACACAGTGGCCGCGACCTCGGGCAGCCCGGCCGCCGCGCCGAGGTCGAGGCTGTCCGGAACCGGAAGCACCTGCGTCACGGGGACCACGACCCGTTCGGCGTAGCCGCCGCCGGACAGCAGCGCGCATACCCGGTCGCCGACCTGCCAATCGCGCACGTCGTCGCCGAGTTCGGCGATGACTCCGGAACATTCGAGGCCGATGATCTCGCTGGCGCCCGGAGGGGACGGGTAGTGGCCTCGGCGCTGCAGCAGGTCGGCGCGGTTGACGCCGGCCGCAGCCACCTCGATCAGCACCTCGCCGGGCCCGGGCGTCGGATCCGCGGCCTCGGCCCACTGCATCACCTCTGGTCCGCCGAAGCCGGTCAGGTTGATAGCACGCACCGTGTCATAGTGCTCCGGCTGTCCGGGGCGGCTGCGCGCGGACCCCTGCTCGGCGGGCGAACAGCGGTCGGCCGGTTTGCCGCAGGGCGGGAACATCAGGTGAAACGCAATCTGGCGAGCAGGCTGCGGCTACCGCCGCCAGGGACTACCGTTCGGGTGGTGAGCGGCGGTTTCATCGATTTTCAGAACGAGATCTACCTCGGCGGCCTCGGTGGCGCGACGCCCGAATTGCCCATGACCGCCGCGGGTTTGGAGCAACACGCGCGGGAGCGGCTGGACCCCGCGGCGTTCGCGTATGTGGCGGGCAGCGCGTCGGCCGAACGCACCGCAGCGGCCAACCGGTCCGCCTTCGATCGATACCGAATCCTGCCGCGGATGCTGCGCGGCACCACCGGGCCGGGCGCACGCGATCTGTCGGTGGAGGTGCTCGGGACGCGGCTGGCCGCTCCGGTGCTCACCGCGCCGATCGGTGTCCTGGAGCTGCTGCACGAGGGCGGCGAGGTGATCGCCGCCGAGGTGACCAAAGAACTGGGTATCGGCACGGTGCTGTCCACGGCGGCCTCATCGACCATCGAAGACGTCGGTGCGGCGGCCGGAGCGTGGTGGTATCAGCTGTACTGGCCCGCGGACGACGACCTGGCCCGTTCGTTCGTCCGGCGAGCCGAGCGCGCGGGTGCGAAGGCGATCGTGGTCACCGTCGACACCCCGACCCTCGGCTGGCGTCCGCGCGACCTGGAGCTGGCGCACCTGCCGTTCCTGCACGGCAAGGGCATCGCCAATTACCTGTCCGATCCGGTGTTCCGCGCCAAGCTGCCTTCGCCGCCGGAGGAGAGCGAGGAGGCCATGCGGGTGGCGATCCTCACCTGGGTGGGACTGTTCGGCAACCACACACTGCGGCATGCCGACCTCGCACACCTGCGCGGGTGGACCGATCTGCCGATAGCGGTGAAGGGCATCCTGCACCCCGACGACGCGCGCCAGGTGGTCGACGCGGGCGCTGACGCGGTGGTGGTGAGCAACCACGGCGGCCGGCAGGTGGACGGGTCGATCGCCGCGCTGGACGCCTTGCCCGCGGTGGTCGCCAGCGTCGGCGACCGTGCCGACGTGCTGTTCGATTCGGGCGTGCGCACCGGCTCCGACGTGATCGTCGCGCTGGCGCTGGGCGCCAAGGCGGTGCTGTACGGGCGGCCGTGGGCCTACGGGCTCGGCGTCGCGGGCGCCGCGGGCATGCGACACGCGCTGCGGTCGCTGCTCGCCGATTTCGACTCGGTGCTCGGCCTCTCCGGATGTGCCGACATCGCCGCGGTGAGCCGCTCGCTCGTCTCCACTGTGCGCTGACCTGCGTTATTCGCGATTCCCGCAGTTCGCCGGGCATAGAATGACGACCGTGCATCCCGAACCAAGCGTTCGTGTGGTGGCCGAACCGCGATGGCTCACGCCTGCGCAGCAGCGCGCATGGCGGGCGTACATGGACGGCCACATGCGACTGATGACGGCATTGAACCGGCAGCTGCAGCGAGACAGCGACCTGAGCGTCGCCGAATACCGGATCCTGGTCCTGCTCTCGGAGGCCCCTGGCCACTCGCTCCGGATGAGCGAGCTGGCAGACGGTGTGTTGTCTTCGCGTAGCAGGCTGACCCATCAGATCCGGCGCCTCGAGGCCCAGCACTTGGTGCGCCGCAGCACCTGCCTCGAGGATGGCCGCGGCGTTCTCGCCGAACTCACCGACGAGGGCCTGCGCCGGCTGGAATCCGCCGCCCCCGGCCATGTCGACGCCGTTCGCCGCGACTTCATCGATTTGCTCAGTCCGGCCCAGCTCGAGGTGATAGCCGATGTCTTCGGACGCGTCGACGAGGAAATCGGAACGCGGCCCGGCTGAACCGTCCGCTACGATCGGGGGCCTGGAGACGTGGCAGAGCGGCCGAATGCACTCGCCTTGAAAGCGAGCGTCGCGAGAGCGACCGGGGGTTCAAATCCCTCCGTCTCCGCTCAGGTTTGGGCAGGTCACCCGGTGGATTTGCGCCGGGTTGACCCTGTTCGAACAGTTCGAACACTCGGCGTGGTGTCACGGCCTGTCACAACCGCATTCAAAGTCTGCGCCGCAGCCGTCAGCGCATCCGCCTGGTTGTGCGCGTACGTACGCAGCGTGAACGCGGCGTCACAGTGCCCAAGCCATGCCGACACGGTGGCAATCGGGACGCCCTGTAGGTGCATCAACGTGCCACAGGTGTGCCGGGCGTCGTGCAACCGGATCGACTGCACGCCCGCGGCGTCACACACCACATGCCAGCTGCGCGACAGCTTGTCCGGGTGCAAGGATTCGCCTGCTTCGTCACACACGACGTAGGCGCCCTCGCCGTAGCTTTCGCCGAGCGCCAGTCGTTCCGCGGCCTGCCGAACGCTGGCACGCTTCAACGCCTCGGTGATCACTGGCGTGAGCGGCAGCGTGCGCCGCGATTTCGCCGTCTTGGTTTCCTTCTCGATGATTTCGCCGTCGACCTGGATCCGCGTATTGACGATCGTCAATGTGCCCTTGATGAGGTCGACATCGGACCAGCGGAGTCCGGCGATTTCGCCGCGCCGAAGCCCGGACAGGGCTAGGTGCCAGGCGTGGCCGATTCGATGCTTGTCCGCGGCGGCGACCACCTTCCGCACTTCGTCCGGTGTGTATGTGTCCATCTCGCGCCGGTCATTCGGAACGCGGTCTACCAAGGCTGCGACATTGCGCGTCAGGAATCCTTGCGCACGCTGAGATTCCAGTACATTCCCGGTGAGCCGCAACATCGGATTGATGGTCGCCGCCGCCCATGCTGGCAGGCACGTCTGTGCGCGTAGTAGAACTCGCCGTCTTGCAGGTCGGTCACCAGATTGTCGAGATCTGCTTTCGACAGCTGTTGTATCGGCATCGTGCCGAATCGGTCGCGGACCGGCTGGAGTGCGTGCGTGGACGCCGCCCGGGTCGACTTACCGACTCGTTTGCCTGCGAGCCACTCGGCGCAAGCCTGCTCGAGGTGACTGTGGAGCGGGCAACGTAAGTGCCTTGCGCGACAGCATGATTCACCGCAGCCAGCGCGTCGCGCGCTTCCTTCTCGGTGTTGTACCGTTTGCGGGTCTGTCGCCTCCTCCCGGTCTCGTCGGTCCCTACCTCGGCGCACACTTCGTAGCGGACAGCGCCGCTCTTGAGCGTGATCTTCTCGATCTGCGGTGGAAGCTGTTGTCTCTTAGGTTTCGTCATCGCGCACATTCCCACCTTTGTGTTTCATCTCTTCTTCGAGAGTTGCGATTTCTTTGGCGTACCTGGTCGCCATATCCAATTGCTCACGCGTAGCTTGAATCTGCTCCGCGCCTTACTCGTAGCCCATATAGCGCAGGAGGTCTGTCAGTTCGATGCGCAGATGCCTGAGATGGCGCGACTTGTCCAGCCAGCGACGACAATCTCCGGGTACGGCCAGGCCTCATCGACGTAGGCGGGCCATGGTGCTTGACCACGATCACGCCAGCCCACTTCGTCAAGTTGCTGCGCCGGTTACGGTCCCTGGAGTCCATGCGGCGCGCAACAGTGTTCGCTCCGGGCAGTCAAGAAGGGAAGGTCTATTCCGTCGCGAGCATTCCGAACCGAATGCTCGGGCACGGCTCGTCGAACTCGAGTACGACGACCAGACCGAGATAGCTCGACTGCGGATCAGTGGCCAGGAACGACTGTATGGGTTCCTCTCTGACACTGGCCCCGACTTCTATGCGCTGTGGTGGGATCCAGGGCACGAGATCTGGCCATACCAGAAGTGGAACACCTAGCAGGACGCCCGCTACGGTCCGCGTGCCGATCCGGAGATCAATGCCCCGTCCGGCGGTACAAGACACAGTGACAGCGGGAGTTTCAAGCAGGCAGACCAGGGACGGTGTACTCCGCGGGTACCTGCCGGACCGTGGCCCGGGATCTACGCGACCTGTACGCGTACGAGCCGATCATGTGGGCGGAGCTGTCCAAACCCGTCGAACAGCTCGAGGCGGGGCGGCCGTACCGATTCTCCCGCTACGAGCTGCCCGTCGACCACCCCGAGCGGTGGCCGGCGGGCGACTCCAACGATCTACTTGTGCTCGATGCCGACGAGAACACATGCCGAAAGGGGCTGACGCCGTGACCTGCGTCGGTCGGCCTGTCCGACAAATAACGCACCCCGCCTCCAAATCAACGGAGGCGGGGCGGGATTCGCTGTATACCGGTCTACTTCTCCATTTTCTCCAACATCCAACTGCCGACGGCGTACATGTCGTCAGCGGGGATGGCGCGCGTGTAGTGCAGGGGTGGGGTTATCCATCGGATCCGACGCCATCCGATGGATGGACGAATGACCCAGCCGCCGTATTCGCGGCGAGAATTCCACTGGAGCTCCCTGGTGTAGCCGGGCTCGCGGGAGGCACGCCGAAACCGGTGGTAGAGGTTGAAGCGCAGCCGGAACCATCGGCTCGACCATGTGGCAGGGCCGCTACTGACAAAGACCACATCCATCGAGGTCAACCTAGCACGGGATGATGGCGGCCGCGGTCTCCTTGCGGACCTCATCTGTCCCGGTGTCCCAGGTGGCCCGCATGACGATCTTGCCCTGCCACATGCCGGGTACACAGTCCAGCGCCATCGCGGCGACGTGGACGCTCGGGTTGGGGATCTGCGTGACAATGGCGGGATCACCCTTCGGCCGAGGGTTGCTGGTGCCCGACCGATGCCATAGCTGCAACTCGAGCCGGAACTGAAGAGGGGCGGACGTGCATGTCACTGTTCCGCCTACGACGACGGCCTCGTGCAGCAGGTACGGCTCCTTGTTGAAGGCGAAGCCGCAAGCTTTGCCAGAGGTGGATGGCCCGGCCTGCGCGACCGGTGTGGTGAGCGTCTGTCCGCTGAGTAGTGTGGCGCTGAGGGCAGCTACCGTCATCAGGTTGTGAATCATCATTCCCTCCATTACTTCCCGGCTCCCGTACCCCACGGGAGCGTTGATCGCCGCCACGGACTGACCTTGTGGGCGCGGCGAAATGGACGCCCCGCCGATCGGCGGGGCGTCTCCTTGCTCGGTTCTATCTCGGATATCCCCACGGTTGCCGGGACGTTCTAGGTCCACCCCCGGTTGCGGATCTTGATCACGGCGGCGGTGAGGTGGCGCACTCGCCTGCCTGGCATCTGCTGTGTGCGATGGTGGCTGCGTCCGGGTTGGCGAATCCCCATGCGGCGTCGAGGTGGTCGCGGTGGAGCGGGACGACGAAGTCATACCGGGCCTGGCGACCGTAGGCCCGGTTCAGGGCCCACAAAAAAGGTAACGGGTTCAGGGTTCACCCGGCGTTGGGGCCTGCCAAGAGCGTGACCCGCGCAAGGGGGCGGAAGAATTATAAGGTGTTATACCGTCAAGGGATCAAGGCCGAGACTGTGCGCCAGCGACTGAATGTGACCCCCGACCGCTCGACGCCGGGCGCGACGTATCAGCGCGGAAACCGAGTCGAGAACCATCGGGTCCATCCGAACACGTTGAGGGTCAACCATTTCCGCTTCGGAGAAGGCCCGAACAGCCCCAGCGTCATCTCCGGTAGCCGTGAGTGCGTGCCCGTAATCGGTCCAGTAGTACACAACCCTATTGGGTGCCTGAACCGGGCTCGGATCAATTCGACGAGCCACGCTGACGGCTTCGTCACTGTCACCTAGTTCTGCTGCGACCGACACCTGCCATATGGCAGTACTTGTTGGACCGAACCAGAGCAGTCCGAATCCACCATCTTCGGACTCACCGAGGGACCGCGCTTCCGCGAATGCTTCATTCAGAAAGTCGGCCGCGGCGCCCGCATCTCCGGATACCGCGCTGGCGAGTGCACCGCGGCACAGCAGATTTCCGTACGCCTGCCGCACATCGATGCTGGTAAGCGTCGATTGCAGGTCGCTCGCAGTACGTTTCGCGAGTCGGCCCGCCAGTTCGGCGTTCTCCGGCGGCATCGCATTCAGTCTGGAAATCTCGGCAAGGCCGATCCATTGCGGCGAATCGAGATCGTGAGCAAGCTGCATGCCCATCCCGGCGATAGTTGCAGCGAGGTCGGGATAGCCGATGCCCTTGACCAGGAAACGGGCGTTGAACGTTGCCTCGACAAATTCCGGACCCTGGTAATAGAAGGCGTCCCGTAGAAGATCAGCCATTCCGGGCGCGAGGCCCGCGTAATCCGCAGCGTTGCGCAGGAACGACGAACGCCTCACGGCCTCAACTACGGCGTCTCGAGGCCGATCGGGCTTGCGCCGTTCACCAACCGACATCTCGATGCATGCGGACCTGATGTCAGGCACGACGGCTGTAGCGGCTGCCTTGGCTGGGTCAGTGGGGTCGCCGGGCTGCCCGAGTAGTTGCGACACGGTGATATTCAGTGCTTGCGCAATCGCTACCTGCGTGGCTCGGCGATCGAGTGCACGCTGTCCGCTCTCGATCAGCGAGATATAGCCCTGCGAGACTCCCGAACGGTCAGCCAACATCCTTTGACTGATACCGCCGCGTCGACGACGCCAGTACCGGATGCGTTCGCCGGTGTGCTCCATTATCGAGGCTACGACCGATCACTCACGGCGTACAAGGGCAGGACCGTTGTCACAACGCGGTTGGACTCAGCCGGACGGCACCGAACTTACACGCACGCGTTTCCGCAGGAACCGGCCGAATCTGGAGTCGCGCGGACCCGGCCGCACCACTGACTTCCGCCTTGAAAGCGAGCGCCGCGAGAGCGACCGGGGGTTCAAATCCGTCCGTCTCCGCAGGTAAGGTCGCAGGTCAGGGATAGTTTTCACGAGCTGTACCGGCCTGTGGCCAACACGTCGGTCAACAACTGAAGCATCTGAGAGGATGTCGGCAGGATGCTCCATCTTCACCTCGGCGGCGGGGGCACGGTGCCGGTGTACCCGAAACTGGACCACACCCCCGCCACATTCACGATATTGAACTTCCTGATCCCCGACATCGAGGCGGCTGTTGACGAGCTGATCCGCCGCAATGTGTGCTTCGAACGTTACGAATTCGCCGAACCGGACGAGAAAGGCATCCACCGCGGCGGTGGTCCCCTGATCGCCTGGTTCACCGACCCCGCGGGCAACGTCCTGTCCGTTCTACAGCAGTAGCGCGTCCGACCGAATGGGATCCGCGGCCCGTCCGCACTGAGCTGCGGGCGAGCCGCGTAGCCTGCAACGCCCGCGCATAGCTGATAGGGGTGCGTTCGCTACTCGGTTACGTATTCGGGGTATGCGCGGTGATCTTTCGAGATGTGCTGGGTTGCTGCCGTGTTCGCGTTCGAATGCCTTGGCGAAGGCGAATTCGGCGTGTAGCCGACCTGGAGCCGGTTCAGCGGCTCGGCCGTCCGGAATCGACGGATTCGAAGTCGTGACGTCGGGACGAGGCATTACGGCGATGCACTTCGGCTTCGAGTTCCCCGGAGAACGGCTGCTCCCGAGCAGCGGCGCCGCGCCGGGATGCCACGGCGGCGCGGACCTCCTCGTTGATCAGGTCCGCGTTCACCGCCGCGCCGACTGCTACTCCTTGGGCAACAGCGGAGGCGACTGTGGCGCGGACATCTGTGACGTTGCCTGCGGCCCATACTCCTTCGACGTCGGTGGCACCGTCGGGGCGGGCGGGAATGGCCGTACCTAGGACAACATCTCCGACCTTCTGCTGGACCGCTGATATTCCCAGCTGGGCCACGACGTCGGCGCGAGCTTCGAACTGGGGACCGATGGCCACTGCGTCGCAGTCGATTGTGGCACCAGAGGCCAGTTGTACGCCGATGAGCTGGTCGCCGTCGGTGCGGATGCCGATTGCCTCGCCGTCGATGACGGAGATCCCGCGGGCTGCGAGTTGTTCCCATTGGTCCCCGGACGGTTCCGGCGCGGTATGGAGCAACAAGGTCACTCTGTCGCTGAGCTGTCGGAACAATAGTGCCTGGTGCACACTCATCGGGCCGGTGGCGAGGACGGCGATCGCCTGGTCACGGACCTCCCAGCCGTGACAGTACGGGCAGTGCAGCACGTTTCGGCCCCACTGCTCGCGCAATCCCGGAATCGGCGGGAGGACATCGACCAGGCCGGTGGCAACGATCACCCGTCGCGCAACCACTTCTCTGCCGTCGGCGACGGCGACCACGAACCGGTCGCCGCGTCGGCGCACGGATTCGGCCGCCTGGTCGAGGAGGATTCCGCCGTAGCCTTGAACCTCCCGGCGTCCGGTCGCAATGAGCTGTGCCGGTGGCGCACCGTCGAGTGCAAGGAGGTTGTGTACGCCCTCGGCCGGCGCGTTACGCGGCTGGTCGTTGTCGACGACGGCCACGGATCGACGGACACGCGACAACGTCAGGGCTGCGCTGAGCCCGGCGGAACCTCCGCCGAGCACGACCACGTCGACGTGGGCGGACGGATTGTTGTTCGGCTGGTGTTGCGGATCGCTCATAGTGAATACCTCCGAGGATCATGCTGCCCGGTCGTCGCACAACGTGGCAAAGAAGTTTGCCAATATGGCAATCTTGCTGGATGGAGCATTCCGAACGCGATGATCTCGAGAACACTTTGGCGGGGATCGGACCCCGGTTGCGCGCGTTACGTCAGCAGCGGGGCGTCACGCTCAAGGATCTGTCGACGGCGTCGGACATCTCGGTCAGCACGCTCTCACGTCTCGAGTCCGGTCAGCGACGACCTAACCTGGAACAGGTGCTGGCACTCGCACGGGCTTACCGGGTGCAGGTCGATGAACTGATCGGCGCCCCCCTGACCGGAGACCCGCGGGTGCATTTGCGGCCGATCACCAGAAACGGCATGACCTGGTTGCCACTGACCCGCCGAGCCGGTGGACTTCAGGCATTCAAGGTCGTCGTTCCCTCTTCCAAGTACTCCGACCGGCCCGACCCGCGGACCCACGAAGGGTACGAGTGGCTCTACATTCTCAACGGTCGTCTCCGCCTGGTGCTCGGCGACCAAGATCTTGTCCTGTCCTCCGGTGAAGCCGCGGAGTTCGACACCCACGTCCCGCATTGGTTCAGTCCAGCCGAGAAAGCGCCGGTCGAACTCCTCATACTTTTTGGTCTGCAGGGAGAACGCGCCCACCAGCGGACCGACATCGCGACATAGCCAACACCACGAACGCGTCGCATCGGTAGCAGCAACGGCAGTCGCCCCCGAAGAAAAACAGTCCAGCGAACCCTTGACCAGCGGTTTCGGCAGGGTGCACATCCCTCCTTCTCCGCAGTTCTCTGACCCTGTGACATCGAGTTGGGGGAATGCGGTTAGAGCTTGATCAGGCATCGCTCGAGGCGCGTGTTCATCCCTAACCTTGAAATTGGCGCTGTCCTACTCCTCGATCGCAGCGGATTCGATGGTCGAATGAAGCACCTGCGGGGACGACAGGGCTCAAATCTCTTCGTCCCGCCGGACATAGTTGGGACGGATGTCCAAGTCGGGTGGGTCGTAGTAGCGGTGGAAGGTCGGGGTCAGTCCGGAGGAGATGGGCGGGTTGATCCAGGTCCAGTCGGTGGGGCAGGTGCGGCCTGCCGCCTCCTCGCGCTTGACGTGATCGCAGAACTGTTTGGCCACGGTGTGGTGGTCGACGATGTGGACGCCCGCCCTGCGGAAGCTGTAGAGCACCGCGCGATTGAGTTCGACCAGTGCCTGATCGCGCCACAGGTTCCGCTCGGATCTGGTGTCCAGGCACATCATTTCGGCGATCAGCGGGAGCATGTTGTAGCGGTTGGTGTCGCTGAGGTTGCGCGCACCGATCTCCGCGCCCATGTACCAGCCGTTGAACGGCGCGAACGGATAGGTCATCCCGCCGACCTCGAGGTTCATATTCGACACCGCGGGCAGCGCGTGCCAGCGCAGGCCGAGGCCGGCGAACCAGTCGAACTCCGGATGCTCCAATTCCACCTCGCGCGCGAGTTCCGGCGGGATGTCGAACCAGCATATCGGCTCGTCGGGCGTGCTGATCAGCAGCGGAAGGATGTCGAAGGGTGTGCCGGCGCCACGCCATCCGAGAGCGGTAGCCAACTCGGTGAGCGCGATATTGGCGGCGTCACCGATGACCGTGCCGTCTCCGTTGCGGTAGCCCGCGTAGCGGATGAGCTGCGAATTGATGACGCGGAACTCGCGTCCGTCCGGCTGGCGCGGCGGGCCGACGGTGATCATCGACTGGATGGCGCCGCCGTTGGTGGCCATCTGCAAGTGCTGCCAGCAGACCTCGGCCAGGTCGCGGGCAGACCGCACGCGTCGGGCATCGAGCAATTCCAAGGAGCGCCAATGCTTTCGGCCGACGCAGCGGGCGTGATTCCGCCAGGCCAGCTTGGCTCCGATGAGGATCTCCTCGGCGGTCTGTAGATAGCCGCCGGTCTGTTCGAGCTGCTCGAGCGCAGCGCGCCGACGCCGGGGAACAAGGTGTGCCAGCTCGGGCAGCAGGAAGAATTCGTCGCATTCCTGCATCCGGCGTTTCAGATCCATACTGAAAGGTTTTGTTTCCGGCATCTTCTCGATCGATGACAGGGGTAACACGTGATTCACGTTTTTCTCCGGTCGGGCAGAGGTTCCGCGGTGAAACAGACGAGTTCGAGCAGAGAATTCGCGCGGTTCGCGCACCGGGCACCGCCCTTCGCACGTGGCCCGCGCGACAGGGGATGCCGCAAAATAGCTTTCACCCGGGGATCGCCCGGAAAACCGGGGGTGTTCCGCGGCTCCGTACCGAGCGGCCGGTCCACTTGCCGCACGTGTGTGCAGTGTGATGACCTCGGTACCAATGGTGCGGATACGACATTATGCCCATCCTTTTTCCTGCCGGGAAGCGGCCCGGCGTTCAGCGTACGGCCGGTGTGCTGGCCGTGTGCCAAGATTTGCTGGATTTGCTGGATCGGCCCATGTCGGAGCCTGGATCAGGCTGTGTCGAGTAGCGTTGACCTGATCTGCTTTTCGAGGGTGGAGGGTCTACTCGTGCGCAGCATCATCGGGATGGCGATTACTGTTGTCGCCCTGCACGTCGTCGGCTGGGGGACACTGCTGCTGTTCGTGGCGCCCAGTCATTACCTCGTTCAGGGGTCGGTGTTCGGTGTCGGGCTCGGCGTAACGGCGTACACGTTGGGCATGCGGCACGCATTCGACGCCGACCACATCGCCGCGATCGACAACACCACGCGGAAACTGGTGGCGGAGAACGGGAAACAAAAGGTCCAGACCGTAGGTTTTTGGTTTGCGCTCGGCCATTCCAGCGTGGTGTTCGTGCTCGTCGCGTTGCTCGCTTTCGGCGTGCGCGCGCTTGCGGCCGACCTGGGGGACGAGGACTCCGCGCTGCAACAGTGGACCGGGCTGTGGGGCACCAGCGTGTCCGGCACGTTCCTGATCCTGATCGGACTGCTGAATCTGGCCTCGCTGGTGGGAATCTGGCGGGTGTTCCAGCAGATGCGCCGCGGCGAGTTCGACGAGGCGCAATTGGAGCGTCAGCTGGACAGCCGGGGGCTGTTGAACCGGGTGCTGCGGCCGATGGTCGGCCTGGTCCGCGAGCCGAGGCACATGTACCCGGTCGGGCTGCTGTTCGGCCTGGGTTTCGACACCGTCACCGAGGTCGGCCTGCTGGTGATCGCGGGCGGCGCCGCGGCGACCGGGCTGCCCTGGTATTCGATCCTCATACTGCCCGTGCTGTTTTCGGCGGGCATGACGCTGTTCGACTCGCTGGATGGTTCGTTCATGAGCTATGCCTACGACTGGGCCTTCGCCAGGCCGGTGCGCAAGATCTACTACAACCTGGTGGTCACCGGGCTGTCGGTAGCGGTCGCGCTGCTGATCGGAGGGCAGGAGATCGTCTCGATCTTCGCCGAGAAGCTGGAGGTCGAATCGGGTGTCATCGGCTGGGTCGGTAACCTCGACCTGGGTGATCTCGGTTACATCATCGTGGGTCTATTCGCGCTCACCTGGGCCGTCGCGATTATCGTGTGGCGCTTGGCCGGAGTGGAACGGCGCTGGCAAGATGGCCTCGCCACGTCGTGAGTGCGGGGTGCGGCTCGGCGCGCCATTCCCTGACATGGCGACGGCCTCCGACCTGCCACCGATGTCTCTGGCAGGATAGTCCGCATGCTGGCTCGGCGCGGGGTGCGGCGTTGGGTTTCCAGCGCCCTGACAAGCGCCGCACTCGTTTCCGGTGCGGTGGTATTCGATGCTCCCCAAGTGGCGGCGGTCCCCCCGGCCCCTCCGCCGGTGAGCACAGGCTCCTCGGACGGCCCCGGTCCGGCCGAGCCGACTACAAAACAGCCCTCGACGCCGACAATCAAGCGGATCGAGCCGATCAACGATCGGTGGCTACGGGTCTTCGTCGCCTCGCCCGCGATGAGCCGTGAGGTCGAGGTGCAGGTGCTGCTGCCGCGCGATCAGTCCCACCCGCGTCCGACGGTATACATGCTCGACGGTCGCAGTGCCGACAACGACAGCAACAACTGGACCCGGCTCGGGCATGCGGACCGGTTCTACGCGGACAAAGATGTCAACGTCGTGCTCACCGTCGGCGGTCCGGCCAGCTTCTACGCCGACTGGCAGCGCCCGGACCCGGTGCTCGGTACCAACATGTGGGAGACGTTCCTGACCAAGGAGCTGCCCCCGCTGCTCGACGCGAAGTTCAACGGCAACGGGCGCAACGCGGTAATGGGCGTCTCGATGGGCGCCGAGGCCGCGATGATGCTCGCGTTCCGGCATCCGACGCTCTACACCGCGATCGGGGCGCACAGCGGCTGCTTCTCGACGGGCACCGACATCGGCCAAGCGCAGGCGCGCGCCGTGGTGGCCACCTACCAGGGTGAGCCGGACAACATGTTCGGCAAGCAGAACGACCCGGACTGGCTGGCCCACGATGTCACGCTGCACGCGGACGCGTTGCGTGGCAAGACGATCTACCTGTCGGTCGGCAGCGGCGTGCCCGGCGTGCACGACGTGCCCGGCACTCCCGACCTGGACGTGGTCAGTGCCATCGGCTTCGGCGGGCCGCTGGAGGCCGCGACCAACGCCTGCACCCGCAGGCTCGCGGAGCGGCTTCGCAGTCTCGGCATTCCGGTGACCGCGCACTTCAGGGCGACCGGAACGCACTCCTGGCCGTACTGGGAAGACGAGCTCGCCCTGTCCTGGCCGACGATCGCGGGCGCGCTCGGCGTCCGCTAATCCAGGAACCGCGTGAGCACCGCGGGATCGGTGGCGAAGCCGAGGAACACCTCGTTCTCATGCGGGTCGCCGATGGTGACCCGCACGCCGTCGGTGCCGTACGGCCGCACCAGCACTCCCGCCTCCGCGCTCGCTTCGCCGTACTCCGCGTTGCGCTCGCCGAGCGGCAGCCAGACGAAGTTCGCCTCGCTCGGCGGCACCCGGTAGCCCGCCGCCACCAGCGCGTCGCGTACCCGCTCTCGCTCGGCGACGAGAAGGTCGGTGCGGTCCAGCAATTCGTGCCTTGCCTCCAGCGATGCGATCGCCGCTGCCTGTGCTACCTGGTTCACGCTGAACGGGATGTGTACCTTCAGCAGCGCCGTGATCACCGCGGGATCGCCTACCGCGTAGCCGACCCGCAGCCCGGCCAGTCCGTAGGCCTTGGAGAAGGTGCGCAGCACAACCACATTGGGCCGGGTCCTGCCGAGCTCGACGCCGTCCGGGCGGTCCTCGGGGGCCAGCCGCAGGTACTCGTAGTAGGCCTCGTCCAGCACGACGAGTACGTGCGGCGGCACCGCGTCCAGGAACCGGATCAGCGCCGCCTTCCCGACGGCGGTGCCGGTCGGGTTGTTCGGGTTGCAGACGAAGATCAGCTTGGTCCGCTCGGTCACAGCAGCGGACAGTGCGTCCAGATCGTGCACCAGGTCCGCGGTGAGCGGCACCTGCACGGCGGTGGCGTTGGCCACCTTCGTCACGATCGGGTACGCCTCGAACGAGCGCCAAGCGAACAGCACTTCGTCGGTGGATGCGGCGCAGGTGATCTGCACCAACTCTTGGCACAACGCCACGCTGCCGCAGCCGACCGCGATATTGTCGAATCCCACACCGAGGAAGTCGGCCAGTGCCGTGCGCAGGTCGGTGACCTGATTGTCCGGATACCGGTTGGCCAGTTCGGCGGCCTCGGCGATGGCCTTGGTGGCGGCGGGCAGCGGACCGAAGGTGGTCTCGTTGCTGGCCAGCTTGACCGCGCTGGGACGGCTGCGGCCGGGGACGTAGGCTGGGATCGAATCGAGGTCCGGCCGGATCTGCGGTGTCACACTCCGACCCTAGTCCGCGCGCCGGAGAGCCCGATCGGGTGGACCGGAAATTCTCTGGGCGATAGGCCCTCACATGCAACTTCTACCGAATATCGGGAACTCGCCCTACGCTTGTTTCATGTCGGGCACCTACGACGATATGGCCCCGCTGCGGGGCGGCGATGTGGAAGAAGAGCGGTCAACTGCCCAAGCGCAGGTGCCCATCACCGTGGCGGAGCCGGAGGGCAACGCCCGCGGCGGGATCGTGCTGCTGCACGAGTGTTGTGAGATCACCGGCGCCGTGCGCGACCTGATGAACGCGCTGGCCGGCGAGGGTTGGACGGTGGTCGCACCCGACCTCTTACACCGCGTGGACGGTGAACCGGGTGGCGCGGTCTTCGGAGACCAGCTGTTCGACGACTTCGACGCCTGCTTCGACTGGCTCACCCGGCGCGGGATATTTCCCGACACCATCGGTGTGCTCGGCTTCGACTCCGCGGGAACCGCCGCCTTCCTGGTCGCCACCAACCGTCCGATCGGGGCCGCGGTGAGCGTCGCGGCGCCCGGCATCATCGAGCCGCTTACCGACCAGGCCGACGCCCTGGTTCGCGCGGCCCCCAACCTGCAGGCGCCGTGGCTCGGCCTGTTCGGCGCCGACGACCCGGCGACCCCGCCCGCCCAGGTCGACCAGCTGCGCGACGCGACCGCCCGGGCTGCGGTCGCCAGCCTGGTCGTCAGCTACCCGGGTCTGCATCACCGCGCCGACAGTCCGGAGTTCGACGACACCGATGCCGTCGCTTCGCAGACCAGGATCTTCGACTGGTTCGACAGCAACCTGCGCTGACCAGCCGTTTTGTGATCTGGAGGGTGGCTCCTGTAACCTTGCTGCTCGGCGGTTCGAAAGGACCGGTGCCCTCGAAGAGAAGGCTCCAGGAGGCGTGCCAGAGCGGCCGAATGGGACTCACTGCTAATGAGTTGTCCCTTCACGGGGACCGGAGGTTCAAATCCTCTCGCCTCCGCCACACCCGGGAAACCGGGTACAACTGAATAAACGCATGCGCCCGTAGCTCAACGGATAGAGCATCTGACTACGGATCAGAAGGTTGGGAGTTCGAGTCTCTCCGGGCGCACAAAAAATGCCTCTGACCTGCAATGCAAGGTCAGAGGCATTTTCCTTTAGTAAGGAATCGACGAGTCCCCCGCCGGAGGGGGCTCGCACGGAATGCACAGAAGCCCGCTCCTCGCACGTCCACGAGGAGCGGGGCTCTTGACCACGGGGGTTAAGATCATCGAGGTGGGCGAACTTCACCACGTCGGTTCTGGCTGCCGAGGTTCTTGGCGTCGACGCCGCGCGGGTCCTTGTTCCAGTTGGCGCGCTAGGCACCATCAGGACCGGGACCATAAAGCGCGTTCATGCGGTCCCTTGCTCTGCAGCGGCCCGCGCGGTCGTCGGCGCGAGACTCGTCAACCACATGCGCCGGATGCGCGAAAACGCCGCACTCAATGCCGCGTTCGCTGCCCTCGGCGAAGACGACGCATACACCCGGGCCTTCCGCGTCGCCGAACAAGCCGAGCAGAGGCTCCGCACGCTTACACCCGCGCTCGACTACAGCAGCGCCATCGAGGACATCCTCGACACCGGAGCGCTGCCCGACGACTTCGCAACCTGGCTGCGCGAACACAACGACGCAGCGGCGCGGTACGACGCGCAGCGCCAGGCGCTCACCGATCTGCGCAACGACGCCACCGCCCGATGCTGGGCCATCCTCACCGCCAACCCCGGGCAGCTACTCACCAACCTCCACCAGCAACTCACCGCGCTCATCGACCAAGCGAGCGAGCCCGCCGCGGCACTGGGCAACATCACCGACGCCGAAGACATCGTCCGCGCCGGCCACAACGCCGTCCAAGCCTTCGGCACCCTCGACCAGGCTCACGCCAAGTACATCGAGATCCGCAGTGCGCAGAGCAAGGTCATGCACGAATGCGTCGACGACATCCTCGTCCGCAACTGCCGATCCACGCTGAGCAACGACAAATCCGCCACAGACGCCTACTTCCGCAACCTCGACGAGCTGTACCCCGGATGGCGACGCCGCCCCAGCCAGTCCGAACGCCAGTACCTCGGCAGCGGACCCGACCCACGCGACTCCGTGCCCTGGCCCCAGGACGGCCCGATGCAACTCGCCGGGTTCATCAACCACGGCGCTGAGTTCTGGGTGCCCACACCGGCACAGCTCGAAGCCCTGCACAAGCAGCGGCGGGACCGTAACTACGCGCTCGAGCAGGAACGCAACGCCCCGGACTACGTGCGGGAACGGATGCGTAAAGAGCGAGAGGCAATCGAGAAGGGCAAGCGCGTCCGGCCCGGACCCGAACAGCTTCGGCGCGCCAACATGCAGCGTCGCCTGTCGACGCCCGGCCTTGTCGGGTGAGGAGGCGACGAATGCCACTCGACAGCCGCACAATCCAGGTCACCCAGCTTGCCGACGCCGGACAGCCCAGCGACCAGGGCCACCCACCCCCTCCCGGGGTCGGGGGCCCTACAGGGGCGTTCTGCGATCTTCCGTCCGCGCATGCATTCGGTAGGCCCCGGGGTGAGCCCCGATATCCCGTCAGGAGGTAGTAGTCATGCGTCATACCGCTGAAGCGCGGAAGATGTTGCGTGCGTTGGATGCCGAGCTTGCCGAGGTATCGGCCCGGCTCGGTCAGCCGGTGCAGTGGTCCGAGCGCGATCGGGCTGTTCTGGAGTTGATCGCGTCGAATATCGACCGGAAAGCTTTGCAGTTCTGCACTACCGGTCGCGGCTGATGCCGCGGCTCTGCTCCGGGCCATCGCTGCCGCCGCGTTCAACCCGCGGAGCTTCATCGTCCCGATCGCGGTTCACCGCCGCTGACGGCGGCTCGGCCTGGCCGAGTCCGAGAATATTCACGACCTCCGGCGGCAGGCCCTGCCGTTGCAGCCGAGCGAGTTCATCCGCGCGTTCCTTCTCGGCTGTTGCCCGCCCGTCGCGTTCCTTGTCAGCGGCAGCACGCGCCTTGTCGGCCGCTTCACGCTCCACGCTGGCAGAGTCGGCCGTCTCTCGGGCGGCCCGTTCCCCGACCTCGACAGCTTCCTGTCTTCGCCAGAGTTCACTTGGCGGCGGGAATTCTTGCGCGACCCGTTCGGCCGCCTCACGTTCGACCTTTGCACGCTCGGCACTCTTCGCGGTTTCCGGCGTTTCGCGTGCTGGCGTAGCTCGCTCAGCTTGTTCTCGGGCCTGACGAGCACGGTCGGCGTGCTGGCGGGCGTCGGCCCGACCCTGCGCGGCAGCGCCCCGGAACTGCTGGAACTTGCGGAATTTCTCCGCCCGCTCGCGTGCTCGCGCCAGCTCCGCGATTTTCTCCCGCCGACTCTCTAGCGCATGAGCCTTTCCCTCTCGGGCTCTGTCTCGGACGCCGGGCAGTTCGAGCTGCTGCCCTCTTCCTCGCTCGATGGCGAGACCTTTAGCCCAAACCTCGCGGGCATCGGATCGAGAGATTTCGAGGTGTGTGAACTTGTCTGGGAAGTCTCGCTTCAACCCGGTCAACAGCTCCCGGCACTCTTTCGATACCGACTCGCCTTCCACTGAACGCACCAGAAGGTGCTCGATGATGCCACGCTCTAATAGGAAGCGATCCTTTTCGAGTTCCCTCCTGTCGTTCTCGCCCGTCATTGACCCGGACTTATCTTCTACCGCTAAAATCTGTCCTTTCTCGTTGACCTTTTCCTTGTCGTAGCGGCGGAAACCTTCCGGGGTCCAATGCTCCCGCGACTGCGGCGGCTTAGTATAGCCGTTCTCACGGTCGCGATATAATCTGTCGGTACCGTTTTCCCAGATTCGCCCCCGCGCGTTATTGTTGAATTCTTCACGATCTTTGTCGTAGCCATCCATGGCGCGGAATCCACCCCCCGATATGGACCGTTCAGTAAAAGTCTGACCCCCTAACCGTCATGTGGCGATTATTGGGGCTCGGCCTGCTCCTCGGCGTACCGGGTCGAAAATTCTCGCAGCAGTGCGGCGATGCGAGAGAAGCCACCGCCGGTAGCATCCTTCATCAATCCCCATGCGGTGTCGGCTTGGGCATCGGCGAATCCGTATTGCAAGGCTGGATTGACGTGATCGTAGAACGAATATTCTCGACCGAACCACGGCGCATCGCGCCACTGCGCCCCGGTGAACTTGATAAAACATTCACCGATAAAACAAATGAATGCGTCTGCCATATCGGCGTTCTCGGGAGCCATTGCGGTAGCCATATCCGGGAACAGTTCAGACACTACGGCGTCAAGGTTGGACAATTCTGGGGCACCTTCGGGCCACGGCTCCGAAGGGAAGTCGGCCATACCCGCATGATCCACGAATTTCTGGACTTGGGCGGCCCTTCGGTCGGGGTCGACCCACTTGCCCCACTCGGCCCGCTCGACAGGCACCCCGAGATCCATGCTCATCTGTTCGTCGTCACTCACGTTGTCTACCCCTTCTCGTCATGGCCCGAACGGGCCAGTGCCCCATTTCGAGGCTCAAGGTACAGGCGTTCATTCGGTAGCCTCGGCAAGCCGTTCGGGCTAGGTCCACCTCCGGTTGCGGATCTTGATCACGGCGGCAGTGAGGGTGGCGCACACGCCGACCTCGCACCTGCTGTGCGCGATGAGTGCGGCGTCCGGGTTGGCGAATCCCCATGCGGCGTCGAGGTGGTCGCGGTGCAACGGGACGACATTGTCGGGTTCGCTCACAACTGCGGCGGCTCGAGCGCCAGGCGCAGCAGCGCGCCGCGTTTCCTCGGGCACGGCGGCTCACACGTCTCGTGGAGGTGCAGAATCCCGCGGGCCCACTCCGGTGACATGGTCGCCGGCGGGTACTTGTCGCAATGGTCGTTCACCCAGTTCATCCGCGGTCCGCCCACTCGCGGATAGGACCGACGAACAGCTCTACCGTTTCGATGGGCGCCCCGAAATGGCCTTCCGGCGGTCCCATGAGCGGCGCGCGCGCCGGCAGCTCCAGTTCGCTGCTGCAGGGGTGGACCTCGAGGTGTTCGTCATTCGCCATGTTCGGCTCCGTTCCCGTACCGAACACGTACGCGCTCGCAGACAGGTACTGCTTGCAGCTGGGGCCGTGGCCCGAGTGGACGTTGACGACGAACTGGGCTTGCTCGAGCGACCGGAATGCCCCGTCCTGCCAGCAATTACGGTGGAAGTGACGCCACATCTCGGCGTCGGCGAGAGTGATCGTCATCGGGCGGCCCGCCACCGTTTGACGATCTTGGCTTCGATGAGGACATCGAGCGCGGCGGCCTTGTCTGCGCACGTTTCGGTGTCGCAGCCGATCCGGGCCTGCCACACCAAATGTGCGTCATCGACGGTGTACGGGAAATCGGGCGCTTCGTGGCACGTCTCAGCGCTTCTCACGGGCCGATCGAAGAATACGATCGTGCCGCAGATGAGAGCAGCCACCGCGAAGGCGGTCAATAGGGCGATGGGCATCTTGTCTGTACCCCCGGGCGCGTTGTGGTGTGGGTTGGTGGGCACTCGACGCCGGGAGTCGGGGTTCACCGGCGCCGAGTGCTTTCTCGAGAGTCGCGCTCCGCGAACGGATTCGATATGGATTCGCGTCCACAGTCGTCCACAACCACGCATACGATGACCTGCATGGGCAATCCCGAGCGCCCCGAGTCGGCCGATCTCGGCACCCGACTGCGCATCGCGCGCGAGTCTGCTGGCGTCAGTCTGGCGGCCCTAGCTGCGCGTACTCACTTCAGCAAGTCGATGCTCGGCTCGCTGGAGACAGGACAGCGACAGGTCCGGCCAGAACACATCACCGCTTACTCCGAAGCACTGAACGTCTCCGTCTACGCACTGACCGCGCCCCCCGATGACCCGGTCCGCATCGCTCACGAGTGGCTGGTCACCGATTCAGTGGCAGTCACACATTCCGCTGCCGGACGCAGAGTCGGAGCCGATTTGGCCGGAGCTCTGGAGCAGCGCGTGATCGAGCTACGCCACCTCGACGATTCGATCGGCGGACGCGACCTGTACCCAGTGGTTCACAAGGAACTGATCGATGCACAGGCCGTCGTTCTGGAAGGCAGCTACACCGAGCGAGTCGGGCAACGCCTGCTGACCGCCATCGGGGAGCTCTCGCAACTGGCTGGGTGGGTCGCCTCGGACGCCGGTCGCTACCAGGACGCACAACGGATCTACCTCGACGGGGTATCAGCCGCCAGCACTGCGGGACACCACGCACTCGCCGGGCAACTGCTGTCGTCACTCGCCTACCAGATCGCGAATGTCGGCAATCCGACCGACGCCGCATTGCTCGCCCGGAGCGCGGTGGCTGGCGCGACCGACGCAACCCCCGTCGTGCGTACCCTCCTGCTCGAACGGGTGGCCTGGGCGAGCGCACGGACCCGAGATCATGACGGTACCCGCCGTGCCTTGGACGCCGTCGGCGACACCTTCGAATCCCGGTCGCCGGGCATCAAAGAACCCGAGTGGGTGTACTGGGTCAACCGAACCGAAATCGATGTGATGGCCGGACGGTGCTTCGTGGAACTCAGCGATGCACCACGAGCCGCGCCCCTGCTGTCACGCGCCATCCAGAACTACCCGACCGGCCATGCCCGGGAAGTGGCGCTGTATCGGACCTGGCTCGCCGAAGCCTATGCCCGCAGCGGGGATCTCGACGCCGCACGAGCCAACACCGAGCGTGCCCGCCGCGCCGCAGCCCGCGTGAACTCCTCACGGCTCGACCGGCGCGTCAGCGAAGTCGAACGGATGTTGGAGTCGAAACGCGCAACGTGGGTGTGACGTCCCGCGCGCGATGGGGCACCCGTAGCCCCTGTGCCCACGGTTCGGCGCGGCGCACCATTTGCCGACGCCGACAAAATCTCCGGTCAGCCAGGTTGTCAGCGTCGGCAACCTGGGCCCACGGTTGGGATGGGTATCCCGTACTTTCCCCTTACAAACGACCCTGAATTCGGCCGAATCGGGACGGACGATTGCGGACGCAATTTGCGCCGTAATCGGTTGAGGCGCAAAACGATTACGGACGATTGTGAATATGTACGGCCGTGCCGAATGGGGCCGGAATCTACCCAGAAGGTCGGGAGTTCGAGTCTCTCCGGGCGCACAAAAAATGCCTCTGACCTGCAATGCAAGGTCAGAGGCATTTTTGTTTAGTAAGGAATCGACGAGTCCCCCCGCCGATTAAGATCATCGAGGTGGGCGAACTTCACCACGTCGGTTCTGGCTGCCGAGGTTCTTGGCGTCGACGCCGCGCGGGTCCTTGTTCCAGTTGGCGCGCTAGGCACCATCAGGACCGGGACCATAAAGCGCGTTCATGCGGTCCCTTGCTCGCCCGCGCGGTCGTCGGCGCGAGACCCGTCCGGATGCTCAGTTCCTGCGTTGTCAGTGGCTGTCCCTGGGCTAGGGCACCGAGGACCATTGCCTGCGATCTACTGAGCGCCATCGGATTTTTTCGCCAGCACGCGCAGCGCGTCACGGATTCGTTGAAGCAACTCCAGTGACTGGTCGCCGCTGATGTCGCTGAGGAGCTCGGCGGTTTCCTCGGGGCTGTAGGGCCAGCCGTCGGCGCCGATGATCGACCATGTGCCGTCGATGTGGCTCTGCCTGATGCCGATTGGCTCGTTGTTACTCGGCATGTTCGGCTCCGTCGCCGGAGCCCATGATGTGTGCCGTCGCGGCGAGGTACTGGAGGCAGGTGTGTCCGTGACCGGCGTGGACATTGATGACGAATCGGGCCTGGTCCAGTGAACGAATTGGGCTCTCGGCGTGGCAGTTGCGGTGGAAGTGGCGCCATTGTTCGGCGTCGGCGAGGGTGGTCACCGGATAGCCCGCCATGGTTTGACGATCTTGGCGTCGATGAGGACGTCGAGTGCGGCGGCTTTGTCGGCGCACGTTTCGGTGTCGCAGCCGATTCGGGCCTGCCACACCAGGTGTGCGTCCTCCGGGGTGTACGGGACAGCGGGTGCGGGATGGCACGTCTCAGTGCTTCTCACGGGCCGATCGAAGAAACAGATCGTGCCGTAGAAGACGGCGGCGACGGTGAAGGCGATCAACAGAGCTATGGGCATTCGGGCTGTATCCCCTAGGCGCGTCGGGTGTGTGTTCTGTTGGTGGGCACCCGACGCCGAGGATTCAGGGGTCAACCCGGCGTCGGGTGCTACCTGGAGCATCGACTGAAACGGATTGAAGCCGATGTAAATACGCGTCCACAGCCGTCCACAGCCGCGCTACCGTGATCTGTATGGAACCCGGTGCGCTGCTGCGTGCCGCTCGCGAGGCGGCTGGTATCTCGCTGCGCGCGATGGCCGAGCGGACCTACTACGGCAAGACGTACCTGTCACTGATCGAGACCGGCCAGCGCCCGGTACCTGCCGGTGTCGCTGCCGCCTACGAAAGGGTGCTGGGCGCGGACTTGGAGCGGCTGACGGCAGTAGCGCGAACGCCAGCCAGCGTGGACACCGCCGCCCTGTCCGATGTGGCGGTGATGCTGGCGGCTACGCGGCGGATCGAAGACGTGGCCGGGGCTGTGGCAGTTCTCCCGGCGGCGCGGGGCATGTCTGCCATGACCGAGACCTTTGCCCGCGAGGCGCGCACGGCACGGACCGAGGCGGCGTCCCTCGCGTCTGAGGTCACGCAGTACCGGGGATGGCTGGAGCACGCGATAGGGGCAGACGCTGCCGCCCGGCGTAGCCTCGGCACGGCAGTGAGCCTGGCGAAGGAGTCCCGCGACCCGGACCGGCTAGCGCACAGCCTGGGGTTCCTCGGCTACGTGACTGTGAGCGCGGGGAATTACGGCGAGGTCATCGCCCTGTCGGACGCCGCGCTGGCGGTCCGGGACGCGCATCCCACTATCAGGGCCTACGGACGAATGCGGCGTGCTGAACTGTTGGCCTCGCACGGGGAGACCCGCCAAGCACAGCGCGCGCTGGCTATGGCCGACGCGGCGGCGGAAGCTGCGGACGGCATCGAACCCCCCGCGTCGATGTATTGGTGGGGTGCTGGATTCGGGGCCGTACAGCGTGGCGGCATTCTGGCGCTGCTGGGGCACACGGCCGAAGCAATCGAGGAAGCGACACACGGGCTGGCCGCGATGCCGAACGAGCACCGTCGGTCGGAATGGTTGGCATCGGCACTGCGCCGCGTCGACCCGGACATGAGTGCCGACACCTGATTCACCTCAGCGAACACAAGGGCACCGGTCGACACTCTCGATATCCGATACTTTCCCTTGGGAACAGCGCCGGATTCGGCAGAATCGGTGCGGCTGATTGCGAACATAATGGTGCCGTAATCCTGTGGGGCACAGGATTATTGCGGACAGGTATGAACCCATACGGCCATCCTGAACGGGACGGGAACCTAGCAGAAGGTCGGGAGTTCGAGTCTCTCCGGTCTCACCCTTCAGAGCAGGCCCCTCCGATATCAACGGTGGGGCCTTCTCGCATGACGCCAGCTGGCGGCAAGTCCGGCACTGGGGTTACTCGGGCGGTCGCGGAATGCGGCCGGTGCTTCCAACCGGGCTGGTACGTGGCGTGCAACACCACACGGCGGTCGCGGCGCCGAGATCCGGATCGGATAGGAAACGTCGGCTGACCGAACCGGCCGGCCCGCTGACTCCGTTGTCACACAGTGGGTTCCAGGTGCACGGGGAGGCAGAGTGGCCCGGAGGTCATGATCTGGGGAGGGTACGGGAGCTGTGCGGGATCGCAGGCCAGGCTCAATTGTGGGAATCGGCTGAACAGCGTGGACAGCGCTATCCGGAGTTCCAGCCGGGCCAGCGGCGCGCCGAGGCAGACATGGGGTCCGCGGCCGAAGGCGAGTTGGTCGCGGTGATCGTGGTCGATATCGAAGGTATCGGCATCGGGGTAGTGCTCCGCATCCCGGCCGACGCCGCCGTACCACGTGATAATCGCTCCCTCGGGAATGTCGACTCCGGCGATCATGACGTCTTTCACGGGAAAGCGGAGATTGGCGGTGAACACCGAGGAGCAGTAGCGCAGGACCTCTTCGACGACATCCTTCCAACGGTCCTCGGAGCGGGCCTTGGCGAGCTGTTCTGGATGGGTACACAGGGCTATGACCGCGTTGCCCAGCGTGTGCACGGTCGTCTCGTGTCCGGCTGCGATCGCCAACCACAGCATGCTGACCAATTCTGCGTCGGTCAGTCCGATCTCGTCCGCCTCGAGCAGCGCGGAGGTGAGGTCATCGGCCGGCTCGCGCCGCTTGCGTTGGATCAGCTCGGCGAGGTAGCCGGTCATCTCCAGCATCGCTGTCTGCATCTGCTCGCCGGTACTGGTGTGCGATACGAGGGTGGCGGTCCAGTCGCGCAGCTGTGGTTGTTCGGATTCCGGCACACCGAACAGCTCGCAGATCACCCGTACCGGAAGGGGGGTGTTGAAGGCAGAGACGAGATCGACTGCGCCGTCGCCGCGGGGAATGGCATCGATGAGTTCCGACGTGATCTGCTGGATGCGCGGTTCGAGCGACGCCACCCTGGCGGGGGTGAACGCACTGCTGATCGTCTTGCGCAGCCGCCGGTGATCCTCGCCGTCCTTATTGAGCATGTGGTCCATCTCGGCGAGGGCGCGCATCGGCCAGTCGGCCGCAATAGTGCCGTCGTGCAGCGCGGGGCAGTTCATGGGATTCTTGCTGATGACGGTGCTGTCGCCGATGAGCAGCTCGCTCACGGCGCGATGACTCACCGCCGCCCAGGCCGCGACGCCTCCGGGAAGTTCGATAGGAACGATCGGTCCCTGCTGGCGAATGCGCTCATAGGTCTGAAAGACCGTCTCGCCGACGGTCGGTAGCTGGATAACGGACTCGGTCATGTCGTCTCCCACGGTGTGATGGACAGGTGGCACGCGGACTGCGCGAGTCCGTGCCATGCCAGTGTCGATCGGCCTCGGATGTGGGACCAGCCGAAGCAGTATCTTGTGCCTCGCAACGAAATTCCGAGGCGCAAGAACATAACTCGACGGTGCCGTGCTGGCCGCAACACCATGTCAGGCGGTAGGTCGACACGAGTCGCGTTGCCGCCCGGCAGATCACGCACCGCGTGCGTGACATGCCCAATGGTGGGAAGAAAATTGGGCTGCGACCAGTTCCCGCTATCTACCATCGAGGCGGCGGCGGGCCAGCGCCGATCGCAGTGCCACGCTGATGTGCACGTTGTTTCAATTCGCCAATGAGAGTGGATGATCATGATGGCAAGTGATCTGAGCGGATATTTATGATGAGTGGCACCGCGTTCATGTTTCCGGGCCAAGGCGCCTATCTGGAATCGGTTTTCACAGACCTCGGCATGCACCGCCGAGAAGTCCGGGAGGTGTTCGACGAGGTAGACGGTGCTCTCGACGGCGGCTTCGGGCCGGCATTGTCAAGATTGTTCGTCAACGCACCATCTCTACAAGCGCTGCTTGCCGACGACCCGGATATCGCGCAGCTGGCCCTGTACGGCACCGCAGTCGCGATCAACACCATTCTCGCCAATGAGGGTGTGCGGCCGTCTGTGTTGATCGGCCACAGCCTGGGCGAGATCGCAGCGCTGGTGGCGGCGCAGGCGTTGAGCGTCGGTGACGGCGCCATTATCGTGGCTCGCCGCAACGAGGCGCTGCGCGCGGCTGCGCCGCAGGGAGGAATGCTGGCGCTGAATGCGGGCGTGCCTCGGGTGTCGGCCTTGATCGACGCCGTCGATGATCCTGGCTTGGCCGTCGCCGTAGTGAACAGTCTTCGACAGGTCGTGGTTTCGGGGCGGACGTCGGCGCTGGAAGTGGTCGCCGACGTTGCGCACCGCGTCGGCATCGCCACGGCGCCTGTCGGTGCGCCATACCCATTTCACAACCCGTTGCTCGCCGATGCGGCCGTGCTGTTCGAGAGCAGCATCAGGTCGATCCGTCGCAGGCCTTTGCGGTCGCGGGTGTACTCGCCGATTCTCGGGCGCTATTACGCGGATGGCGACGATCTGCCACAACTGCTTGCCGGTCATCTGACCCGCAAAGTCGACTTCGTGTCGGCCTTGCAGTATCTGTACGGCGCCGGGGTCGACCGCTTCATCGAATGTGGCGCACGCAAAGCGCTGACGGGGATCGTCGATATGACCCTGCCCAACGTGACGGCTCTCGCCACTGTTGTGAAAGGCGTTCCGCCGGTCCAGTCTTTACTCGGTGTCGCACACGGTGCGGATCAGACCGCTGCGCCTCGAACCGCGTTGTCGACAGCGTCGACGTTCGTTCCGCCGCCTATCCCGGTAGCGGCGGCTCCGGTGGATCGGGGGCGGGTGTTGGCAGAGCTGGCGGGGTTGTATGCGGAGGCGGTGGAGTATCCGGTTGATGTGTTCACCGAGGATGCGGATCTGGAGGGGGATCTCGGTATCGATTCGCTGAAGCAGACGGAGTTGATGTCGCAGGTTGCGGCGAAGTTCGGGTTGCCGTTGTCGCCGGATGATTTTCGGGTCGGCGAGCACGGGACGCTCAGTCGTATCGCTGATCTCATCGTGGCCAATGGTGGTTCTTCTGCATCGGTCGCCGCTGTTCGCGCCCCGGATGGCGCGACGTTCGACGCGGAACCTGCCGGCTCACCGGTAGTGGTGGCTCCGGTGGATCGGGGGCGGGTGTTGGCGGAGCTGGCGGGGTTGTATGCGGAGGCGGTGGAGTATCCGGTTGATGTGTTCACCGAGGATGCGGATCTGGAGGGGGATCTCGGTATTGATTCGCTGAAGCAGACGGAGTTGATGTCGCAGGTCGCGGCGAAGTTCGGGTTGCCGTTGTCGCCGGATGATTTTCGGGTCGGCGAGCACGGGACGCTCAGTCGTATCGCTGATCTCATCGTGGCCAATGGCGGACCGCGTCGCCGCGTAGGTGTCTCTTGATGCTCAACGTCGAATAAACCACAGCGTCAGCTCATCCGACCCCCGAGGACCTAGCTTGAGTTTTAACCTCTGAGCTGGGTTTTCAGTACCCCGGGTGATCATGGGTGAAGCCCTTGGTTGAGCATGTCTCCTTGCGACAGAAAGACTTTCGATAACCAAGGGCTTCGGTGAACAGTGTGCACGACACCGGCTGCGCCGGTGCGGTCGGGGAGCTGTCGGCGTTCCGGCAGGAGTTGTATCGGTGCCTGCCCCGGCGGGCGGATGCGGTGTTCGATGTGGTGGACGCGGTGTTGTGCGCGGACGGGCCGGTGCGGTCATTGCCGGAGCTGTCACTGGTCGGCGAGCACCGCCGGGGTCACGGCAGCGTCTATGCGGCACTGGACCGTGGTCGGATCGACATCGCACGATTGCGGCGGGCACTGGTCTCGGTGCCACTGCCGCGGGCCGCGGACGGCCGGTTGGTGCTGGCGGTGGACATCACCTCCTGGTTGCGACCGGAAGCGCATACCTGCCCGCAGCGGATACTGTGTCACACCTACGGGCGCGCCAAGAACACCCATCAGATGATTCCCGGCTGGCCGTACTCGGTGGTCTGCGCGCTGGAATCGGGGCGTAGTTCTTGGACCGCGCCACTGGATGCGGTGCGGCTCGCACCCGGTGACGAGGCCGCCACGGTCACCGCGGACCAGCTACGCACCGTGATCGACAATCTGATCGAGGCCGGGCACTGGCGAGGGGGTGATCCGGATATCTGGATCGTCGCCGACGCCGGCTACGACGCACCCCGGCTGGCGTTCCTGCTGGCAGATGTTCGCCGAGGTGGGCGAGCTGGTCGGCGGCATCGACATCCTGGTCAACAACGCGGCCAGCGGCACCCTGGCCCCCAACGAGGAGCTCGAGCAGCGGCATTGGGACCGCGCCTTCGACACCAATCTCAAGGGAAGTCTCTGGTGCGCCGAGCATGCCGCGCGGATGATGGCCGATCGGGGCGGCGGCGCGATCGTGAACCTGTCGTCGCTCGGAGCGGGCAATGTCCTGGACAACTATATGTCCGTCGGCATCTCCAAGGCCGCTGTCGAGGAGCTGACCAGATACCTCGCAGTGCAGTTCGCACCGGCGAAGGTTCGCGTGAACACCGCGTCGTGCGGCCCTATCGACGGCGAAGTCGTGCGGTTGTTCCCGCAAGCGGACCAGATGTACGAGTCCATCGTCGCCGCCACGCCGTTGGGGCGGATGGCGACTGAGGCCGACCTGGCCGACGTCGTCCTGCTCCTGGCGTCGGATTTGGCGGGATGGATCACCGGCCAGACGATCGTCGCCGACGGCGGATTGACGCTGCGGGGCCCCTTCGCCCCACCAGTGCAGGACACCTTCAGTCCAGGGTCTGTCGCACAAGTCTCCGACGGTGCCTCTGGGGCGAGCTCCAGCATCGCCCGGACCGACGGTGTCGTCGCCGACAGTGCTGCGATCGGCTCCTCCGCCGCCTCTCCGGGCCAACGACCCCATCCCCGGAGGCAGCCACCGTCACCTTTACCGCCGGTCCTCGCGCGGCAGGCCGAATCAGCTGTCTTGGACTGGTATTCGATGCCGGTGCCGCAACAGAATCCGCCTCCCGTGGAGCGCGCACCGGAATCGGAGCAACCGGCCCTGGCCGATGACGATCGCGTCATCGCCGTCGTCGGCATGGGCATGGTCGTGCCGGGAGCGAGTAGTCCGGAGGAGTTCTGGAGACTGCGCCTCGACGGCACGGTGATGCTTACCGAACCCGGTGAGCGTTGGGATCTCGAGTCGTACTACGACCCGGACCCCTCGGAGGAGGACCGCACCTACTCGCGCATCAGCGGATTCATCGCGGACCCTGGCCGGTTCACGACCGACCCGCACGAGGATTACACCACCGGCCACCTACGTCACCTCCAACAAGTCTCTTATCGGGCACACCGGTTGGGCCGCAGGCGTGGTCTCCCTGATCGAAGTGCTGCTCGCCTTCCAGCACAGCCAGATCCCCCCGCAGCATGAATTCGACAAGCCGCCCGCCGAGTTCGAGATAGCCGAGACGAATCTCGAGATACCCACCGCGGTTCGGCCGTGGCCCGCCGCGAAACGACCGCGCACCGCCGCAGTGTCGGGATTCGGATTCGGGGGGACCAACGCCCACCTCATCGCGCGCGACCGGGCCGAGGCGGACAACGTGATCGGTGACCGGCGCTGCGACGAGCCCATCGCCATCGTCGCCTGGAGCTCCGCTCTTCCCGGCGATCCCGGCCAAAACGAGGTGACCGCATGGCTGCGCGGGGCGGGCCGTGCCCCGGCGGCCGGATACGGCGACGAATACCCGCTGCCATCGTTTCGCGAGGTGCGCATTCCCCCGGCGACGTTGCGGACCATCGACCGATGCCAGATGATGATCTTGCAGTGCGTCGGCAAGCTGGCGCCCGAACTGAGCGATTTCTGGTCGGCGAAGCGAGACACGACCGGTGTGTTCGTCGGACACCTCGGCCCGACCCGTAACGGGACTCTGTACGCATCGCGCTGCTACCTCAACCACCTGCGCCGCGTGCTGGCCGAGCAGCCTGAAGGTGTTCGGACCGCCGAGATGCAAGCTGCCTTCGAGTCTTTCGAGGCCACAGTGCGGTCGCTCGTACCACCGGTGAACGAGAACTCCTTCCCCGGCCTGATGCCGAACGTCATCCCCGCGCGGGTATCCAACTACTACGACTTCCATGGCCCGAACATGACGATCGACACCGGCTTTCCCGCCGGGCTGACGGCCGTGCAGCAGGCGGTCGACAGCCTGCGCTGGGGTGCGGTGGACCTGGCATTGGCGTGCGGCGTCAACGGGAATAACACTCCCGAACTGCACCACATCCTCGCGCCCGCGCTCGCCCCCGAAGCAGAGATCGCGGAAGGAGCGTTCATGGTCGCGCTGGCCCGCGAGTCGACCGCGCGCGCCGCCGGGCTGCCGATCCTCGGTGTGATCAGAGAGGGGAATGGTGCGGATGGGACGGAGATCAGGTGCGACCCGCGCCGAGCCGACCGGAGTTACCTGTCCGGCGACGGAGTCAAGGCGCTGATCGCCGCCGTCACCAGCCAGGAACCTACAGTCCGGGTGGTCGTCACCGATCCGCTGACCGGGCATAGTTCGCAGGTGACCGTCGGCACTGCGGCTGTACCCGAGACGGACCTCGGCACTGCGGCTGGACCCGAGACGGACCTCGGCACTGCGGCTGGACACGAGACGGACCTCGGCACTGCCGACAGGGAGGTGGATCGGCATGTCGTCAGGCTGGTGCCACGGCCACTGGAACCGGTCCGCACCACCGCCGTTCACATCGACGCGGGCACTCTCGTCATCACCGACAGCGCCGACCATGCGCGAGGACTGCTGCAGCGTGGGGCGATGGTGGTATGCACGGATCCCGACTTCGGCGCAGCGGACGGCGTCTGCATGTCCGGCAACCTGAATGAGACGGCATTTCAGCAGCTGCCGACGGGATGGCTGGAGCGGATCCGGCATCTTCGGGTGGTTTCGACACTGCCCGATCCGGCAACCGGCCTGGCAGAGACGACGCTGGGGCTGCACGATGCGACGTTCTTGGCGCTGAAGGCGCTGCACCCGCGGCTGGAGCAACGGGAGGGAAGCTTTGCGGTGCTGCTGCTTTCCGCCGTTCGAAGGGGTGTGCCGCACCCGGCGGGCGGGTTGTTCACCGGGCTTGTCAAGAGCATGACGGTCGAACTCGCTCCCGTGCAGTGCTATACAGTGCTGTCGAGCGCCGAACGGCTGGACACCGGTCTCGAGCAATTGGCAGCCGAGCCGACCGCCCGCCACATGTTGCCGGTAGTGGTGTACGACGGCACTACTCGTCAGGCATACGTGCCGATACCCGAGCCGGTATCGGCTACCGAGCAAGTCCGACTCGGCCGGTCTTCGGTCGTCGTCGCGATCGGCGGCGGGCGCGGCATCACGGCCGAATGCGCCGTCGCCGTGGCAGAGAAGTCCTCGGCGAAAGTGTGGATACTCGGCTCCAATCCACTCGATACCCGTCCAGACGGCACCGTGATCGATGATGGCGCGGCGTCTGTACCATCGCGCTCGGAGTTCATTCGCGACAGCTTGCGCAGCGAACCGGGCGTGTCGGTCGCCGAACTGAACACTCGCTATGACCGGATGGCACAGGCACGCACGGTGCGGGCCAATCTCGCACGGATCGCCGCGCACAGCGGTGCGGACCGGGTCAGGTACCTGACCTGCGATGTCGGCGACTATGACATGGTGCTCCGGGCGATCTCGACGATCCGCGACGAAGACGGCCGGATCGACCTCATGGTCAACGGAGCCGGGCTTCATCGCGGCGGTTCGCTGGCGGATAAGAGCCTCGCCGAATTCCGTCGGATTCGCGACATCAGAGTGCGCGGATACGAGAACCTCAACCGGGTGTTCGCCGAGGCGGGAATGCCGCGTCCGGCGATCTGGTGCAACTTCGGCTCGGTGGTCGGATTCATCGGGGAAGCCGGAGAGGCCGACTACGCCTCGAGCCATGAATTCCTGTCGTTGGCAGCGAGCTACTCCAGTAGTGTGCACGGCCACGACGAGGTGACCATCGGGTGGACATTGTGGCGAGACAGCGGCTTCGTGTCCGACCCGGTGACCGCGGCGTTCATGATGCGTGCAGGCACAGGCACTTTCATGGGCAGTGCGGAAGGCAGACAGCACCTCCTGGACGAGCTGCGGCTGCCCCGACGGTATCCCTCGGTGGTGCATCTGGGAGCCGCGGAGTTGGCCACCCTCTACGCTCGGGCACCGGGACTGCGCAACGTAGCCGAGCCGAGCGTCGACTCGGCTACTAGGCGGCAATCATTCTTTCTAGGCCGTCGTCTGGTGGACGAGCCGAGCCGAATCGTCGCCGAGCGGGTGCTGGATCTGACGACCGACAGCTACCTCGCCGACCATATAGTCAAGGGCCTGCCCACGCTTCCGGGAACATTCGTGACCGCGATTGTCGCGGATGCGGCCCTGGCGCTGTCGCCGGACTGGAAGATCACCGCGATGTCCGATCTGACATTCCAGAAGTTCCTGCGGGTCTATCCGGGGGGAACCGGTACGGAGTTTCGAGTCGTCGCCGAAGTCGTCGCCGACGCAGGCGGTGAACGAGTCGTCACGGTGCGAGTGGTCTCCGACGTCCGCGCGCCCGACGGGCGTATATTGCGCCGCGACCAGGTGCACTTCCAGGCCACCGCACACCTGCGTCGCGATCTTCCGCCTGCGCCGCGGGCACAGCAGCCACAACCCGTGGCCGAGAAGGCGGTTGTCGATCCCTACCATGTGTCCAACGACGCGGTGCACCTGACCTGCAGTCTGGTTTCCACCCGGTCGACTCGCGTGTACACCGGCGGGGCTCGCGCAGAATTCTCCTTGCCGCCGCAGCGGCGACACAGGGCCTATGACAGCTTTCGGGTTCCGGCCGTGCTGTTGGACGGCCTCGCTCGAGTGGGCGTGCTGACACCGGGTCGCTACGCGCCGCTGTTCGCCCCGCTGTCGATCGCTCGAATAGATTTCTACGACGACCGCAACGACGTCGAACTGGCCGATGCTTTCCCGGGCGGACTGGAGCTGTATAGCAGCGGTGGCTTCGAAATAGACGAGGCCGATAACGGTCTCGTCGGGAAGCTCAGCGCCGTCGGCGCCGACGGACGGCTCATATTGACGATGTCGCAGATGCGGGGGATCGTGTTCGGGCGTCTCGACACCGAGACCTCGGAATTCCTCACGGCCGCGCAGATGAAACGCAGAACTGGGACCGGAAACGGTCACGACAGCCTGGGTACCGGTACTGCGGCAGGGAACGGCTCATCCGGAGGGCATCGATGAGCATCGTGGCAGGCAAGATAGGGAACGGTGCCGCAGCACCGGTCATTATGCCTGCGGTCGTCGGCGAATTGCAGTACCAGCAGAGCGTGCCGCGCCATGTCGTGCACCGGGCGGCGGTAAACGAGGTCTTCCTGACCGATTCGTGCGCGGCCGGGATCAATCGGTACGCCGTGGCAGCGCAACTGCCCCGGGGGCACGAACTGTATGCCGATCGACCGGTCCGCAGGCACGACCCGATGCTGCTCGCGGAGGTGTGCCGCCAGTCGAGTCTCCTGGTCGGGCACAAGTATTTGGGCGTGCCTGCCGGATGGGTATTCGTGTCCCGCAAGCTGCAGATGGCGATCTTCGACCACGAGTTGTTCGCCGTCGGCGACAAGCCGACGGATATCGTCGTCGACGTCGAGGTGGATCGAAACTTCAAGAACAAGGGGTTTCTGACCAATGCGGGCATGACCTACACGGTCGTAGTCGACGGCAAAGCCGCGGCAAAGTGTGGATCTTCGCTCATCTATCTGCCCCCGGAGTCCTATGGCAAACTGCGCGCGGAGGGTATGGCGAAGAAATCCCTGCCGGGGCCTGATTTCGGAGGAGGCAGTGAGCGAGTGGCCCCGGAAGAAGTGGGACGATCGAACAGTAAAAACGTGGTGATCGGGCGCGGACGAGACCGAATGTATCCGATATGCATAGCGACCGAGCACCCTTCGTTGTTCGACCACGAGGTCGATCACATTTCGGGTGCAGTGCTACTGGAAGCAAGTCGTCAAGCGGCTTTGCAGGACATCTCCGCAATGTCGCCGGAACTGTGGCCCGGATCGGCGAAATTTTCGCGATTGGAAGTCGCGTCGCTCGAAGTCACCTTCGCCGACTTCGCGGAACTGTCGGCCCCGGCATTCTGCCGGGTCGTTCGCTCTTCGTTCGGTCGAGGGTCGAGGGTCGGCGAGCCCGTAGAGATGGAATTGGCGATCGTGCAGTGCGATGCGCAAGTCGCAGACGTGCGCCTTTCGCTACTCATGGTCTGAGGCCTGTTCCATGAGTGACGGTAGCTGCGTCCGGCCACGGAGGCGCCGCCACGGACTTATGAAACAGGCCTGAATCCTGCAATTTCAATGGAAAGCGAGTCGGTATGACGACGAGAGTCGCGGTGATCGGGTCCGGGATCTCCGGCATCAGCGCTGCGGTCAAGCTGCACCTGGCGGGCCTGTCGGTGGATCTCATCGAAAAAGACGGCGTTCTCGGCGGTCGATTCGGCGTTTCGAAACTCGGCGACCACGATGTGATGCTGGGCGGCAAGAACATCGGTCGTAAGTACCGTGTGCTGCGCGCCATGCTCGACGATCTCGGTGCGACCGAGTACGAGCACTTCGGGATCAACACGTCGAGGGTCCGAGACGGCGTCGTGCTCCCGATCGACAGCAACCGGCGGCTCGCGACTCTGGTCAACTTGGCCAAGCTCAGCGGGCCGTGGGATTTTCTCACGCTGGCCCGCCTCGCGGCTCGAGTCCGTAGCGACGAGTCGGCCCGCCTTCTCGGGTCGGATTTCGCTCGGAATATGGCTGCGCGGTATGACGACAAGCCGCTCGCGGACAATCTCGGCTCCGATTTGGTCGACAATGTCATCCGTCCGGTGACTGTCCGCATGAATGGGGCCGAGCCCGACGAAGTGTACCTCGGCAATTTCGGGACGAATCTGGCCATGCTGATGGATACATTCGATCAGCTGACCTCCGGGATCAAGCCAGTGCTATCCGTAGTGGAGCGACTGGTGAATGTCCGGCTGGGTACGCAGGTGCATCGGATCGAGCAAAGCGCACGCGCAGACGGCGAGATTTCGGTCACGATGGCGACGCCCGATGGCGGAGTGGATACTGTCGGCTACGACGGGGTCGTCCTGGCGACACCCGCCCATATTGCAGCGGATGTACTCCCCGAGCAGTCGGCGGAACTCGCCGGGCTGCTGAGGTCGGTCAATTACTTCCCGGCCACGGTTGCTGTCGTCGAGTATGCCGAAGACGTATTCCGGTCAGACATTCGTGCTATCGCGATGGACGACGGTCCATGCAGTAATGCGGGCAGCTACGGCATAGACCAGCGCAATGTGGTCCGCTACACGTTTTCGGGCCGTCAGGGACGGGTCACCGCGCCGACGGACGACGATATCGCGGGGCTGATCGGCGATGCCGAGCAGCTGCTCGGGAAGTACCTCGGCATCGAGCAGCCGGTTCGAGTCGATATGGCGTGCAGGCACTGGGAACAAGCGTATTGCGCCTATGGTCCGCATTACGGCGATGTGCTGGCCGGTATTCGATCGCGACTCGCGGATTTCGGCGGAAAGCTGACTCTGGCTGGAGACTACATGCTCGGGGTATCGCTGGAGAACTGCTGTCGGTCCGGAAAGGCGGCGGCGGCCGGTCTGCTCGGGAACCTCAGGTAGCGGTGGTCGCACGATAGGTACCTTCAGCTGCTGAGGGAGTGGAAGTTCGGGCTCGCGCTCGGCAAACAGGCCTGCTCGGCCGTAGTTCCCCGGGTTCGGGCTTCACTTCCAGGCAGGAAGGGGCGGCAACGTTCCGTTCAGGTCGGTGCCGCCACTGCGGCCGAGTAGCCAGGCGACCAGGGAGGCGGCGGGGCCGGAGATCGTGTGGGTGGCGGGGGTGGTGCCGATGGTGGCGGTGAAGTCGGCGTCGGTGGCGTGGACGGCGAACGGCTCGAGCGAGGTCTCGGCGGTGCGGCGGTTCAGGTCGGCGGTTGCCTGGGGGAGGATGCGGGCGACGAAGGTGTCGGGCCAGTCGGACGGCCGGTAGCCCGCTTTCAGGTCGATGTGGTGGATCTCCACCTCCTGCAGGCGCATCCAGCGCACCTCGGTCGCCGGAATCGGGCGGCCCTGGCGAGTGCGGACCTCGGCCTGCCAGGCATCGTCGGTGAGGGTGCGCGCCAGGCTGAGCCAGCGGTTCGCGGCGGCGTCGTTGTCGGCGAGCTGATCGGCCAGCGGACGCGGTGCGCCCGCCTCGATGTCGTTATCGCGGAGAAAAGTGCTGGCGTACTGCGGGATTTCGACGCCGGTGTGTGCCCACAGCAGCAGGTTCACCAGGCTGTCGGCGTTGCGAGCCAGGTGGGCGAGCACATGGCCCCGACTCCAGCCGGGCAGCAGCGAGGGCTCGGCGACGGCCTGATCGCTGAGGCCACGGATGGTGTCGAGCAGCCGGACGGTCGCCTCGGCGACTGTGTCGAGCGGCACGGGGGTCTGCGAAGCGGTGCTGGTCACGGTTCCGACCCTAGCGACAGAAAATCCGGTCGGTCGCGCACGACGTGCCGGCTCGCGGAATCGGCCGCGGCGCGATCCGCACCGGCGAGGGCTCGCACACGGTCTCTCCCGACCGTCATTTCGTCGTGGCTCGTGCTGATCGAGAGTGAGTGTCGCGGCCGCTGGACTGCGGGGGCGGCCTGGCAGGAACCGGGTAGGGCGCTTTAGTCGGCGACGATCGCGTCGGCTTCGATCTCCACCAGCAGAGCCGGGGTGATCAGGGCTTTGATCTCGTACATGGCCGCGGCGGGCCGGATCTCGCCGAACACCTCGGCGTGTGCCTCGGCGACCTCCGGCCAGCGCGCGATGTCGGTGACGAAGATGCGGGTGCGCACCACGTCGGCCAGGCTCGCGCCTGCTTCGTTCAGCGCGGAGCCGATGCGGCGCAGGGTTTCCCTGGTCTGCTCGCCGATGTCGTCGCCGCCGACGGCCGTGCCGCCGGGCTCCGAGGCCGTGGTCCCGCTGACCGCGATGACATTGCCGAGCCGCACCGCCCGGGAGTAGCCGACAATATCTTCGAACTCCGAACCCGAGGAGATGTTCACACGATCGCTCATGGCCCCAGCATGGCACGGGCCATCGATGCACTGGAGTACGCCGAACCTCACCCGGTGTCGACCATTTTCGGATCAACGCGATAGGCAATGACGGTGAAATCTCATTCTCGTTCTCGAATCACTGCCGTGGCCGCCCTGTGCGTCGGCGTGCTGGCCGCGAGCTGCTCGTCCACAGACCCGGCCACCGACTTCACCGCGGCGAAAAACCAGCCGCTGGTGATCTCCCTGGACGACCTGCTGGCGAACACCGGAGGGAGCGCGGCGATCGCGACCGCCGACCCAGCGCACGGCACGCTGAGCCGCCGCACCGACGGCGCGCTGGTCTACACGCCGAACGCGGACTACACGGGTACAGACAGCATCGAGGTGACCACTACCGACGCGGTCCGGTTGTACACCACCGACATTCCGCCCCTCGGCGAGTTCGGTGGAACCACTGTGCAGGGCGGCGGTTTCGGGTCGGCATGGACGTCGGTGCCCGGCAGCACGGCCGAGTTCTACGGGCTCACCGATCGCGGTCCGAACGTGGACGGGCCTGGCAAGAACGAGAAGATCGCGCCGACACCGACCTTCGTGCCGAAGATCGGCCGTTTCCAGCTGGTCGGCAACCGCGCCGTGCTGCGCTCGGCGATCGAGTTGCGCACCGCCGCGGGCGTTCCGTTCAACGGGCAGGTGGACGTCTCCGCGAGCACCGGCGAGATTATCAAAGATCTGGCCGGAAACGTGTTGCCCCCCACCGACCACGGTCTCGACCCGGAGGGGCTCGTCGCGCTGCCGGACGGCACGTTCTGGGTGTCCGACGAATACGGGCCGTTCCTGGTGCATTTCGACGCCAAGGGTGTCGAGCTCGAACGACTCGTCCCCGGACGAGGCCTGCCGAAGGAACTTTCGCTGCGCACACCGAACCAGGGCATGGAGGGCCTGACCGTCACGCCGGACGGGGCTACCCTTGTCGGCCTGATGCAAAGCGGCCTGAACACCCCGGGTCTGGCGGGATCGGCCAAGGACGTGCCCATGACCCGCATCATCGCCGTGGATCTGCGGACCAAGGCGGTCAAGGAGTTCGTGCTCGCGCTGGAGAACCCGAAAAGCACGAAGGTCGCCGACTCGGAGATCACCGCGCTGAGCGCCACCACCTTCCTGGTCGATGAACGGGACGGCAGTCCGGCGCCGAAGGCGGACAAGAAGCTGTGGACGGTAGACATCTCCGCCGCCACGGACATCGGCCCGGACTCGAAGGTCGCCGGCGCGCAGTACGACCGGGAGGGCGGCCTCCAGGTCGACGGCAAGCCGGTGGAGACGTTGGTCGGCGCGGTCTCGACAGCCGAGGGCGCCGCGGCGCTGAGCAAGGCGGGCATCACCCCGGCCGTGAAGTCCACGAACCTCGATCTCGGTGCGCTGGTCAGAACGCTGAATCCGGACGGAACGTTCTTCGGTCACGACAAGATCGAGGGCGTCGCCACCCTGGACGGCGGTAAGACCCTCTACATCGCCGACGACAGCGATTTCGGTCTGGCCGCGAGCACAGGCGAGCAGCCGCCGTTCGGGCTGAAGCCGAAGACGCTGCCGGGCGGCGTGCAGGACACCGGCGAGATTCTGTTCGTCGACACCGCGAAACTGCCCGCGCGCACCGAACGCCACACTGTTCGGCTGAAGGTCGGGTAGTAGGCGATCAGGTCGGGTCGGTCCAGTCCCTCCCCTCCAGGATCACGGCGGCGGCCAACGTGAGCAGCCACAGCGACATCGCCCCCACCTGGATGCGCTGGGCGATCCCGAGGGCGTAGTTCCCGGTCAGATTGTCCGCGACCAGCATCCACACGGTCGCCGCCGACCCGACGACCAGCACGACCAGACCGATTTCGCGCAGGATCCGCCAGCGGTGGTAGCGGAACGCGGCCAGGCTGAACGCGAAAGCGGCGACCGCGATCGAGGTCACCGCCAGCGTGCTCGACAGCGCGTGCGGCTGATGCAGTTGGGGGAACAGCTCGCTCGGCCCGCCGCACGTGCTGTCGCCGGGAACGCAGTCGTGCAGCGGCAGCAGCACATCGGCGATGGTCGCCGCGCCGAAACAGAACAGCGCCACCCAGCCGGTCGTGGTGAACCGGCGGCGCGGGAACAGCAACAGCCCCGCGACCGCCGCGGGCATCAGCACCGCCCCCACGATCGTGTCGGCGACAGCGAAGACCTGCCGGTACGGTTTGCCTTTTGCGTCGAGCTCGCTGAGGAAGGAGTTGACCGGGTCGACACCGATCTTCAGCACGAATTCGAGCACCCAGGACGAATAGCAGAGCCCCGCGATCGCGATCGCCGACGCGATTATCGCCGATGCCAGTCGCACGCGCCATCCGGCGACTTTCGGGCTACCAGTCACCCCCCTATTGTCCTGGTCGCTCGCGCGGCCCCCGCGGGACCCCAGATCGCACACGCCATTGCCACCCGGCGCACAGGGTGCTACCAGGCTCATCGAACACCCTGTCGGAACAGGTGAAATTCGAGGAGGTTTCCATGCTCGGCTTCGCGACAGCAGCCGCCGGAATCGCGGTGATGGCGGTGATGGCGGTGTCCGGTTATCTGGCTGCCCACGCTCCGCGCTCGCTCGTGCGGGTCCGGCACCGCTAGCACGGCAGCTGCAACGCCGCCTGGACTCGGTTGGCAGCCGCGACCGCGTCCTCGTGCTCCCATACGCGGACCACGCGCCAGCCCGCCGCGATCAGGGTCGCGTCGGTGGCGCGATCCCTGGCCACATTGCCCGCTAGTTTGGCGGCCCACCATTCGGCATTGTTCTTCGGATCGGTCGCGTGCAGCGGGCAGCGATGCCAGAAACAGCCGTCCACGTAGACCGCGACCCGTCGTCGCGGAAAGACCAGGTCGGCGCGGCGGCGCTGCCCGCGGATCGGCGCCCGATCGACGAAATAGCGCAACCCCCGCCGATGCAGCTCACGGCGCAGCGCGAGTTCCGGGTCGGTCCCGGCGCGCCGCTGGCGCGCCATCCGGGCACTGGTGGCCGCATCCGTGCGTGGTCGGTCGCTTGCGCTGCGCTCGCTCATGCCTGCGCCTCGCTGGCGCTCGGCTCCGGCATGACCGAGCGATGCTCGGCTGTGCTTGTTGTTCGCTCGCTGCGCTCGCTCATGCCTGCGCCTCGCTGGCGCTCGGCTCCGGCATGACCGAGCGATGCTCGGC
>NZ_JBFRFQ010000066.1:0-30294 GCF_052114905.1 Nocardia sp. 2TAF39
TACATCGAGGTGCACCAGCCGCTCGGCCCGGTCGACGACCACGGCCATCCGATTCCGTTGGAGTATCAAGGCGCCCCGGTGCCGAAGAAGATGAGCAAGTTGGGTGCGGCGGGCAAGCCGGGCACCGGTAGCTTCCTGCGCGCGGACCCCCGGCAGGAGTCGGAGCGCAACCGGTCGCTGGAGCACGAAGAAGAACGCAAGCAGCTTGCCGTGCTGCGCAGATATCAGGAGCGGACGAACGGCCGCGGAAACGGCTTCGCCGGTTGATGATTCGGCATCGCACGGGCCCGAATACCGCGAAGGCCCCGAGTCCATCCCGCCCCGGGGCCCGCTTGCCTTATTCAGGCGTTTCCGAAGCAGTTCAACTGTGCCGGAACTCTCCCGTCGAGACCCCCGCTAGGAATGCATCCCACTCGCCCGGCGCGAACGCCAAGATCGGGCCACTTCCACTGTCCTTGGTATCACGGACCGCTACATTGCCGTCGATGAGAAAGGCGACTTCCACGCAGTTCCCATCCGGACCACTGTATGTGCTCTTGCGCCACACAGCGCCCGTCAGATCAACCTTCACGGCACTAGCTCCTTTGCTGCGTCGAGAACGAAATTTCTCCTGACATCGGTCTAGCTAGCATCGGCACTCGGCGGAGACGCCGAATCCCGTAGTGCACCCTTCGGGAGAGCGCACTTTCCCGGTGCGTCGATATCGCACATCGAGTTCGAGAGGAATTCACCTCGCGGGGTTCGTCCCCGTGCGGTAAACACTAGCAGGTCCATCGAAAGTTTGCCCGTCTCTTACCTATTCAAACATCGCAGCCACGCATGTTTGCGAAGGAAGAGAGTTGCGGGAGCATTGCCAGCCGGTGGCATCCATTCCACGCACCGACGTTCCACAATCTTTTTGACGGATGTAATTGCTCCGTTATCACTCGGACAATTCGCCGACGGGCAGTGCCCTGTCGACGGCGCCACAGCGGCCGTGCATCATGGAACCTATGGTGGAACGCGATCGCGACGATGCAGGTCGTGCCCGTAGCTCCCGTCCGCGCGACCGCCTCGGGCGTCCGTTGCCGCCGGGAAGCGCCGGAGTTGCCCGAATTCCGGATGATCTGAATCTGCCGCCACAGCAAACCCTCACCTTCGCCCAGCAACTGCTGGATGACGGTTTCGCATTCAATGCACATGAGGTATTAGAGTCCGCGTGGAAGAACGGTCCGTTCGCTGAGCGGATGCTGTGGCAGGCGCTTGCGCAGTTCGCTGTCGGCCTTACCCACATACAACGCGGAAATCCCAAAGGGGCGCGTACACTGCTCGACCGGTCCGTGACCCGGCTGACCGCCTATCAGCCGGAAGGCGACCAAGTGCCCTACGGGATCGATCGTGTCGGACTGATCGCCCACGCCGAATCGCTGCTCGCCGCGCTCGACGCAGGGGTCGAACCAGCCGCCGACAACCTCAAGCCCCGCCTCCGCGGTTGATCGCGCCCCCCTACCATGGCCATCGTGCGCACCTCGTCGTTCTCCAGCCGGCCCCGTGTCTGAGGTCGGCGCGGGCCGCTATGCGCCGAGCCCATCCGGGGACCTGCACCTGGGCAATCTCCGCACCGCCCTGCTCGCCTGGGCGTTCGCCCGCTCCACGGGTCGGCGCTTCCACCTCAGGATCGAAAATCTGGACCGGGTGCGCCCCGGCGCGGAGCAGCGGCAGCTGGACGACCTCGCCGCGATCGGCGTGGACTGGGACGGGCCGGTGCTGCGGCAGTCCGAGCGGCTGCCACACTACGAGGCCGCGATCGAACGCCTCACCGCCGCCGGACTGACCTACGAATGCTATTGCACCCGAAGGGAAATCCAGCAGGCCTCGACGGCGCCCCACGGACCGATTGGCGCCTATCCCGGCACCTGCCGCACGCTGACCGCACAGGCGCGCGCGAGGCTGATTACCGAGGGCCGCCCGGCCGCTCTGCGCTTGCGCGCGACGGCGACCGAGTTCGAGGTGGTCGACGAACTGCACGGGCGTTACCGCGGCCAGGTCGACGATCTGGTGCTGCGACGCGGCGACGGTATCCCGGCCTACAACCTCGCGGTCGTCGTGGACGACGCGGCGCAGGGCATCGACCAGGTGGTGCGCGGCAACGACCTGTTGCCGTCTACACCACGGCAGGCCTATCTCGCGACGCTGCTCGATCTTCCGGTGCCTCGCTATGCCCATGTCCCGCTTGTGCTCAACGCGGACGGGAAGCGGCTTGCGAAGCGAGACGCCGCGGTGACCCTTGCCGACCAACGGACGCTCGGCAACACGCCCGAACAGGTCGTGGCGGCCCTCGCCGCCTCACTCGGCTGCACCGCGACATCGTCATTCGAGCTACTCGCACATTTCGACCCGGGGCTTCTGCCTTGGGAACCGTGGATACTCGACGTGAGCGGGTTGTTGCAACGCAGTCGATGTCCGTAACGTACGCAACGTCCGAACTACCGATCACTCGACGAGGACAAGCAACTATGACAAGCGGTGGGTACGACCCCAACCAGTATCCGCAGGGCGGGCAGCCGTACGGGCAGCCGTACCCGCAGAGCGGCGACCAGTACGGGCAGCAGCCCCAGTATGGCCAGCAGCCTCAGTATGGCCAGCAGCCCCAGCAGTCCCAGTACGGACAGCAGCCTCAATACGGGCAGCAGCAGCAGCCTTACGGGCAGCAGCCGCAGTACGGGCAGCAGCAGCCTTACGGGCAGCAGCCGCAGTACGGGCAGGATCCCTACGGGCAGCAGCCGTACCCACAGCAGCCGGGCAACTTCGGCTACGGCGGCCAGCCTGGTGACCTCGGCACCCGCATCGGGGCCCGCGTCATCGACGGGCTCATCTTGATGATCCCCTACTTCATCCTGTACATCCTGGTCAACAACTCGCTCGGCCTGACCATTGGTCTGGGCCTGGTCTGGACCCTGGTGGAGCTCGGTTACTTCGTCGGCATGGAGACCTCGCAAGGCACCACGCTCGGCAAGAAGATCCTCGGCCTGAAAGTGCTCGCCCCCGGCGGCGCCGCCAAGATCGACCCGGCCAGCTCGCTGAAGCGGAACCTCTTCCTCGCGGCGAACATCATCCCGTGCGTCGGCGGCCTCGTCGCGCTGGGTCTGGCGATCTACATCATGGTCACCATCTCGCAGGATCCGAACAAGCAGGGCTGGCACGACAAGTTCGCCGGCGGCACCCAGGTCGTCAAGGCCTGACGCGCGGCAGCGGTACGAAGCACAAGGGGCGCACCCGAAGCGGGTGCGCCCCTGCTGCTTTCCCGGCCATTGCCGCTACGAGCTCGTCGAGCCCACGATGATCACGACGACAAGCCACAGGACGGCGAGCACGATCGCGCCGACACCGATCCAGACGCCGGCGAGCGCCATGCCGCGCCCCTCCTGCCCGGACTGCTTGATCTGGTTCAACGCGACCGCGCCGAGGATGATGCCGACGATCGAGCCGATTCCACACGTGACGAAGCCGACCAGTGACGAGATCAGCGCACCGATCGCCACGCCGTTGGTGCCCTGCACCGGAACGCCATAGGGCTGGTAGGGGCTCTGGTAGGCGTAATTCGGCTGCTGGTAGGGCTGCGCGGGCTGCTGGTAGGACGGGTACTGTGGCTGCGGAGGGGGCGTCATCGGCTGCACCGGGTGCTGCGGCGCCGACGGATAACCCGAAGGCGGCTCGGCGTTGGGGTACTGCGGGACCGAATTCTGCCCACCGGACTCCGGCGACACGCCTTGGCCGCCGTACTGCTTCCACCATTCGTCGGAATCGCCGGGATTCGTCATTGCTACAGCGTATTCCACAACCTGGTTGGATGATGCGGGTGAGTGAGTCGAAGACAACCGAAGAACATGGACCTGGACACCCCGCGCCGAAGCATGCGGCATTCGCCCAGGTAGCGCGGGGGTACTACACACCGATCGTGGCGGTGTTCACCGCGACGCTGATCATCTCCAACATCTGCGCGACCAAGGGCGTGCAGTTCCTCACCGACCATTCGGTGAAACTGGGGCCGCTGGAGATCCTGCCGATCACCACGGACGGCGCCTGGTTCCTCTTTCCCCTCGCCTACATCATCGGCGACGTGATGAGCGAGATCTACGGCTTCCGCGCCGCGCGCCGGGCCATTTACTACGGCTTCGCCATGCTGCTGCTGACCGTGGTGTGCTTCAAGATCGCCATCCAACTGCCCGCCGCGACCTTCTACGAGAACCAGGACGCGTTCCGTACCGTCATCGGAACAACCCCGCAGCTCGTCGCCGCCGGTCTGGCCGGTTATTTCGTCGGCGAGATGCTGAATTCGGCGACACTGGTGCTGATCAAGGAGCGGACCAAAGAGAAGCACCTGTGGGCGCGCCTGATCGGGTCGACCGTGGTCGGCGAGTTCGGCGACACGCTGATCTTCTGCTCGATCGCGGCCACCGCAATCGGCATCGACTCCTGGGGACAGTTCGTCAATTACGTGATCGTCGGCTTCCTCTGGAAGACGCTCGCGGAAGTCATCGTGCTGCCGATCACCTATCGGGTGATCGGGTGGCTCAAGAAGCACGAACCCAGCTACGCACCGAGCGAAGTTCCCGCTCTGCTCCGATGAAAGACGTTGAGGGTCAGCGGAACACGATGCGAAGTCCAGTGCAGGCCCTATGGTGTCCGGATGCGGCCCCGCCAGTGACCTAGCGTCTCGGCTTTGTGCTCGTCGAAGTAGCCGTCTTCGATACTCTGCCGGATGCGGTCGACGAGCCGCACCGTGAACCGCTCGTTGTGGATCGTGCACAGCATGGCCGCGAGCATCTCCTTGGCCTTGAACAGGTGGTGGATGTAGGCGCGGCTGTAGTTGGCGCAGGTGTAGCAGTCGCAGGTCTCGTCGATCGGGGTGAAGTCGCGCCGGAAGCGGCTGGTGTTGATGTTGAACCGACCTTCGTCGACGTAGATCGCGGCGTTGCGGGCGACTCGCGACGGGTTCACGCAATCGAAGGTGTCCGCGCCGTTCTCGACGGCGGTGAAGATGTCCTCCGGCTCGCTGATGCCGAGCATGTGGCGCGGCTTGTCCTCGGGCAGCTCGTCCGAGCACCAGCCGACGATGGCGCCCAGGTTGTGTTTCTCCAGCGCGCCGCCGATGCCATAGCCGTCGAACGCCGTTCCCGCACTTCCCCGGATCGATTCGAGGCCGCGACATGCCTTGCGCCGCAAGTCCTCGTACTGCGCGCCCTGGATGACGGCGAACAGTGCCTGGTAGGGGCGGTGCGTGCGCGCGGCGGTCAGCCGTTCGTGCTCATCGATGCAGCGCTGCGCCCACTCGTGCGTGCGCTGCAACGACTTTTCCTGGTAGGCGCGGGTGTTGAGCAGCGTGGTGAGCTCGTCGAAGGCGAACATGATGTCGGCGCCCAACTCGTGCTGGATGCCCATCGACACCTCAGGGGTGAACCGATGCTCGGAGCCGTCCAAGTGTGAGCGGAAGGTGACGCCGTCGTCATCGACGGTGGCAAGCCGCTCCTTGCCCGCGGCGATCACGTCGTCGCTGCGGATGTCGACCGCCTCCATCGCAAGCACCTTCTTGAACCCGACGCCCAGCGACATCACCTGGAACCCGCCGCTGTCTGTGAAGGTCGGCCCGGACCAGTTCATGAATTTGCCGAGCCCGCCCGCCTCGTCCACGATGTCGGCGCCGGGCTGCAGGTATAGGTGATAGGCGTTGGCCAGCAGCGCCTGCGCACCGAGATCCTTCATGGTCTCCGGCAGCACCGCCTTCACGGTCGCCTTGGTGCCCACCGGAATGAACGCTGGCGTGGCGATCGGGCCGTGCGGCGTGCCGATCATGCCGGACCGGCCGTGCCGCCCATCCAAGCGAGCACCGACGGTGAAGGAAAAGGATTCAGGACCGGACACCTCGCAATCCTCCCAGCCCGGCGGACACCGACCGCAGCAGGCCACCAATCCCCACAGCAATCGCCTCCCAACCCAACCACTCGCCCCGACCCCCACTTCCGAGCGCAGCGAGACCGAGCATTGTCCGTTCGCGGCCCGGCTCGCATCCGAGTGATCACCGCGTCCGCGACGAAGTCGCCAACAGCGGGCCACCCAGACGCCAGCCACAAGAAGTCCGCCAACACCGCCACCCCCGCAGGCCAGACAATCCCCACAGCGATCACGTCCCAACCCAACCACTCGCCCCGACCCCCACTTCCGAGCGCAGCGAGACCGAGCATTGTCCGTTCGCGGCGCCGCAGGCGCTGCCAAAACTACAGAGCCGCGGCGAACTGGGCGTTGTACAGGCGGTAGTACGCCCCGCGCTCCTCGAGCAGGCGTTCGTGCGTGCCGTGTTCCACGATCCGGCCGGCCTCCATGACGACGATCAGATCGGCGTCGCGGATGGTGGAGAGGCGGTGGGCGATGACGAAGCTGGTCCGGTCCCGGCGCAGCGCGGCGGTGGCGTGTTGCACCAGCAGCTCGGTGCGGGTGTCCACCGAGCTGGTCGCCTCGTCGAGGATGAGGATCGACGGCTTGGCCAGAAACGCTCGCGCGATGGTGATCAGCTGCTTCTCGCCCGCGCTGACGCCGGAGCCCTCCTCGTCGATGATCGTGTCGTAGCCGTCGGGCAGCGCGTGCACGAAACGGTCCACATAGGCGGCCCGCGCGGCGGCGATGATGTCCTCTTCGCTCGCGTTCGGGCTGCCGTAGGCGATGTTCTCCCGAATGGTGCCGCGGAACAGCCAGGTGTCTTGCAACACCATGCCGATGCGCGAGCGAAGGTTGTCGCGGGTGAGTTCGGTGATGTCGACGTCGTCGATGGTGATGGTGCCCGCGTCGAGTTCGTAGAACCGCATGAGCAGATTCACCAGCGTCGTCTTGCCCGCGCCGGTCGGGCCGACGATGGCGACCACATGGCCGGGCTCCGCCAGCAGGGAGAGCCGCTCGATCACCGGTTTGTCCGGTTCGTAGCGGAATGAGACGGCTTCGAATTCCACTCGGCCGCGATCCACCGGGCGGGTGTCGGCCATCGTCGGGTCCGGGCTCTGTTCCTCGGCATCGAGAATCTCGAAGATCCGCTCGGCCGAGGCGACACCGGACTGCAGCAGGTTGGCCATCGCGCCGATCTGGGTGAGCGGTTGGCTGAATTGCCGGGAGTACTGGATGAACGCCTGCACTTCGCCGAGCGACAGGTTGCCTGTCGCCACCCGCAGGCCGCCGACCAGCGCGACCAGCACGAAGTTCACGTTCCCGAGGAACATGATCGCGGGCATGATCAGGCCGGAGATGAACTGCGCCGCGAAGCTGGCCTGGTAGAGCTCCTGGTTGCGCTTGTCGAACTCCTTGCCGACCTCGCGGTTGCGGCCGAATGCGGTGACCACCTCGTGGCCGGTGTACGCCTCCTCGACCTGAGCGTTGACCAGGCCGGTGTACTTCCACTGGTTGACGAAGTGCGGCTTGGAGCGTTTCGCGATCTGTGCGGTGACTACGACCGCGACGGGCACGGTGAGCAGCGCGATCACCGCCAGCAGCGCCGAGATCCAGAACATCATGATCAGGATGCCGAGCACCGAGAACACCGAGGTCAGCAGCTGGCTCATGGTCTGCTGCAGGCTCTGCGAGATGTTGTCCACGTCGTTGGTGACCCGGCTGAGCACGTCACCGCGCGGCGCGGAATCGAAGTAGCGCAACGGAAGCCGGTGGATTTTGTCCTCGATGTCGCTGCGCAGCCGCTTCACCGTCCGATTGATGACGATGTTGAGCAGATAGCCCTGCAACCAGCCGAACACCGCGGCACCGAGGTAGAGGACGAGCACCCACGTGAGGATCTTGCCCACCGCGGCGAAATCCACTCCCACGCCCGGGATCACGTTCATCGCGCCGAGCATGTCGGCAAAGGTGTTGTCGCCCTTGGCCCGCAGCGCCTCGATCGCCTCGTTCTTGGTGACGCCGGACGGCAATTGTTTGCCGACCACGCCGTCGAAGACCAGGTTGGTCGCCCTGCCGAGGATGTACGGGCCCAGCGTATTCAGTACCACCGATACGACGACGAGCAGGATGATCAGCCCGACGTTGAACCGTTCGGGAGCGAGCCTGCGCAGCAAGCGCCGCAGCGAAGGGCCGAACGATTTCGCCTTGGCGTCCGGCGCACCCGGACTCGGCATTCCTGGCCTCATCGCACCTCCTGCGTCCTGCGGGACACCTGCACCCGGTCGGCGCCGATGAGCGCTGCGGGATCGTATCTCATCGCGCCTCCTCGGCACTCAGCTGCGATTCGACGATCTCCCGGTACTCCGAGCATTCGCGCATCAGCTGCTCATGGGTGCCGACGCCCGCCATCGCGCCGTCCTCGAGCACCACGATCTGATCGGCGTCGCGGATCGTCGTGACGCGCTGGGCGACGATGACCACCGAGGCGTCAGCGGTCTCCGGCTTCAGCGCCTCCCGCAGCCTGGCGTCGGTCGCGACGTCGAGCGCGGAGAACGAGTCGTCGAACAGGTACACCCTCGGCTTCTTCACCAGTGCCCGCGCGATCGCCAGCCGCTGGCGCTGACCGCCGGAGACCGTCGTGCCGCCCTGCGCGACCGGGGTTTCGAGGCCTTGCGGCATATCCCGGACGAAATCGGCGGCTTGCGCGATCTCCAGTGCGTGCCAGAGATCCTCGTCGGTGGCGTCCGGATCGCCGTAGCGCAGGTTGCTCGCGATTGTCCCGGAGAACAGATACGCCTTCTGCGGGATCAGGCCGATCTGCGAGCGCAGCAGCTCCAGGTCGATGTGGCGGATGTCGGTTCCGCCGACGTAGACCGCGCCGTCGGTGACGTCCATCAGCCGGGGAACCAGGTTGACCAAGGTGGTCTTGCCCGCGCCGGTGGACCCGACGATCGCGGTGGTGGTGCCGGGGCGCACCTGGAACCGAATGGCCTTCAGCACCGGTTTTTCCGCGCCGGGAAAGGCGAATTCGGCGAACTGGAAATCCACTGCGGCCGGGTCGCCGGAGAACGGCTGCGGCAATCGGGGTGGGCGAACCGAGGACTCGGTGTCCAGCACCTCGGCGATGCGGTCCGCGGAGACCGCGGCGCGCGGCGCCATCATGGCCAGGAACGAAGCCATCATCACGGCCATCAGGATCTGCGTGATGTAGGACAGCATCGCGGTGAGCGAGCCGATCTGCATGTGCCCCTCGTCGATCCCGTGCCCGCCGAACCAGATCACCGCGACGGCGGTGACGTTGCTGATCAGCATGACCGTTGGGAACATCAGCGCCGTCAACCGGCCGACACGCAGCGCGGCCTCGGTGAGTTCGGTGTTCGCCACGCCGAAGCGCCAGGTCTCCTGCCGCTCCCGTACGAACGCCCGGACCACACGGATGCCGGTGATCTGCTCGCGCAGCACCCGGTTCACCTCGTCGATCCTGGTCTGCATCTCGCGGAAGCCGGGCACCATCCTGGAGATGATGAAACCCATGGACAATCCGAGTGCGGGCACCGCGATCAGCAGCAGCCAGGACAGGCCGAGATCCTCGCGCAGCGCCATGATGACGCCGCCGATGCACATGATCGGCGCCATCACCAGGATGGTCGCCGACATCACGATGAGCAGCTGAACCTGCTGGATGTCGTTGGTGTTGCGAGTGATCAGCGACGGCGCGCCGAACATCCCCACTTCCCGCGCGGAGAACGTACCGACCCGGTGCAGCACCGCGCCGCGCAGATCACGTCCGGCGCCCATAGCCGCCTGCGCGCCGAGATAGACCGACGAGGCCGACGCGACGATCTGCACACCGGTGACCGCGAGCATCCACAGGCCGGTGGTCCAGATGTAGCCGATGTCACCCTTGGTGACGCCGCCGTCGATCAGATCCGCGTTCAGACTCGGCAGGTACAGCATCGCGATGACGGAAATCAGCTGGAGCGCAACGACCCCCGCCAATTGGGTGCGGTAGGGGTACAGATGCGAGCGGAGCAGTCTGATCAGCATGATGAGTCGCAGGTTACCGGCAAACGATGCACTCCGTCGCGGAGATTCCTGACCAGCATGAATACCCTTTAGTCGGGGGTGCGCGGCGCTATCTGCGCGACCACGCTCCCGGATCCTCGGTGAGCGACTCGACGAATCCGGGCAGTTGATTCTGCGCGATGTCGTCGATGGACACCTTCTCCAGTACGGCGCGCAGGTTCACCCGTAGCGCGATCCACACCCGCTGCAACGACTCGGCCGGGCCGGGATAGCGCACGTCCTCCGGTCGTTCACCGCGCACCGACGCGAGCGGTCCCTCGACGGCACGGATCACGTCGGCGATGGAGATCTCGGACGCGGGCCTGGCAAGCCAGTAGCCGCCCTCCGGACCGCGCCTGCTGATCACCAGACCGGCCCTGCGGAGCTCGCCGAGCACCGACTCGAGCACCTTGGGCGGAATTCGCTGCGCGGCGGCGATGGCCTCGGCCTTCACCACCGGTGCGGCCTGCACGACGGATGCGCCGAGCCCGACCGTGGTTTGGTTCAGCCGCGATGCGCGGGCGATCTCGAGCAGCGTCCGCACCGCGTAATCGACCTTCGCGCTGATATGCACAGCGACAACTCCCTGGCGTTGGCGGCGGTAGATCGAATCTACGCGGTTCGACCCGCGGTGAGCACACAAGTCGCTGCGTCCAGGAGCGACGACTCCACCAGCGAATCGGCGGCGCCGGGAACCAATTCCTTGGATACCAGCGCGACGCCGATCACCTCGAGCGCCGCGCAGGCCCGGAGCCTGGCTTCCTCGGTGGCATTCGGCCCGGCCAGCCATTCGCGCAGCACCTGGCTCGCGTCCATCAGATCCGGGTAGCGGTCGGCCATCGCGTTCACGATCGCGACCGTATCGCGCAGGATCAGCGCCCCGGCGCCGCGGTGATGGATCAGCCCACGCAGGTAGGTCCGCAAAACCTGGCGAATGCCTTCGGCATCGTGCGACACCTGGTCGAGATCGTCGACCACCGACCGCATGTGATCGACGATCGGATCGATGATCGCGAGCAGCAGATCGAGTTTCGAAGCGTAGTGATAGTAGAGCGAAGCCTTTGTGATTCCTACCGCATCCGCGACCTCGCGCAGGCTCGTCTGTTCGAATCCTTTGGCTCCGAAGAGCTTGACCGCAGCGTCGCGGATTGCAATTTTAGTGCCTCCACCTGCGACAACAGTGTCAGGTGTATCCCGGACAGCCATGGGATGATCCTCTCATCACTTCTGCGCTGAGCTAACGGTGCCAGCAAAATAGAGGTTGTACCTCCGCTTAGCGCCTGGGTAGTCTACCTACCGCACGGTAGGCAGAAAGCGTCAGTGTGGAGGCGGGGCAGGCAGGGCTCCCCGCGAGAGTGCTGTCTACACGCGGAACCAGCACGTCCCAGTCATCGCTAGGAGTAACCCCTCGTGTCCGTTTATCTGTATAGATGGGGAAAGTTCGCTTTCCGCAGGAAATGGATCGTCCTTCCCGTCTGGCTCGTCTTGTTTGTGCTCCTCGGTGGTTTGGGCGCACAGCTCAGCAAGCCGATGACCAACGACTTCAGCATGCCGGACCTGCCGTCCGCCCGGGCCAACGACATCCTCGACAAGCACTTCCCCGGCGCTTCCGACGCGTTCAAATTCGACGCGGTCACCGGCACCTACGTCATCAGCGCGCCCGAAGGGCAGAAGCTGACCGACCCGGCGAACCGTGCCGCGGTCGAAGCGTTCATCGCCAAGCTCGGCCAGCTCGACATCGTCGACCACGGCAAGCCGATCACGAACCCGGTCGAGGCGGCCGAGAAGATGGGCTGCCTGGCCAACCCCGACCCCGCCCAGTGCAGTGGCGCGCCGCTGAACGTGCTCAGCAAGACCGAGCCCGACACCGTGGCGGTGATGAACGTCCCGTTCACTATCGCGAAGTTCACCGATGTGACCGACAAAGACCGTGACGCGGCGTACCAGGTGGCCAGCGACGCACGCAATGCCGGGCTCACGGTCGAGATGAGCGGCTCCATCGCGACGAAGCAGGAGGCCCCGAGCGGCAAGTCCGAGATGATCGGCATGGCCGTCGCATTGGTCGTCATGATCGTGGCGTTCGGCGCCATCGTCGCCGCGTTCGTGCCGATCGTCACCGCGATCGTCGGACTCGGCGCGGCCACCTCGCTGATCATGCTCGGCACCTCGGTGATCGACGTTCCCAGCTTCACCACGTTCCTCGCATCGATGATCGGCATCGCGCTGTCCATCGACTACGCGCTGTTCATCGTGTCCAGGTACAAACACGAACTCGCGGTGCAGGATTCGCCCGAGGAGGCGGCGGGCACCGCACTCGGCACGGCCGGTTCCGCGGTGGTGTTCGCCGGCCTGACCGTCATCATCGCGCTGGCGGGCCTCAGCATCGTCGGCGTCCAGTTCATGACGTTCATGGGTCTGGGTGGCGCAATCGCCGCCGGCTTCGCGGTGCTCACCGCGATCACCCTGATGCCGGCGCTGCTCGGCGCGTTCGGCCGTGTGCTGTTCAAGCCGAAGCTGCCGGTGGTGGCCCAGCACGACCCCGAAGACGAGCACTCGGTCACCAACGGCATGCGCTTCGGTCGACTGATCGGCAAGGCGCCGTGGGCCGCGCTGGTTCTCAGCGTCGTGGTGCTCGGTGCGCTCGCCGCGCCCGCGGCGGGCCTGAACCTCGGCCTGCCCGGTGACGACAGCATGCCGAAGACGTCCACCGTCCGCAAGGCTTACGAGCTGCGCACCGAAGGCTTCGGCGAGGGCAGCAACGGCGTGCTGAACGTGGCCGCCGACCTTACCGACGTGCCCGCCGAGAACCGGCAGGCCGCGGTCGGGGCGCTGCGCGACAAGCTCGCCTCCTACCCGGACATGGACTACGTCACCGAGCCGCAATGGAGCAAGGACGAGCAGGGCGTGCTGCTGGACGGCGTGCCGAAGTCGGGCCCGAACAACCAAGCCACCAAGGATCTGGTGCAAGATGCCCGCGACGCCGAAGGACAGCTGAAGGCCCAGTACGGCATCGAGTACGGCATCACGGGAACCACGGCGATCTACGCCGACGTCGACCACGTGCTGCTCAGCAAGATCGTGCCCTACCTGGCGATCGTGGCGGGCGCGGCATTCGTGCTGCTGATCCTGGTGTTCCGATCCATCCTCGTGCCGCTCACCGCGGCACTCGGGTTCCTGCTTTCGATGGCCGCCACCTTCGGCGCGACCGTGCTGATCTTCCAGCAGGGCAAGCTCGGGCTGATCGAGGACCCACATCCGCTGGTCAGCTTCCTGCCGATCATGCTGATCGGCCTGGTGTTCGGCCTCGCGATGGACTACCAGGTTTTCCTGGTGACCCGGATGCGGGAGGAGTTCGTCAACGGCAGGTCACCCAAGGAAGCGGTGGTCGCCGGCTATCACCACGGCGCCCGCGTGGTGACCGCGGCCGCGATCATCATGATCTCGGTGTTCGGCTCCTTCCTGCTGGAGACGGACGTGACGGCGAAGTCGTTCGGCTTCGCACTGGCGGCAGGCGTGCTGCTGGACGCGTTCATCGTCCGCATGGTGCTGATCCCGTCGCTGTTGGTGCTGATGGGCAAGTGGTCGTGGTGGATGCCCAAGTGGCTCGACCGGATCCTGCCCGACATCGACGTCGAGGGCGCGAAACTGCGTGAGCTGCAGCAGCGTTCGGCGGAAACGGTGCAGGTGCCGGTCGGCGTCAGCTGATCCGAAAACCGCCACTCGGCCCCGCATCCCGCCACCTCGGGTGCGGGGCCGAGCGCGTTCTCCGGTTCTCGGAGTTTGCGGGCGGATTATCGTTCGGTCACTGGCTGGGCTGCGGAAGCTCGCAGTCGCCGACCTTCGGATTCATGCCCACGTAGTTGAGCGGGCCAGCGAGCGCCGTCACGGCGATCGTGCCCCATCCTGCACAGTCGATCGGACCGGTGTCGAAGTAGTGGCGCTGACCGGCGGCGAGCAGCCCGACGGCCAGCCATATCATCAGCAGGTACCCGACCAGTCGGGTACCCGTTCCGCGCACGGCTCGTCTGCGAGTTTCGTGGTCGCGCATCTCATCGCTCCCTTCCGTGCTCCCCATGGACGGAATACCCGGAGGTGCGCCAGTTATCCCCGCCGCTACCGGCCTGGCTGCCACACGGGCAGCTGGCAACTTTCGGATGCACATCGAGGTAGTTGCGCGGCACCGCGAGCACGGTCGGCATGACTGTGTCGAAACCGGCGCAGTTGACCGGGCCGCTGCCGAAGTAGTGGCGCGGCCCCGCGCCGAGCGGCCCGTGTCGTCCGACGGCGGCCGAGCGGAATCGAATCCGCGTGGCCGTCGGTGTCACTCTGTCGAACTACGGACTCGGTTGCGGCACATTGCAATCCGCGACCTTCGGGTTCACGCCCATGTAGTTGAGCGGGCCCGCGATCACGGTGACAGCGATGGTGCCGATACCGGCGCAGTTGACCGGGCCGCTGTCGAAGTAGTGACGCTGCGCAGCGGCGACCACGCCGATCAGCAGCCAGACCAAGACGATTACACTTCCGATTCTCAGGTTTCTCTCGCGCATCGTTCCCGCGCGGACTGTTCGACGGCGCATTCTGGCATCGCGTCCTTTCCGCACTTCCGTACCCGGCGTATACCCCCGATTTCGCTGAATATCCGCCGTATGCGGGGGGATTCTCGGCTCGCCGACCAACCGACTCAGATGTCGGAAGCGTGATCGTCCGCCACCGTTCCTGGTACTTTCGGGTGGCATGGCGTCGGTCTTGCAGTGGTGGATTCCGGGTTGGGTAATCCTTCTCGTGCTCGTCGCGGTCTACGAGCTGACCGTCAACAAGCGCCGTAGGCGCCGCCGCACCCCTATCTCGGGCACCTTCACCGACGAGTTCACCGCGCTGTTCTACAGCACCAAGCGCATGGAACTCGACCACCGCGAATCGATCTCCATGCTGCGCGACGAGCAGGACCAAGGTGCGCCGCCGCGGGTCGGCCTCGACCTGGACCGGCACACCGTCGTCCTGCGCAAGGACGAAGACGGCTAGCGAATTTCCGATAAGAGCTGAGGTTTCGATCTTCGGTAGGCATGGTGCCGGTTCGCCGGCTACCGCACGTCACCACCGGTTACTTCCTCTCCGCCCAGGGGAATGATCTCTGACAAGTGGCTCAGCGCGGTGAGGGCTTCCCGTGTTCGAGGGCGATGACCGCCCCGCTCTGGGCATGCGCATCACCTGACTCATGTGCTGGAGACCACAGCCCCAGGGCATTCCGCCGCATTGTCAACGGAATTCAGCAACCGAACAGTCTCCTATCAGTTGCTTAGCGCACCTATTATTCGTCCGTGAAGGCACAGTTCCACAACGGCACGTCCCAGCACGCGGTCGGCAACCTCTCCGCTCCGGTCCTCATCCTCGGCGGCATGGTCAGCATTCAGCTCGGCGCAGCATTGGCCAAACATCTGTTCGACATCATCGGCGCGAATGCGACCGCGAGTGTGCGAATCATGCTCGCCGGCATTATCGCGATGGCGCTGTGGCGCCCGTCGCTGCGCATCGAACGTCGCGCGCTGCCAGGCATTTTCGGGTTCGGTGCCGCTACCACCGGAATGAATCTCTGCTTCTACGCGGCGATCGACCGCATCCCACTCGGCATGGCCGTCACCATCGAATTCCTCGGGCCGCTCACCGTCGCACTCGCCGGATCACGCCGATGGCGCGACACGCTGTGGGTGCTACTCGCAGGCGCGGGCGTATTGCTGTTGACCGACTCCGCTGGCGCGGTGTCCTGGACCGGTGTGCTGTTCGCGCTGGCGAGCGCGGCAGGCTGGGGTGGCTACATCGTGTTCAGCGCTATCGTCGGGAAACACACCGCCGGACACGACGGCCTCGCTCTCGCAATGGCTGTCGGTGGAATCCTCGCGACGCCAATGGCGTTCGCGCACGCGAGCCCGGCCGTGCTCGAACCGCTGGTGTTGCTCGGCGTTCTCGCCGTCGCGGTGCTGTCGTCCCTGGTCCCCCATGCGATCGAGATGACGGCGCTGCGGCGGATCTCCGCCTCGACCTTCGGTGTGCTGATGAGCCTCGAGCCCGCCGTCGCGGCAGGCGCAGGCATGCTGCTGCTCGGTGAAGGACTGCGGCTCACCCAATGGGCGGGCGTATGTTTGGTCGTCATCGCGGCGGCAGGTGCGGCACGCATCAGCGCAACGCCGAAAGCGCAGGATCCGCAGCAATCCCCAACCAAGCAGGCGGTCGGGTTCAGACAGGCCCCTGACCTGCATGAGGCGTGGCCGTGGCGCGGAGGAGGCGTTTCAGCCGAACCGGGGCCGCTCGTCAGAGTATCGAAATCGTCTCTAGCAGCATTAACGCCTCACGATGATTCGCCTCAATCACGGTGATGGTGGGCAAAAGCAGGCATCGAGCCGCGCCCACCACCCAACTGCCTGTCGAAACGGCGCAGTCCCAATTGTCTGTGTAATACGGACTTCACCATCTGAGGCTCCGACTTGTATGGAGTCCCCCCGGGTAGGCGGTTGCGTCCCCAGACGCGGCATCTCCAGGTCGGCAACCCAACCGCGCCGAGAACTTGATTTTCGAGCTACCGGAAATCACCAGCGATCGGGTTGTTCTCGCGATCACCGGCCTCGAAGATGGCTGATACCTTGCGTATTCGCACAGCTCGGCCAGTGCCTGGTCCAGATAGATGCATGAAGGAGGCCGCCGAATGAACAAGGCTGCAATGTGGCTCGCTGATCAGGGAAGGCGCAGGATCTGGATCACGGTGCTGATCGTGGCTGTGGTGGCGGGTATCGCTGCGGTCGTGTGGGTGAACCGATCGCCAGAGGAGCCGCAGGAGGTATCCGCGGCGTACGGCCGGTTCCGGATTTCGCCCCGGCTCGACTCCACTCCGGTGCCACGGTGGACATTGCGCGCTGCTGACTTGTCCGACGAGCTTGGTGCGGTCTTGCTGGCAGCGCCGCAGAACCTGCACGGCTACTACGGCTACGGCTCGCCGATGGACGCCGGGACCATGATCGTCGCGGCAACCGCGGTGCCCGGCGTGCCGGGGCCGGGCGAAAATGCTGGACTGCCCGTCGGACCGGTGCGGATGCACGGCATCGATCCGGAGACCGGCCAGGTGCGATGGACGACCGATGTCGGCGAACTCCTCGGCTGCCGTGAGCAGGTATTCGACGGACAGCTCGCCTGCCACGGCACGCATCGAGTGTTGATCATCGAGGCTGCGACAGGCGCGGTACTCGGGGACCATACGACGGACTTCGAGGTCATGGACGTGACGGTGCGGGACGGCGTCGTTTCGGTGACCGGCCGAACCTCGGACTGGATGACCGCTGTCGTCACCCGAGGGACCATTTCCGATATCGCCGCGACCTGGCAGCGGACGTATCCGGCACCTGTTCCCGGCGACCCGGTGACTCCCAGGATCGCGCGGGACTATGTCCTGGACGGGCGCGACCATGGCGTTCGCGTCTACGATCTGCGCACCGGCGACCCGCTGTTCACCGGACCCGTTGCCTACACGTTCGACGGCGGCATTGTCGCCTCGCAGGTGATCGAACGCGGCTGGAGCGCGGGAACGGTCACGCTTCTCGACCGCAATGGCCACCCGATCACCGAGGTCAGCAACGCCAGCTTCCTTCTCGAGTGGTACCCGACTGCGACCGCGACGCCGCCGCCGATCCTCACCGGCGAGAGTGCCTACGAGCGAACGACAGGCCGAGTCCTCTGGACCAACGCGCAGATCGGCATCGATGAGCACACCGGACGCACGAGCGCGATAGAAGGAGTAGTGGATAACACTGTGATCGTCCGATCGCTCGATGGATCAGAGCTGGCCGGCCTCGATCTCACTGACGGACACCGAATCTGGCACCAGCCGACGTTGTTCGCGAACACGTCACGCTACGACGGCATAACCGACGCAAGCCACCTCATCCTGACCGACGGCACCACCGTGCACGCGATCGACGCCGGAGACGGTTCGACTGCCTGGTCGATGCCGTTACCGCCCAGTGGTGATCCCAGATTGCGCTCGGCAGTGAAGGCAATGGGTGGCCTCATGGTCACGGTGACCGCGCATGAATTCACCGGATATGCTGCGGCATAACGTGATTTGAATATTCGGCGGCAGCCGGAGGCCCGCGCACAGGTTGGACGAGATGCGACCTACCTAGCCATCGCAGCCGCCGAGAAGTCCGTTTTGTTGGCGATCGTTTTGGCCGCCGAACCATTCGGCGGAGGGGTTTGATCCTGCCGTAACCCCAAGCCAATCGCGTGAACAGCGAAACTCGGTGTATTTCAGCAAGTTTCGAGAGTGYCGACGGTCATCGAACGTACGGGCAGGTGTTGGCGGGTCAACATCTGGTCCGAGGCATTTATCTGATCCGGATCAGGTCATCGACCTCAGCGGTATGTTCCGCGTGCGCGGGTGACCGCCTCCAAGGCGTCGGGAATCAGAACTGGGCGGACGAATGTTGCTACACCGCAACGATGTTCAGCAGCGGCCCGAGCCCCTTGAAGTCGTCCGGGTTGCGGGTGTACAGCGGCAAGCTGTACTGGACTGCTGTAGCTGCTATCTGAAGATCGGCCACTCGTCCTGGGGGTTTACGCCCGATCTGTTCGAGGAGAAAAGCCAACGACCCATACACGTTGGCCGTCTCTGCGTCGAACGCGAGGGGGTTGAACGATTTCGTGACCTACTGGAACTGGAGCTGGCGTTGGGCTTGTTTCAGCGGATCTTTGTGAAGTGCAGGCCAGCTTCGACTGCGGCAAGGACTTTGCCGCTGTCGTTGCGAAGGTCGCGTTGCTGGATCGTTTTCATACCCTAGGCTACCTATCTGCTACGTGGTGTACAGACGGCTACAGGTTGCACTGGGAGTAGATTGTGGCCCGCACTCCGGGCCTGAAGAGACGGTCCCACACCTGCGGCAATGCACGCGAGGAAACCAATGCGGAACCGGCCCAAGGACGCGGTCCATCACCTGTCCGATTTCTGGTCGGCATGTGTTGATCGGTCAACACAGCCAAGTCCGAATTCTGCAGAGAAGAGAAGAGCCCCTTACCTGCGTGAACAAGTCAGGGGCTTTGGCGGTGGCGGAGGGATTTGAACCCTCGGAGGGGGGTTACCCCTCACACGCTTTCGAGGCGTGCTCCTTAGGCCGCTCGGACACGCCACCGCCGACAACCATACCGGACCGTCGCCGGATCGTTAAATCGGCTGGAGAGCTGGGCTGACCGTTCGGTATTCCGTTCCGACGGCCGGTGGCGGGAGCGATCTCACACCGGTCGAGGCTCGGCGCGGCGCGGGTCTGGACACCCGGGAAGTCAGCGCTGGGTGCGGAAGAACTCGTCGAGCAGTGCGGCGCACTCCGCTTCGAGCACTCCCCCGCGCACTTCTGGCCGGTGGTTGAGCCGACGGTCCCGAACCACGTCCCAGAGCGAACCGACGGCGCCGGTTTTCGGCTCCCATGCGCCGAATATCAACCGGCCGACCCTGGCAAGCACCAGCGCGCCCGCGCACATGGTGCACGGCTCCAGTGTCACCGCGAGGGTCGTTGCTTCCAGCCGCCAGCCGTCGCCGAGAACTTCGGCGGCCCGGCGCAGCGCGAGGATCTCCGCATGCGCGGTCGGGTCACCGAGTGCTTCGCGTGCATTTGCCGCGCGCGCGAGTTCCCGTCCTGCCGAATCGAATACGACCGCACCGACAGGTACGTCACGGCCCCCCGCGGCAGCCGCCGCATCAAGGGCGACACGCACCATGTCGGCGTCCGACGGGACCGAGAGAACTCCCACGTCAGCGAGGCAGTTTGTCCAGGACCGCGGAGAGTTCGTCGGCGAAGCCGAGCCGCTGGGCGATCATGCTGAGCTGCTCGTCCGGATAGAGGTCGGTCTCGGCGAGGATGACGCTCAACACCGGTTCGGGCAGGCCGAGATCAGCGAGCACACCGAGGTCGCCCTCCTCCCACGGCTCGATGTCGTCGATCTCGTCCGGGTCGATGTCGGGAATTTCCACATTCAAGGCCTCGAGGACGTCCGCGGCGATGTCGTAATCGATCGCGGCCGTCGCGTCCGACACCAGCATCCGTGTTCCGCTCGGTGCGGGCCGGAGCACGATGAAGAACTCGTCATCGATGTCGAGTAGTCCGAACACCGCTCCGGAGCTGCGCAAAGCCTTCAGTTCATTTTCCGCCGCGGCCAAATCGGTGAGCGCAGCCCGGGTCAGCGGACTGCATCGCCACTTGCCGTCTTCGCGGACAACCGCCACTGCGAACCCTTCCACGTCGTCGTAATCGTCCGACGCCGCCCTGTTCGTGCCCGAGCGCTGTGCTGCCATGGCCGCAACGGTAGTCGGCTCGAGCTGAAATGTTGAAGTCGTATGCCAATCTGTTCCGGTGACTTCCGCGAAGAAAGCGCCCGTGTGCGTCCTCGGGATGGGTTTGATCGGTGGTTCGCTGCTGCGCGCGGCCGTCGGCGCGGGCTATGACGGCTGGGGATACAACCGATCGGAGGCGGGGGCCCGGGCAGCGCGTGCCGACGGTTTCGAGGTCACGGAGGACCTGCCCGCCGCACTACGACGTGCCGCGGACGCCGACGCGCTGATCGTCGTCGCGGTGCCGATGCCCGCGGTGGACCACATGCTTTCCTCGGTCGCGACCTTCGCGCCGCAGTCCGCGCTGACCGACGTGGTGAGTGTGAAGGCGCCAGTCGCCGACGCCGTGCACAGACATGGGCTCGGGGCTCGATACGTCGGCGGCCATCCGATGGCGGGCACCGCCGAATCCGGGTGGACCGCTACCGATCCCGACCTGTTCCGCGACGCCGTGTGGGCGATCGGCGTGGACGAGGGAACCTGTGCCGACCCATGGACCCGGGTGGCGCGGCTCGCGTTGGACTGCGGCTCGGTGGTCGTCCCGGTGGTGGCCGAGGAGCACGACCGCGCCGTCGCCCGTATCTCGCACCTGCCGCATGTGCTCGCCGAGGCGCTCGCGCTGTCCGGTGCCTCGGGCGGTGATCTCGCGCTGGGGCTCGCCGCCGGATCGTTCCGCGATGGCACCCGTGTCGCAGGCACCGCGCCGGACATGGTCCGCGCGATCTGCGAACCGAATTCCGGCGCGCTGCTGGACGTGCTGGAAGAAACACTCACTGTCCTCGGCGCGGCGCGCGACAGCCTGCGCGCGGAGAATTCCCTCGTCGATCTGGTCGAAGCCGGACATGACGCCAGGCAACGCTACGAATCGGCGCGGCGGTGGGAAATCACCGATGTCCGCCCCGGGGATCACAATTGGCTGGAAGACCTGCGCGCGGCCGGACAGCGTGGCGGAGTCATCACCCGGCTGAACTGAACGCGTTCTTCTGCTGCTGTGACAGCCTCGACCTGCGGCGGGCGTCGGCCGACGAGAGCCGAAGGTCAGATCCGCTCGGCCAGGCCGGGGTAATCCAGGAGAAAGCCGTCGGCGTCGACGGTGACGGTCGCGCTGGAGACCGGGGACAGCACGCTGATGCCCTCGGCCGCGCTGCTGTAGATCAGCGTGGCCTCCTGCACCAGCAGGTCGGGTAGGCGGACGTAGACCACCGGGACCTGGACGGCCTCCACGGCGTGCTGCAGGTCGTAGCGACGGATCGGCAAAGTGTTGAAGAACGGGCTGAGCACCACGTCCACGTCGAGCGCGCCCCCGAATTTGGAGCGGACATGGTTACCGCCCGCGTCGATGAGCCAGTAGTTCTCCTCGTCTCTGGCGATCGAGGCTTGCCGCTCGCCGGCGGCCGTAGTGGTGCGCAGCGAGAGCCGCTTCGTCCTGCCGTTCTCGTCGGTGACCAGGTCATAGGAGGCGCTGAACGCGGGATGGTCCGCGCCCACGCCGCCGATCATGCGCCCGGCGGCGCGGATGCGGTTCCCATTGAGCGTCACCCGGACCGACTCCATCCGTGACGCGTCGGGCGCGCGCCAGGTGAGAACCGCCGGCCACCGGGATGCCTGCGGGCTCTCGGCGGGGATCTCGGGGTCGGAGGCTGGAGTCGTCACGTATCTACCGTAAGCGACACCCTGCCGTAACCCGCACATCACCAACGCTCATCACACCAACGACTCGCGCCACGCCGCGTGCAGACCGGCGAATCTGCCGGTACCTACGATCAGCTCGTCCGGCGCACCGTCCTCGACGAGCCGTCCGGACGCGAGCACGAGCACCCGGTCCGCGATCGCCACCGTGAACAGCCGGTGCGCGATGATCACCGCGGTGCGCCCGCGCAGCACGGTCTCCAGCGCATGCTGCACGAGCCGCTCGCTCGGGATGTCCAGGCTCGAGGTGGCCTCGTCCAGCACGATCACGGCGGGATCGGCCAAGAACACCCTGGCGAACGCGACCAGTTGCCGCTGGCCCGCCGAGAGCCTGCCACCACGCTTGCGCACGTCGGTGGCGAAGCCCTCAGGCAGGGATCGCACGAAGTCGTACAGACCGACCGCGCGCGCCGCGGCGAACACCTCCGCGTCGGTGGCGTCCGGCCTGCCGAGCCGGATGTTGTCGGCGACCGACCCGGAGAACAGGTAGGACTCCTGGGTGACCATCACGACGTTGCGCCGCAGGTCGGCGTCCGAGAGGTCGCGCAGGTCGACGCCGTCCAGGGTGACCGAACCGCCGGATGGGTCGTAGAACCGCGTCAGCAGCTTGACCAGTGTCGACTTGCCCGCGCCGGTCGCTCCGACCAGCGCGACAACCTGTCCGGCCGGGATGTCCAAGGTGAACTCCGGCAGCACCGGTCGCTTCCGGCGGCTGTCCGGCTCGCCCTCGGACCCACCCGAGCCCGTCACCTCGGCGACCACGGCCGCCCCGTCCGTTGAGCGCCGCGTGACCTCCCCGCCGGGACCGTCGGGCAGCTCGACAAGCATGGCCCCGTAGCCGAACCACACCTTGTTCATCCGGACCGCGCCCGACGCCTTGCCCAGAGCTACCGGCTGCGCCGGTTCCGGCACCGACGGCTCCTCCTCGAGCACACCCGAGATCTTCTCCAGCGCCGCCGCCGCGGACTGGTAGGAGTTGAACACCTGCGCGAGTTCGTCCAGCGGACCGTAGAACTCGTTGAGGTACAGCAGGTAGGCCGCGAGCACCCCGACCGCGAGGTCACCCTCGATCACCCGCCACGCGCCGACCAGGATGACAATCACCGTCGTCAGGTTGCCGAGCAGCCTGGTAAGGCCCGCGTAATCGCCCATGCCGCGCATGGCCGCGGTGGTCGCCTGGCGGTATTCGCCGTCCTCGACGGCGAGCACCGCCTCGTTGCGCTGCTCGCGCCGGAACGTCTGCACCGCGCGCATGCCGCCCATCGATTCGACGAACTGCACGACCACCTTGGCGATCGCGCCGCGTGTGCGGCGGTATCCCGCGCGTTGCCTGCGCTGCGCCCAGCGGGTGACCAGCAGCAACGGAACGAAACCGACCAACACGATCGCCGCGAGAGTCTGATCCAGATAGATCAGCAGCACCGCGATGGTCAGCACCGAGAGGATCGCGCTCAGCGCCTGGTTGAGCGCTCCCTCCAGCAGCTCCTGCAGCGTCTCGATGTCGCCGGTGAGCCGGGCGACCACCTTGCCGGAGGTGTACTTCTCATGGAAGGCGACGCTGAGCCGCTGCATATGCGTGAACGAGCGCACCCGCAGGTCGAACAGCACGCTCTGGCTGAGCCTGCCGGACACCCGCAGGAAGAAGAACGTGGTGAGCACACCGAGCAGGACCGAGCCGAGGTAACCGGCCACGGTCCGTGTGAGCGGGAGCCAGTTGCCTTCCGCACCACGCGCGATGCCGGTGTCCAGCCCCTGCGCGACAAACAGCGGCGCCGACACCATCGCCGCGTTGTCGACCACGATGAGCACCAGCGCGAACGCCGCCAGCTTGCGGTAGGGCCGGACCAGGTCGAGCAACAGCCGACGGGACCGGCCGGCCAGCACCAGGTTTCCTGCCTCGGTGACCTCCTTGTCCTCGCTCGCGATGCCGCGCCAGTCGGCCACTTCGTCCCGTGCAACCGGGTCATCTTGTATCGCCACGTCTTTCGACACGTTCGTGTCCGTGCTCACTGCTACTCACCTCCCATCAGTTCTCGGTATCTGCCGCTGGCCCGCAGCAGGTGGTCGTGTGTGCCCTCCGCGACGATCCGGCCGTCGGCCAGCACCGCGACCCGGTCGGCCAGCGCCGCAGTGGACGGACGGTGTGCGACAAGCAGCGTCGTCGCATCGGCAAGCACTGCGCGCAGCCGCTCCTGCACCCGCTCCTCGGTCTCCACGTCGAGCGCGGACAACGGGTCGTCGAGCACCATGATCCGGCTGCGCTTCCCCGCGCCGCTGAGCACCGCGCGGGCCAGCGCGAGCCGCTGACGCTGGCCGCCGGACAGGCTCAGGCCCTGTTCGCCGATTCTCGTGTCCAAACCCCAGGGCAGGTTGTCCACGAACTCGGTCGCCTGGGCGACGTCCAGCGCGCGGCGCACGTCCGCATCGGTGGCGTCCGGGTCACCGAGCGCGACGTTTTCCCGCACGCTCGCCGAGAACAGCACCGGGTCCTCGAACGCGACCGACACCAGCGAGCGCAGGTCGGCCACCCGCATCCCGGCGATGTCGATGCCGTCGACGGTGATGACGCCACCCGTCACGTCGTACAGGCGCGGGATCAGGTTGAGCAGCGCCGTCTTCCCGCTGCCGGTCGCACCGACCAGCGCCACCGTTTCGCCGGGCCGCACTGTCAGCGAAACATCCTGCAGCACTTGGACTTCGGCATCAGGAAAGGCGAAACGCACACCTTCCAAGCGCAACTCGCCGACGATCCGCTCCGGCAGGTCCACCGGATCGGCCGGGTCGGTGATGTCGACCGGGGTGTCGATGATCTCCCAGTACCGGTCCGCCGCGGTACGCGCGTCGTTCAGCTCGGCGAGCAGGAAGCCGGTCCAGATGATCGGCCACTGCAGGAAGGTAGCCAGCGTAATGCCCGCAACCAGGGTGCCGAGCGTCATCGTGCCGTGCACCACCGCGTAGCCGCCGTAGCCGAGCACGAACGCGATGGCCAGCTGCGGCAGGCTCACCATGGCCGACCACAGGGTCGCGTCCAGCCGCACCTTCAGCAACTCCGTTTGCTGCAGCTCGCGCGACTGTGTGGTGAACCGGCCGGTGAAGAACATGCCGCGGCCGAACGCTTTGAGGACCCGAACCCCCTGCGCCGATTCCTCGGCCGTGGTGGCCAGGTCGCCGGACTGGTCCTGCGAACGCCGTGCCGCCACGGAGTACTGCCGTTCGAAGCGAAGGCAGATGTACACCAACGGGATCGACACGATCGCGAACATCAGGCCGATCTGCCAGTTCAGCGCGAACAGCACGAGCAGGCCGACCGGGATGATCACGGTGTGGATCAGCAGGAACGGGCCGGCGAACGCGACGAACCGCCGCATGGTCGCCAGGTCGTCCACAGCGCGTGAGAGCAGCTGCCCCGACTCCCACGCGTCGTGCCTGCCGATCGCCAGCGACTGCAGCTTGCGAAAGATCTTGGCGCGCATAGCGATCTCGAACCGGGTTGCCGGTGTGGAGACCAGCCGGCGGCGCCCCCACACGCCGACCGCCTCCAGCAGGCCGAGTACCAGCACGACGGCCACCGGCCCGAGGGCTCCTGGGAAATCCCGCTCGGCGATCGGTCCGTCGATGATTCTGGCGATCATCAGCGGAATGACGATGGCCGTGAAGGTGGCGAGGATTGCGAGGCCGCAGGCGGCGAGCAGCGCGGTGCGGTGCGGACGCAGATACGGCCAGAATCGGCGCAGCGAATGCAGGCGGCCCGGCGCGGCGGCGGGCCGCTCCGCTCTGTCGACCTCCGGTTCGGCCGAAATATCCAGTGCGACTGACAAAACTCCCCCTCGAGTTCCGTGCATTGCGGAAGACGGAACTCTCGATGATGTTCGCATCGAGCTCCGACATTCCAGGGTCGCACCGGGCCCCGAATCGGCCAACCGATTTTCCGGCCGGCCCGATACCGCGTCCACGCTGGACGACGCGGTCGGCTCGCAGGTGGGGAGGGAGTTCATGCACCCAGCCAACAACCTCGAGCAACCTCGAGGTCAAGGGTATGGACGCGGCACGGGCGCCTATGGCGACGTCGACGCCCACATCGTGGGCGCCGACATCCGTGAATTCAAGTGCACCATCGAATTTCGGCTTCTAACCGACGATCACGCGCTCCGAGTCCCACTCCGCCGGCGCGTCCGGGAACGCCTGCTGCTGGTAGCCACCGCGCAGCGTGCCCTCCAGGTACGCCGCACGACAGGCGCGCCGGGCGATCTTGCCGCTGGACGTGCGTGGGATCGAGCCGGCGGGCACCAGCAGCACGTCGCGCACCGTGACGCCGTGGCGCTGGGAAATGGCGGCACGCACCGTGTCGGCGACCGGCTGGGGTTCCAGCTTGCCCGCGCCGACGTTGCGCTCCGCGACGATCACCAGCTGCTCGGAGGTGTCGTCGGCGTCCAGCGCCGAGCCGACGTGACTGTCTTGATCGACGACCAGCGCGGGCAGCTCGTTGGCGGGCACCGAGAACGCCGCGACGAAGCCCGGGCGTAGCGCCGTGCTCGATTCCTGGGCGGAGAACTCCAGGTCCTGTGGGTAGTGATTGCGTCCGTCCACGATCACCAGGTCCTTGACCCGGCCGGTGATGTACAGCTCGCCGTCCAGATACGCGCCGTAGTCGCCGGTGCGCATCCAGTTGGCGTCCGGCTCGGTGCCCTCGGCATGGCTGCCCTCTGGCAGCCGCGCGGACAGCTGGGCGCGGAAAGTGGCCTGGCTCTCCTCAGGGCGGCCCCAGTACCCGATGCCCATGTTCTCGCCGTGCAGCCAGATCTCGCCGACCTCGCCGTCGCGCCGCTCGGTGCCGTGCTCCGGATCGACGATCACTGCCCACTGCGTCAGCGCGACGTAGCCGCACGACACTTGGGCGATCGCATTGCCCGCGTCCTGCGGGATCTCGACCATGCGCCCGGCGTTCAACGCGGTGCGATCCACGTAGACGACCTTCGCCTTGTCCTCGGCCCTGGTTGCCGACACGAACAGCGTCGCCTCCGCCATTCCGTAGCAGGGCTTGATAGCTGTCTCGGGCAACCCGTACGGCGCGAACGCCTCGTTGAACTTCTTCATCGACGACACCGAGACCGGCTCGCTGCCGTTGATCAACCCGATCACATTCGACAGATCCAACTCCTCGTCCGGCTTCGGCTTGCCCCGGGCCGCGGCATGCTCGAACGCGAAATTCGGTGCGGCGGCAAATGTTCCCGCGCCGTCGGAGGCTGCGGCCAACTCCTTGATCCAGCGGTACGGGCGGCGCACGAACGCGCTCGGCGACATGATCGTGATGAATCCGCCGCCGATGGTCGGCAGAATCACAGACAGCAGGCCCATGTCGTGGAACAGCGGCAGCCAGGTGACGCCGCGCGAATGCTCGGTGACGCCGATCGCGTCGATCATCTGCAGCAGGTTCGTGCCGACCGCACGGTGGGTGATCTCCACCCCCGCGGGCGTCCGGGTGGAACCCGAGGTGTACTGCAGGTAGGCGACGCTGTCGATGTTGATGTCGGGTAGCACCCAGAACGCGCCGACACTGTCCGGGACCGCTTCCACCGCGATGATGCGCGGCCGCTGCTGCGCAGGCAGATGCCGGAAGAGGTTCCGCACCCCGCCCGCCGCGGATCCCACCGTCAGAATCGCCGCGGGCCTGCAGTCGCCGAGCACCGCGTGCAGCCGGTCGGTGTGGCCCTGCTCCTCCGGATCGAACAGCGGCACCGCGATATTGCCCGCGTACACCGCGGCGAAGATCGAGACGACGTAGTCGAGCCCCTGCGGAGCCAGGATCGCCACCCGGTCGCCCGGCCGCGTCACCTGCTGCAGCCGGGCCGCCACCGCGCGCAACCGCACACCGAACTGCCGCCAGGTGAGTTCGTAGTACTCACCGTCGCGTTCGCGGGAGTAGTCGATGAAGCGGTAGGCGAGGTCGTCGCCGTTCTCCGCAGTGTGCTTGTCGACGAAGTCGATCAGGGTCCTGTCACCGCGGATCTTGATATTGCCCTGATCGTCCAGGTAGTCGTCGAAGTTTTCGTCGATCATCGCATCATCCTTTTCCAGCGCACCGGCACTCAGGCCGTGCAATGACACCGAACACAGGTCGATAGCGAAGCGTCGGGAAGGCTAGCAGGTGCGCGACCTCCCTGCGCTCAATAGCGGCCGAACGCGAGTGCGACGTTATGCCCGCCGAAGCCGAAGGAGTTCTTCACGGCATAGTCGATACGCCCGGTCCGGGATCGGCCGCGCACGATATCCAGATCGATATCCGGGTCCTGGTTGTCCAGGTTCAGCGTGGGCGGCACGATCCCGTCGCGCACACTGAGCACGGTGATCACCGATTCGAGGGCGCCGACGGCGCCGATCGAGTGGCCGAGGGCCGACTTGGGTGCGTAGACCGACGCGTGGTTGCCGACCGCCTCGGCGGCGGAGAGGCAGGCCGAGGGCTTGACCTTCAGATGACCGCCGATCCGCACCTGCAGCTCGAACTGGTCGATGAAGTCGTCGTTCAGGACGTCGATGCCGGTCTCGCCATCGAGCAGACCCTTCCAGGTGGAGTCCGCGTCACCCGCGATGGAGGTGGTCGCCGCGAGGCCGGTGACCACGACCGTAGGAAAGTTCCGATCTCTGGTGGAAGAAATCCGCATTCTCGCTCACTTTCCCTAGCGTCGCTCTGGAAACTTTGTCGAGCAATGGCAGTTCGCGATCGCGCGCCACCAGGATCGTGGGACAGCCCGCGCGGACGACACCGAAGCGCAGGCGGGTCAGTCTGCCCGCCTTTCATCAGGGCCGCGCATGTGATCGGCCCTGTGCATTATTGAGAAGAGCACGCCGATCGCAGTGCGTGACACGCGGACGGTACCAGGTGCCGGGTCGTTGGTTGCCTGGTTCGCCGATCGCCTCGGGTGACTCGAGTACCCTGCTCCCGGGCACGGGTCGCGCGTTCGGCGGCGTCTCGTTGTGAACGCGAGGAAGGGAAGGCCGTTGACGGGCGCGCGGATGGTCGGGCTGTTCGCCGGTATCGGTGGATTGGAGCTCGGCCTCGGCAGGCACGGCTGGCAGACCGAGCTGCTGTGCGAAATCGAGCCCGGCGCCCAGGGTGTGCTCGCGGCGCACTTCCCGGACGTCCCATTGCATTCCGACATCACCCGGCTGCGCGCGATCCCGTCGGGGACCGAACTGGTCGCGGCGGGGTTCCCGTGCCAGGACCTATCCCAGGCCGGGCGTACCGCGGGCATCACCGGCACCCGGTCCGGTCTGGTCGACGAGGTGTTCCGCCTGGTGCGTCGCAAACGCGGGCCACGCTGGCTGCTGATCGAAAACGTCCCATTCATGCTGCAACTCGGCAGGGGGGCGGCGATGCGGCATATCACCGGCGCGCTGGAGGAACTCGGCTACACCTGGGCCTACCGGGTGGTGGATGCGCGCGCGTTCGGCCTGCCACAGCGCCGTCAGCGGGTACTGATGCTGGCCTCGCGCACCGAGGACCCCCGTCCGGTGCTGTTCGGCGAAGACGCCGGTCTCCGAATGGTGGGCGACCCCGAGCGCGATCCGTGCGGCTTCTACTGGACCGAGGGGGTGCGCGGGCTCGGCTGGGCGGTGAACGCGGTGCCCACGCTGAAGGGCGGCTCTGCGCTCGGCATCGCCAGCCCGCCCGCGGTGCGACTGCCCTCCGGCGAGATCGTCACGCCGGGCATCGTCGACGCAGAACGCCTCCAGGGCTTCGACGCGGGCTGGACCGCGACCGCGACCGAGGTTCCCGGCATCCGCGACGGCCATCGCTGGAAGCTGGTCGGCAACGCGGTGAGCGTACGGATGGCGGCCTGGGTGGGATCGCGGCTGGCCACGCCGCAAGACCCGATTCCAGGCGATCAACCGCTGCCGACGGGCACACCGTGGCCGGTCGCCGCGTGGGGGCGCCGCGGTGTCGCCCACCGGGTGCCGGTGTCCAACTGGCCGGTGCACGAGCCATACGAAGACCTGACTCACTTCCTCACCGACGCGCGGTTGCTCTCCGCACGCGCGACCGCCGGGTTCCTGCGCCGAACCGGCATGGGCAGCCTGCGTTTTCCGCCTGGTTTCCTCGCCGACGTGGAAAGCCACCTCGACCGGATGGGCGGGTGGGCGGCATGAGCGAGCCGAGCGCCAGCGAGGCGCAGGCATGAGCGAGCGCAGCGAGCGAACAACAAGCACAGCCGAGCATCGCTCGGTCATGCCGGAGCCGAGCGCCAGCGAGGCGCAGGCATGAG
>NZ_JBFRFQ010000067.1:0-27310 GCF_052114905.1 Nocardia sp. 2TAF39
GTAGAGGCCGTAATCGATGTCGGCGCGCAGCGTGTGCAGCGGCACGCGACCCTCGCGGTAGAACTCCGAGCGCGACATTTCGGCGCCACCGAGGCGGCCCGAGCACTGCACACGGATGCCCTTGACGTTCGGCGAACGCATGGCCGACTGAATGGCCTTGCGCATCGCGCGACGGAATGCGACACGGTTGGACAGCTGCTCCGCGACGGCCTGGGCGACCAGCTGCGCATCCGACTCGGGGTTCTTGACCTCGAGGATGTTCAGCTGGACCTGCTTGCCGGTGAGCTTCTCCAGCTCGGCACGGATGCGGTCGGCCTCCGCGCCACGGCGGCCGATCACGATGCCCGGACGCGCGGTGTGGATGTCCACCCGCACGCGGTCACGGGTGCGCTCGATCTCGACCTTGGAGATGCCCGCCCGCTCCATGCCGGTGGCGAGGAGCTTGCGGATCGCGACGTCTTCCTTCACGTAGTCCGCGTACTGCTTGTCCGCGTACCAACGCGACTTCCAGTCGGTGGTGATACCGAGGCGGAAGCCATGGGGATTGATTTTCTGTCCCATTTACTTTGCCCCTCCCTTCCGGCGGTTGCGAGTGGATCCACCGGCGGTGGGGATGCTCTCGACCTCGATGGTGATGTGGCTGGTGCGTTTGCGGATGCGGAACGCACGGCCCTGGGCACGCGGCTGGAACCGCTTCATGGTCGCGCCCTCGTCGACGTAGGCCGTCGAGATGACCAGCGTGGCCGGGTCGAGACCGAGGTTGTTCTCGGCGTTGGCGGCCGCGCTGGCGACGACCTTGGCGACCGGCTCGCTCGCGGCCTGGGGCGCGAACTTCAGCAGGGCGAGGGCGTCCTCGACGCGCTTGCCGCGGACCAGGTCCACGACACGGCGCGCCTTCATCGGAGTGACGCGAACGTGCTTGGCGGTCGCGCGCGCAGTCAGGTTCTGAGTCTCAGTCGTCGTCATCGCCGCTTGCTCTTCCGGTCTTCCTTGACGTGGCTCCTGAACGTCCTGGTCGGCGCGAACTCACCGAGCTTGTGCCCGACCATGTTGTCCGAGATGAACACCGGCACGTGCTTGCGGCCGTCGTGCACCGCGAACGTGTGCCCGATGAAATCGGGGATGATGGTCGAACGACGCGACCAGGTCTTGATGACCTGCTTGGTGCCCTTCTCGTTCTGCACGTCCACCTTCGCGAGGAGGTGGTCGTCGACAAACGGGCCTTTCTTGAGGCTGCGTGGCATTTCTTACCTCCTCCTTCAGCGCTTCTTGCCGGTCTTGCGGCGGCGGACGATGAGCTTGTCGCTCGGGCGGTTGGGCTTGCGGGTGCGACCTTCCGGCTGACCCCACGGCGAGACCGGGTGGCGACCACCGGAGGTCTTGCCTTCACCACCACCGTGCGGGTGGTCGACCGGGTTCATGACGACACCACGGACCGTGGGGCGACGACCCTTCCAGCGCATGCGGCCGGCCTTGCCCCAGTTGATGTTCGACTGCTCGGCATTGCCGACCTCGCCGACGGTGGCGCGGCAGCGCACGTCGACGCGACGGATCTCACCGGAGGGCATACGCAGCGTGGCGTAGGGGCCTTCCTTACCGAGCAGCTGGATACTCATCCCCGCGGAACGGGCCAGCTTGGCGCCGCCGCCCGGACGCAGCTCCACGTTGTGAATGGTGGTACCGGTCGGGATGTTGCGCAGCGGCAGGTTGTTGCCCGGCTTGATGTCGGCCGTGGGACCGGACTCGATCGGCGTGCCCTGCGTCACACCCTTGGGGGCGATGATGTAGCGCTTCTCGCCGTCCACATAGTGCAGCAGTGCGATGTTCGCGGTCCGGTTCGGGTCGTACTCGATGTGCGCGACCTTGGCGGGAATGCCGTCCTTGTCCAGGCGACGGAAGTCGATGACACGGTAGGCCCGCTTGTGCCCGCCACCGCGGTGACGAGTGGTGATGCGGCCGTGTGCGTTACGACCACCGCTCTTGGACAGCGGACGCAGCAGCGATTTCTCGGGCGTCGACCGGGTGATCTCCGCGAAGTCCGAGACACTGGCGCCACGACGGCCCGGCGTAGTCGGCTTGTACTTACGAATTGCCATGAGTTCTTCTCTACTTTCTGGATTCCCAGGCGCTTACGCGACCGGGCCCCCGAAGATCTCGATGGGCTTGCTGTCGGCCGAGATGGTCACGAGCGCGCGCTTGGTGTCTTTGCGCTTGCCGTAACCGAAGCGGGTCCGCTTGCGCTTGCCCTGACGGTTGGCGGTGTTGACGCTGGTGACCTTCACACCGAAGACCTTCTCGACGGCGATCTTGATCTGCGTCTTGTTCGAGTCCGGGTGCACCAGGAAGGTGTAGGTGCCTTCCTCGATCAGTCCGTAGGACTTCTCCGAGATGACCGGCGCCAGCAGGATGTCGCGGGGGTCGGCGATGGTGGTCACTTGCTCTCCTCCTGTGCCGCCTCGGCGGGGCCGTGAACGAAAGTGTTCAGAGCCTCGACGCTGAACACCACTTCGTCGCTGTTCAGCACGTCGTAGGTGTTGAGCTGATCCGGGGCGATCGGCTGCACGTTCTGCAGGTTCGCCACGCTCTTCCACGCGGCGATGTCCTCGCGGCCGACGACGACCAGGAACTTCTTGCGGTCCGACAGCTCGGCCAGGAAGCTCTTGGCGGTCTTGGTCGACGGCGTCTGTCCGGCGACCAGCTCGGCGATCACGTGGATGCGCTCGTTGCGGGCCCGGTCCGACAGGGCGCCACGCAAGGCGGCGGCCTTCATCTTCTTCGGGGTGCGCTGGCTGTAGTCGCGCGGCTGCGGGCCGTGTACGGTGCCACCGCCGGCGAACTGCGGCGCGCGGGTCGAGCCCTGACGGGCGCGACCGGTGCCCTTCTGACGGTACGGCTTCTTGCCGCCACCGGAGACTTCGCCGCGCGTCTTCGTGCTGTGCGTGCCCTGACGGGCCGCGGCCAGCTGCGCGGTGACGACCTGGTGCATCAGCGCGATATTGGCGGTCACGTCGAAGATCTCCGCGGGGAGCTCGACGGTACCGCTGCTCTTGCCGCCGATCTCCTTGACCGGCAGCGTGAGGACGGCGGACTTCTCTGTGTCCGACTTCTTCGTGTTCACGCTGGTCATGCGTGCGCACCACCCTTCACGGCGCTCTTGACGATCACGACGCCGCCCTTGCGACCCGGGATCGCTCCCTTGATCAGCAGCAGGCCGTTCTCGGCGTCCACCTTGTGAACCGACAGGTTCTGCGTGGTGACGCGGTCGTTGCCCATCCGGCCCGACATGCGCATGCCCTTGAACACACGGCCGGGGGTGGCGCAGCCACCGATGGAACCCGGGCGACGGTGCACGGCCTGCGCACCGTGCGACGCACCCTGACCACGGAAGCCGTGGCGCTTCATGGTGCCCGCGAAACCCTTGCCCTTGCTGGTGCCGGTGACGTCGACGTAGGTGCCCTCTTCGAACACGTCGGCGTTGATCTCCTGGCCGACCTCGAAGGTGGAGGCATCCGCGACGCGGATCTCGGCGACGTGGCGACGCGGGGTGACACCGGCCTTGGTGAACTGACCGGAGACCGGCTTGTTCACCTTGCGCGGGTCGATGGCACCGAAAGCGACCTGGACGGCGCTGTAGCCGTCACGCTCCACGGTGCGAATCTGGGTAACGACGTTCGGTCCGGCCTTGATGACGGTCACGGGGACGACGCGGTTCTTGTCGTCGAAGACCTGGGTCATGCCGAGCTTGGTGCCCAGGATGCCGGCCGCCGGCCTGTTCTTGTTGTCAGTCATGTCTCGAGTCCCCGTCACTGAATGTTGACGTCGACGCTGGCCGGCAGGTCGATGCGCATGAGCGCGTCCACCGTCTTCGGCGTCGGGTCGAGGATGTCGATAAGGCGCTTGTGCGTACGCATCTCGAAGTGCTCGCGCGAGTCCTTGTACTTGTGCGGCGAACGGATGACGCAGTACACGTTCTTCTCGGTCGGCAACGGCACCGGGCCCACGACGCGTGCCCCGGTGCGGGTCACCGTCTCCACGATCTTGCGCGCAGATGCGTCGATCGCCTCGTGGTCATAGGCCTTGAGCCTGATGCGGATCTTTTGTCCCGCCACGCTAAGTGTCCTTTTCTCCGCTTTCCTTCGTGGCCCGGAAGCTGGCTACACCAACTTTCTGGACCACCCTCAATTTGCACAGCCCGAACACACGAAGACGTCTCAGAGTCGAGACCATGACCGGGCACGCCCGATCCTCGCCGCTGTTCATCTGTCATGGTTCTCCGGTCCACGCGGTCGGGCGTGTCGCCCGTCCGCTCATTCCTCGGCCCCGGATCTACTTCATCTCAGGCCTGGAACACTGTCCCGGACGTACCCACGCCGGAAACCCAGCGAGGTACAAGATTGGGTACTACTCGCCTCGCTCGACCACAACCCGTTCCACACAGAAACAGACACGGTCCGGCGCAAGGCAACCCGAACAGTATGCCCGACGCACTCCCACACTTCAAATCTGCGTCTTTGGCCGCGCGGGCGCGGCGTGTTCGCGGCCCCCTTGCGGCTCGCGTCCGAGCGACAGCCGCTGGCGACTTCGTCGCGGACGCGTCGGCCGCTCGGAGCAGCAGACGGCTTACCCGGAACTTACTTCCGAGTAAGATGTGGTGCATGACGAAAGAGACCGTGACCTATCGCGGCTGGAAGAAGCTGCCGGACAACCGGCTGGGCCACGCCTTGTTCTCCCTCGGGATGGTGGCCCGGGTGCCGTACTTCGGTACCGTGCTGCCGAGCGTGGTCCGGCTGGAGCCTGGGCTGTGCGAGGTGACCTCGCCGAAGTGGTTCGGCATCCACAATCATCTGGGCACCTTCCACGCGATCGCGGCGTGCAACCTGGCGGAGGTGGCGATGGGCATGCTCAGCGAGGCGACCGTCCCCGCGACGCACCGGTGGATTCCGAAGACCATGACCGTGCAATACCTGGCCAAAGCCGAGACCGGGCTTCGCGCTGTCGCGAAACTGCCCGAGGTTCCGGACTTCGCGACCATCACCGAAGGTTGCGAAGTGGTGGTGCCGGTGTCGATCTATGACAAGAACGGCCTCGAAGTCGTGCATGCCGACATCACCACCTGGGTGACACCCCATTGACGTCCACACGTTGCCATTGCCAGCCGCCCACTGCGGGTCGCCCACGGGCTGGTTGCAGTCGCGTCGGCCGAACGGATTGAATGCCCCGTATGGCACTCAGCGCGGTTCGGGAAGTCGACGTGTGCGTGGTTGGGCTCGGCCCGACCGGACGGGCGCTGGCGCATCGCGCGATGCGGGCCGGGCTGTCGGTGACCGCGATCGATCCGCGTCCCGACCGGCTGTGGCCGCCCACCTTCTCCTGCTGGGTCGACGAGCTGCCGGACTGGCTGCCGTCCGGCGCCGTCGCGACCACGATCCCGGCGCCCACCGTGTGGACGACGACCGAACACCGCGTCGACCGGCCCTACTGCGTGCTGTCCAAGTCCGGTCTACGCGAAGCGCTTCCGCTCGATGACGCCACCGTCGTGGCAGGCCGCGCCAGCCGGGTGGACGCGCACGAGGTCGAGCTCGCCGACGGCACAGTGCACACCGCGGCGATGGTGTTCGACACCCGCGGATTGCCCACCCTCGGAGGCCGCAGGGCGGCGAGCGCGCACGGCATCTTCGTCGACGCCGAGGCGGCCGCGCCGATGGTCCGCGACGGCGAGGGATTGCTGCTGGACTGGCGGCCGGAAAACGGCGCGGGCCCGGACGAACCGCCGTCGTTCCTCTACGCGGTGCCAGTCGGCGACGGCACGGTGATCTTCGAGGAGACCAGCCTCGGCCTGCGCGGCGGTATGCCGCAGCACGAACTGCGCAGGCGCACGATCAACCGGCTCGCCGCGCACGGTATCCGGCTCACCGGCGCCGAACCGAGCGAGGCGGCGCATTACCCGCTCGACCAACCGCCGCCGCGCAAGGGCGAGGCGAGGGCGATTCCATTCGGGTCGCGCGGCGGCATGATGCATCCGTGCACCGGCTACAGCGTCGCCGACTCACTCGCATTGGTCGACACCGCGGTCACTGCGCTGCGGCAGGGTCACGACCCGATCGCCGAGCTGTGGCCATGGCGTGCGCGACTGGTGTACTGGATGCGGACGCGCGGCCTCTACGGCTTGGGCAGGCTCACCACAGAACAGTCCATCGCCATATTCGACGCGTTCTTCAGCGCCTCCCCGCGCGGCCGACGCGCCCTGCTGTCCGCACACGACGACTACACCGCTCTCGGTGCGGTGCTGTGCAACACCGTCGCGCACACCTGGCCGTTCCACTGGCGCTACGACCTGGTCGGCTGGACCAACCGGAACCGCTGGCTGGACTACGACTTCGATCAGGCTCCGGTCTCGGCCGCGCGCCGGTAGCCGCGGACCGCGGGGTAGGCGAAGACCACGATCATCCCGATCACCCAGGCGAGAGTCTTCACCAACGGCTCCGCCACCGGGCCGCCGTAGGACAACCCGCGCATGGCGTCGATGGCACAGCTCATCGGCTGGTTCCCGACCACCCCTTGCAGCCAGCTCGGGTAGACGGAAGTCGGTACGAATCCGGAGTTGAAGAACATCAGAAACGTACTGGTGATTCCGATGATGTTCACCAGAAGCACGCCGTCGGAGACCGTCGCCAGCGCGGTGACCAGCACGGCGAAAGCCACGCCGAAGAGCACCGGAATGCCGATCAGCGCCAGCGCCGCACCGAGCCCCTGGTCGAACCGGAAGCCGATGGTCAACCCGACCACAAGCACCAACAGCGTGGTGACCAGCACCCGGATCGCCTCGGCGAGCAGTCGCCCGGTCAACCCGGCCGCGCGATGGATCGGCATGGTCCAGAACCGGCCGAGCAGCCCGGTCAACTTCTCCACTTTCAATCCGAGCGCGCTCACCACCGCACCCGTCATCGCCGCGACCAGCGTGATCATCGGAACGGTTCCGTAGACGCTCGGCTTGCCGGTAGCCAGCGTGATCGAGTCGCCGAGCACGATGCGGAACATCAGCAGGGTAACGGCAGGATAGATCAGCGCCTGGATCGTGGTCGCGGGGTCGCGTGCCCACACCATCAGCAGTCGCTTGCACTGGATCAGGCTGTGCGCGGCCCAAGTACGCAGGGAATCTTCCGGGCGCGCGCCCACCTCGGGCAGCAGCGACGAGGAGCCGGTGTGCTCGGCCGCGTCATCGGCGGGTGCCATCGCCTCCAGAGAACTCATGACCGCCTCACACTCGCCCAGATCGCCAACGGGATGAACACCACCGTGAGCCCGGCCACCCACACCAGCGGCACCCACAACACTTGCCAGGTCACTCCCTCGGCCGCCATATCGCGCAGGGCGTAGGAGAACTGGGAGATCGGCTGGTTGCGCACGAACGGCCGAATCCACATCGGGTAACTGTGTTCGGGCACGAACCCGCAGGAAAGCATGCCGAAGATCAGCGTCGGCAGGGTCAGCGCCTGACTCAGCGACTCCGGGCTCTTGGTCAGGCTGCCGAGTGCATCGGCGCCGATCGCGAGCACTGTGCCGACGGCGAGTGCGAAGACACAGAACAGCACTGCCTGCCCGAGACCCGCGACGAAGCGGAATCCGATGACGTATCCGAAAGCCACCGCGGCGGTGAGCGAGGTGACCGACCGGACCAGCCCGGCCGCGATACGCGCCATGAACGGGACGACCATGCCGATCGGCATGGTCTGCAGGCGGGTGCTCAATCCGGTCCTCGCCTCGAACGCCGCTATCTGCGCGTTCGACATCATCGTGAAAGCCATGGTCTGCAGCACGATGATCGGCATGACGTACTGGGCGTAGTCGATGCCCTGGAACTTCATCACATAGCGCAGCGGAAGGTAGAAGCCGACCGTGAACATCAGCGGCGTGACCACCGCGACGATCATCTCGCCCTTGGTCACCATGGTCCGGACGATGCGGCCGGTCAGCGCACGCCACTGCGCAAACGACGAGAGCCGCGCCTCGGGCAGCTCGGCGAACAGTGTCGCCGCGGCATCCGGTGTGCTCTCCGGGGCGGTCGCAGCGGTCACGCGTGACCGCCCGTGTGGCCGGTGATGGACAGGAACACGTCGTCCAGCGAGGGGCGACGTAGCGCGATGTCGGCCAGGTCGATGCCCGCGCTGTCGAGCCTGCGCAGCGCCTCGGTCAGCGTGATCGCGCCCTCGGGCGCCGGAATGGAGAGCCGGTCGCCGCCGTCGAGGTCTGCGAGCACCGCGGGCGGCATCAGGTCGCCGAGCGCGTACGCGGCGGTTCGCAGCTTGGTCGGATCCAGTGGGACCACCTCGCAATAGCTGCCGCCGGTCTTCTCCTTGAGTTCGTCGGCGGTGCCCTCGGCGATCACGGTGCCCTTGTCGATCACGATGATGTTGTCACTGAGCACGTCGGCTTCCTCGAGGTACTGCGTGGTCAGCAGAACCGTGATGCCCTGGTTCTTGAGCGCGGTCACCAGATCCCACACGCCTTGCCGGCTGCGTGGGTCGAGGCCGGTGGTCGGCTCGTCCAGGAACACCACCTTCGGACGCACCACAAGGCCGCAGGCGATGTCGACGCGGCGGCGCATACCGCCCGAGTAGTGCCGCACCGCGCGGCGTCCCGCGTCCACCAGTTCGAACTCCTCGAGCAAAGTGTCGGCGCGCTTGCGGGCCGCGGACTTGGCGAGGCCCATCAGCCTGCCGAACAGCTCCAAGTTCTCCCGGCCGGAGAGGTTCTCGTCCAGCGCCGCGTACTGCCCGGTCATCATGATCGAGCGGCGCACGCCCGCCGGATCTTTCAGCACGTCGTGCCCGGCGACGACAGCGGTGCCGGAGTCGGGGCGCAGCAGTGTGGAGAGGACCTTCACCATGGTCGTCTTGCCCGCGCCGTTGGGGCCGAGCACGCCGAGAACGGAGCCGCGTTCGGCGACGAAGCTGACGCCCTGCAGTGCATGCACGTCGCCGAATGACTTGCGGACGTCCGCTACCTGGACCGCTGGCTCACTCGCATGCGAATCTGCTTGGTTGGAATTCGGCATCAACTCTCCACTATCGGCCGGTGCGGCGACGAGGTCGCCCGAGCGCATGCTTGCGCTTCGATTGGTGATCCGTCGCGCTCGGCGTGATGTTACCGGCCAGGCCGCGTCGCAATCGCGTCGCGCGTCCCACCCACCCCGGGGGCCCATCAGAAGTGTCCTTACTCACATTTACTGCTCCCGGTCCGCTTAGCAAGGGTTCGGCGCTGGTGAGAGCGATCCTGGGCGGCCAAGGGCTGGTGGCCGAGGCCTTGTCGGCCCGCGGCGGCAGACCATAGTCTGCTCGAGGGGAACCACAATCACTCGTCTGCGGCTGTGCCCCGCTGAGCGGCCCGCACGCTGTTTTCGACACTGCGAGAGGTGATCATGGCCGAGTCCGCGCAGCCACGACTGGCGGCGCATCCGGAAGGAACGGGCCGATCGAATGTGCTGACGTCCTATGATCCGCGCACCGGCGAGGTGGTGGGCAGCTACGCCGTGATGCATTCCGGCGAGCTCACCCGCGCCGTGCGCGCCGCGCGCGCCGCCGAAAAGTGGTGGGCGGAACTGGGATTCAGCACACGCAAGCGCTGGCTTCTGGACTGGAAGCATGATATCGCCCGGCGCTCAGGCGAGTTGGTGGCAACCCTGTGCGAGGAGACCGGAAAACCGGAGGCGGACGCTGCGATCGAGGTAATGCTCGCGGTGGAGAACCTGGACTGGGCCGCACGCAACGCCAGCCGCGCCTTGGACCGGCGACGACTCGGCTCCACGTGGCTCACCCGCAACCAGCTGGCATCGGTCGGCTACCTGCCGCTCGGCGTGGTCGGAGTACTCGGACCGTGGAACAACCCGGTATTCACTCCGATGGGCTCGATTGCCTATGCGATGGCAGCGGGCAATGCGGTGGTGTTCAAACCGCATGAGCTGACCACCGGCGTCGGGGTGTGGCTGGCCGACAGCTGGTCCAGGCTTGCGCCGAATCAGCCGGTGCTGCAAGTGGTTACCGGTGACACCGCGACCGGTGTCGCGCTCTGCCGCGCCAAGGTCGACAAGATCGCCTATGCGGGCTCGGAAGCGGGCGCACGCGAGGTGATCGCGTTGTGCGCACAGACCACGACGCCGGTCGTCGTGGAGCGCAACGGCAAGGGCAGCATGGTCGTGCATGTGGACGCGAAGCTCGACGACGCCGCCGAGGCCGCGGTATTCGGCGCGATGGCCAACGCCGGGCAGAACGCCACCGGGATCCAGCGCGCCTACGTCGCCCAGTCGGTCTATGACCGGTTTCTCGAGCTGGTCGTGGAACACGCTCGCAAGCTGCGGCCAGGCGCGGATCGGAAGGCCTCGTACGGTCCGATGATCATGGAGCCGCAGGTCGATGTGGTGCGCAGACAGGTGCGCGATGCGGTGGCCCGCGGCGGACGCACGGTGGTCGGTGGGCTGGAGTCGATCCGCGAGCCCTACATCGAGCCGATCGTGCTTGCCGAGGTGCCCGAGGAGAGCATCGCGATCACCGGCGAGGGCATCGGCCCGGTGCTCATCGTGAACAAAGTGGCAAGCATGGACGACGCCGCCGCGCGGATCAACGCGGTCGGCACCGATGTCGCGGTGTCGGTGTTCACCAGGGACGTGCACGAGATCGAGGCGTTCGCCGAGCAGCTGCGGGTCGGGGTGGTGACCATCAACTCCTCCACCGCCTACGCCGGCATTCCCGCACTGCCCTTCGGCGGCGTTGGCGAGTACGGCCAGGGCCACAGCCACGGCGACCAGGGGCTGCGTGAATTCAGCAGGACCCTCGCCATCGCGCGCAAGCGATACCAGGCGCCGGTCAACTTGTCCACATTCGACCGGCGCCCGCGGCACCTGCGCCTGGCCAAGATGATCTTCCGGGTCCGGCACGGGCGCCCTTCGTGAGGCCCGCGCTGATCAGCCGAACAGTACCGCGTCCATCAGCGCCGTGACCCGCGCCAGTTGGGCTGGGCGGGAATCGAATCGGATCAGCCTGCCGACGTCGATCACCTGGCCTATGGCGGCATGCACACGGAACCGCGCCTCCACCGGATCGCCGTCGAGCAGATTGGCCCACTCCAGCACATTCTGCCGCTGGATGGCGCGGAGCTTGTGCTGCTCGGCCTGCGGCAGGTTGCTGAATTCGGCGTAATAGACCGGCATGATCTCCGGCATCGCGAAACTGAGCTTGGCGTAGCGGTCCGCCAGACGCCGTGCCGCGTCCTCCTTGCTGGTCGCCTCGGCCAGCGCCTCGGTGATCGCGATCGCCAGCCGGTCCCCCGTGCGGAAGAAGGCCGCGGCGAGCAGGTCGGCCTTGCTCGCGAAATATCGGTACACACTGGAGGCGTTGATGCCGACCGCCGCGCCGATCTCCTCGATGCTCGCCTCGTGGTAGCCCTGCCTACCGAAGATCCGGATCGCCTCGGTGAGCAGCTGTTCGCGTTTCGAGGTCAGCGGGATGCCGCGCACCGGCGGGCCTGGAGCCGGCTCCGTGGACGCGGCGGGCAGTTCGGTGCGCAGGATGCCCCAAGCCATCTCGCGCTGCAGCGGAAGCAGCCTCGAGCTGGACAGCGTTGTGCGGTGCGCCGAGATGCTGGCGATCGCGCTGAGCACGCCCGCGGCCAACATCGCCACGTCGGCCGGTGACGCGGCGGGTCGCAGCCGCGCGATCGGTGCGGCGAGGGTGTCGTTCAGATCGTCATAGATCTTCTTGATCCGGACCCGGTCGTCACGCTCGAGATAGCGCCGTTCCCAGCGGTAGAGCCCGGCCTCTCGGCGGATCTCGATGGTGTGCTCGCTGATCGCGCGGATCAGCGCGTCCAAGCGCCGCGGCGGGTCCAGACGAGCATCGTCGGCGGTGTCGGCGACGTTCAACAGATGGCGCGCGCCCTCCTCGGCGGCCGCGACCAGCAGCGCGTACTTGTTCGTGAAATGCCGATACAGCGCGGGGCCGGAGATCCCGACCTCGGCGGCGATTTCGTCCACGCCGACCGGGTAGTAGCCGCGTTCGCTGAACGCTCGCGCGGCTGCCCTGACGATCTGGACCTTGCGATCCTTCGGACGGCGACGCACCGACGAGCCGCCCACCGCGCCGGTCCTACTCCCCGGGTCGGGCCGCGCGGGAGCGAGGTCGACCTCGCTGGGATCCGCGACCATGCACCTCTCCGTTCTCCGGCGGCACCGGTTGACAGTGCCCGACGATGGAACCTAAGTTAACCACAATTCGCAATGTGAACCATTATTCACGGCCCGGCGGCTCCCGAATCCCAGAGTAGGAGCAAACATGAGCAACCCCGATTCCGTGGTATCGGCTGGCGCCCCCGCGACTGCGGCGGGCTTCTCCGTGGTGCAGGACGGCAAGGTGCTGCGGGTCACCATCACCAAGCCGAAGCGGAAGAACGCCATCGACTACGACACCATGGTCGCGCTCGGCGACACCTTCCACGCGGCCGCCGAGGACCGCGCGGTGCGCGTGGTCCTACTGACCGGGGAGGGCAGCGATTTCTGCACTGGCGCCGATCTGTCCGCGACCGAGGACGAGGCGCAGCGCGGCATCACCTCGGACATGGTGATGGACGCGGCGAACCGGCTGGTGCGCGCCGTCGTCGACGCGCCGATTCCGGTGATCGTGCAGATCAGGGGCGCCGCGGCGGGCGTCGGCGTCGGCATCGCGCTGGCCGCCGACCTGGTCTACGCGAGCGAGGACTCCTACCTACTGCTCGCCTTCATCAACATCGGCCTGATGCCCGACGGTGGCGCGGCCGCGCTGGTCGCCGCGGCGGCCGGTCGACCGCTGGCCGCCGCGATGGCACTGCTCGGCGAGCGGCTGCCCGCGCCCGCCGCCAAAGCGGCCGGTCTGTTCACGGCGGTCGTGCCCGACGACGAACTCGACGCGACCGTGGAGGCCGCGGCCGCGAAGATCGCCTCGGGTCCGCGCCGCGCACTCGAACTCACCAAGAAGACACTCAATCAGGCCACGCTGACGTCGCTGGACGCGGCGCTGGCCGCCGAGAAGGCAGGCCAGTCCGAGCTGCTGCGGTCTTCCGATTTCGCCGAGGGCGCCATTGCGATGCTCACCAAGCGCAAGCCCGTCTTCGCCGACTGATCGGCCCGCCGCAACGAGCCACTTGGCGAGCGACTATGTTCATCGGCTATGACTTACCTGGTTACCGGGGCAACTGGGTTCATCGGTAGGTTCCTCATCCCCCAGCTGCTGAAACGCGAGGGCGACATCCATGTGCTGGTACGGCCGGGCGACGCGTCGGCCGACCGGTTCGCCTGCTGCGCGCGGGAGTGGGCGGGCGGCGACCGAGTACGGCCGGTGCGCGGCGATCTCGGCGCGCCAGGGCTGGGCATCGACCCGGCCTGGCTGGCCGAGCACCACGGCACGATCGAACACGTCTTCCATCTAGCCGCCAGCTACGACCTGACCGAGCGTGGCGGCGGCACCAGGCACGTGGTCGACGTCGCCGAGGATCTCGAAGCCGGTCTGCTGCACCATGCCTCGACAGTGGAGGTAGCCGGGTCCTGCGAGGGCCTGTTCACCGAGGACATGTTCGACTATGGCCAGGCGCTGGCCACGCCGATGCAGCGGGCCAAGTTCGAGGCCGAGCGGATCGTGCGCGGATCCTCCCTGCGCTGGCGAATCTACCGTCCGTCGATCGTGATCGGCCATTCCAGGACCGGCGAGATCGATCGGATCGACGGACCGTACTACTTCTTCCGGCTACTGCGCATGGGCGCGCAACTGCCGAGGCTGCTGCCGGTGCTGGTGCCCAAGCTTGGCGAAACCAACATGGTTCCGGTCGATTTCGTCGCCCGCGCCCTGGACCACATCGCACACCGGCCGGGCTCGGACAAGACCACCTACCATCTGGTCGACCCACGAAGGCAAAGCGCCGTCGAGGCGCTGAACCTGTTCGCCGACGAGGCGGGCGCGCCACACCTGGTCGAGGTGATGCCCAAGCGCACCCTCGACATGATGCTGCGCGTACCTGGCATGAACTGGCTACTTCCCCGGGTCGGCGTTCCGCTGGATGTCTTGGAGCACAGCGAATTCAGCTGCTGGTTCGACTGCCGCCATACCACGGCCGCCCTCGCAGGCACCGACATCAAGGTTCCACCATTGGCCGGTTACGCCCCGCTGATCTGGAAGTACTGGATCGAGAACTGGGTCTGAGCCAGCCGCTCCGCCGCTAGCTGCCCGTGACGGTGAGATAGATCAAGGCGACATTGAGCATCGTGATGATGGCGGCGACCAGCCAAGCCAACGTGGTGGTCACGCGGTGGTTGGTGTCGCCGCCCATCAGCGATCGGTCACTCGTGAAGCGCACCAGGGGAATCAGCGCGAACGGAATACCGAACGAGAGCACCACCTGCGAAACGATCAGCGCGCGAGTGGGATCGATGCCTGCCGCCAGGATCGCGATGGCCGGGATCAACGTGATCAGGCGCCGCGTCAGCAGCGGAATGCGCTTACGCAGCAGGCCCTGCATGATCATCGCACCGGCATAGGCACCGACCGAGGTGGAGGCCAGACCGGAGGCGAGCAGGCCGATCGCGAGCAACAGCGCGGCGACCGGACCCAGTGCGTCGCCGACCGCGGCGTGGGCGTCCTCGATGGTTTCGACCTCGCGGCCGCGCAGGGTGTTCGCCGCCATCAGAAGCATGGCAAGGTTCACCGTGCCCGCCAGGATCATGGCGAGCCCGACGTCGACCTTGGTGATCCGCAGCAGCCTGCTGCGCAGCGGACCGGCCTCCGGGTGCCCGTGCCGATCACGGGCCAGCCCGGAGTGCAGGTACACCGCGTGCGGCATGACCGTCGCGCCGATCATCGCCGCGGCGAGCAGCACGCTCTCGGTGCCCTGGAAGCGCGGCAGCAGGCCGCCGACGGTGCCGCCGAACGACGGTGGCGAGATAACCACGCTGGCCAGGAAGCCGATCGCGATGATCGCAAGCAGCCCGGTGATCATCCGCTCGAACGGGCGCTGCCCGCGACGGTCCTGCACCAGCAGCAGGGCCATCGATACCACGCCGGTGATCACGCCGCCGACCAGCAGTGGCAGCCCGAACAGCAGGTGCAGTGCGATCGCGCCGCCGACCACCTCGGCCAGATCGGTGGCCATCGCGACCGTCTCGGCCTGACCCCAGTAGGCCAGCCGAACCCGGCGGCTCGCCTTCTCCCGCACCGCCTCCGGCAGCGACAGGCCGGTCACCAGTCCCAGTTTGGCGGAAAGGAATTGGACCAGCCCCGCCATCACGTTGGCCATGACGATGACCCAGACGAGGAGGTAGCCGAATTGCGCGCCCGCGCTGATATTCGACGCGACATTGCCGGGGTCGACGTAAGCGATGGCCGCGACGAACGCGGGCCCGAGCAGGCCAGTCGCGGCACGCGCCCGCTGCCCGGCGAATCTGGCGGACTCGGCCACGGTGGTGGTACTCACGGAACAGTATTTTACGGGTTCCCAAACTTTTTCGTTAGTATCCCCTATAGAAACCGACCGCCTGAGTTGCACATCACAGGCAACCAGACGGTCGGTTAGACGTTCAGCCGGGCGAGCCGGCTCAGCTCAGCGGGTCAGATGCCGAGGCCCTTCGCCAGTACCGGCCACGAAAGCAGGAGCTCGTCGCGCCAGTAACCCCACGAGTGGGTGCCCGAGTCACGGAAGTTCCAGGTGGCCGGGATGCCCAGCTCGTTCAGTTTGTTCTGCAGGTTGTGCGTGCAGTAGTTGGTGCCCGCCTCGATCACGCCGCCGATGACGATCTGGTTCGCCAGACCGTAGGCGCCAGGCAAGGCGTACGGGCCGTTGAGCGTGTCGTACTGGCCGGGCAGGCCGTTCCCTGTGGAGATGTAGAGATCGAGCCCACGCAGCCCCTCGGCGTTCACGTACGGGTCGTTGGCCACCCAGTCGGGCGAACCCTCCGGACCCCACATGTTTTCGGTGTTACCGCCGCCCCAGGTCTCGACCGTCAGCTTCACGAACTCCGCGCCGACCGGGTCACTGGTCTGCGCGCATCCGCTGTATGCCGCGGCGGCCTTGTACAGACCCGGCTTGGCGATCGGCAGCGCGAGCACGGTGGTACCCGAAGTGGACAGGCCCGCGATGGCGTTCACGCCGTTGGTGCCCAGCGCGCCGTCGACCAGCGGGGGCAATTCCTCGGTGAAGAACGTCTTCCACTTGTTGCGCCCGAGTACCGGGTCGTCCTTGATCCAGTCGGTGTAGTAGCTCCACTTGCCGCCGATCGGCTGGATCACGTTGACATTCTTGTCCGACAAGAACTGCAGCGCATCGGTCTTCGCCTGCCACGAGGCGTCGTCCTCACCGCCGCCCGCGCCGTTGAGCAGGTACAGAGTCGGGCGCGGCACCGAAGCGTCAGCCGGGCGCTGGACGTCGATGGTGATCTGCTCGTCCATCGCCGCCGAGTACACGTACAGCCGGATATTGCGCGAGTTCTTGTATACGGCCTTGGCGATACGCGAACCGTCCGGGGAGGTCGGGTTGCCCAGCAGACTCTGGGAATCGATGATCGGGTCAGCTGACGCACTGGACGCGCCGAGCCCGGTCATGACGCCCGCGAGCACAGCAGTTGCCGCGATCGCTGCCGCGGCACGCAGTCCGCCGCGCCGGGTCTGTCGACGTATCAATTTCGCACCTTCACTTCGTCTCGAGATTCGCTCTTGCATCCCCACGCGCCGAGAGTGGATGCCCTGGACACCACGCCCGACCATACGGCCTATGTAGTCGTGACAACAGGGGTCATCGTTACCGCACCGTTGCCCTATCATGCCGGAACGGTCTCGATTCGATCATGGCCGCCCCGAATTCGGTGCCTATCCAGCGCCTGCGGGGCCCTCCGTGGTTACGCAGGCTCCTCCTCCGGGCCTGACCGCACACGCTGTGCCGTTTCGGCATCCGTCGGATCGAGCAGCTCGGACAATCGAGGACCGATCTCCGCCAATGCTTGCGGCGTTGTCATCTGATCGTGCACGACGCCGACCCGATAGTCCGCGACCCCGCCGTCGACATATGGTTGCCACCTGGACGCCGCGGTATCGTGGCCCGTCGCGCTGAAGTAGTCCAGCCTGCCGTGGAAGACCTCGGGCCGATGCTCTGCGATGAGCTCGGCCGAACGCACCGCTGCACGGTAGATCCGGCGCACCCGTTCGAGGGTGAGCACCGCCATATCCGGCGGGATCGTGGCATGCAGCGCGGCGAGCGCATCCTCGCTCAGATCGCGGATGTCGCCGTCGCCGGGCAGCAAGGCGTCCGCGCCGATGCCGAGTTCGGACAGCGCCTCCCGGATCGCCGCACGGAAGTCGGTGACGTCGATGTCCGGGTGGCTGTCCAGCATGGTCAGCAGCCCGATCTCCTCACCCGCGGCCTGCAGTTCGGTCGCCACGGCGTGCGCGAGGACACCGCCGAGCGACCAGCCCAGCAGGCGGTACGGCCCTTCCTGCTGCACGGCGCGGATCTCGGCCACGTAGCGATGCGCCATCTCGGTCAGCGAGTTCGGCAGGTAGCCGTCCTCGGTCAAGGCGGGTGACTGCAGGCCGAAGATCGGCGTGCTCGCGGGCACGTAGCGCGCAAGTCCCGCATAACACCAGGACAATCCATACATCGGGTGCAGGCAGAACAGCGGCTCGGCGGCGGCGGTGTCGTGCGGCACCATCGTCCGAATCGGCAGCAGGACGCCGAGTGCGCCATTCGAGTCCAGGTCGTAGTCGTGGTCGTCGGCCAGCGCCGCGAGGACTCGGGCCGACAGCGATGCCGGGGTGGAATCGGTGAAGAACCACTGCACCCGCACTTGGGCGCCGGTGAGCGTGCGCAGCCTGCTGACCGCGCGCGTCGCGATCAGCGAGTTGCCACCCAGGTCGAAGAAATCGTCGTCCATGCCGACGCGGTGCCCGTCACCCAGGTCGAGCACGTCGGCGAACACGTCGCTCACGGTCCGCTCCAGCGGCGTACTCGGCGCGCGGTACGGACGGCCCGCGAGCTGCGGCACCGGCAACGCGTCGCGGTCGAGCTTGCCATTGGCGTTCAGCGGCATCGAGTCCAGGATGACCACCGCCGAGGGCACCATGTAGGACGGCAGCGCGCCGCGCGCGTGCGACAGCAGTGCGGCCTCGTCGATGCGCTCTCCCGGCGCGGCGACCACATAGGCGACCAACCGGTCCCCGGCCGCGCCGGGCACCAGCATCACCGCCGCGTGACCCACCTGGTCGTCGCCGAGCAACGCGCTCTCGATCTCGCCGAGCTCGACGCGCCGGCCGCGCAGCTTGACCTGAGCATCGCTGCGGCCCAGGTATTCCAGCGCTCCGTCGTGCCACCGCACGATGTCACCGGTGCGATAGCCGCGCTCGCCGCCCGCGCACGCGACGAAACGCTCGGCAGTCCGGGCCGGCGCGCCGATATAGCCGCGGGCCAGCTGTACGCCCGCGAGGTACAGTTCGCCCACGGCACCCGGCGGCACCGGGCGCAGCTGCCGGTCGAGCACGTGCACGCGGGTGTTGGCCACCGGGATGCCGATCGGGATCACCACGGCGGCGGTGTCGCGCACCTGATGGTCGGTGACCACCGTGGCCTCGGCGGGGCCGTACCAGTTGACCAGGGCTGCGTCGGGGACGGCGGCGGCGAACCGCGCGGCGGTCTCCCCGGACAACGCCTCCCCAGCGGCGAATACCCGCCGCAGCAGCGGGTACGCCGCAGCGGGGTTGGTGACGGAATCGAGGAATGCGTCCAACATCGACGGCACGAAATGCACAGTGCTCACCGCGTATTCGGTGATGGTTCCGGCCAAATAGGCCGGGTCACGGTGGCCGTCGGGTTCGGCCAGCACGATCGCGGCGCCGGTCTGCAACGGCCAGAACAGCTCCCAGGTGGAGATGCCGAACGTGATCGGCGTCTTGTGCAGCACGACGTCGCTGCCGTCGTGCGGGTAGGCCAGCTGGGCCCAGCGGAACTGGTGGGCCATCTGCCGGTGCGTGACCATCACGCCCTTCGGGCGGCCGGTGGAGCCCGAGGTATAGCTGACGTAGGCGATATTGTCCGGACGCACATCGCTGTCCAGCCAGGGAACTGCGTCCAGCGGCAGATACAGCGTGTCCACCGCGACGACCGGAATCCCGGTGGCGGTATCGAACCGATCGGCCGTGGTGGTCAGGACACACACCGGATCAGCGGCGTCCAATACGTACTCGTTGTGTTCGGCCGGGTGCTCCGGATCAATCGGGACGTAGCCGCCGCCCGCCCGCAGCACCGCATAGAGCGTAACGATCAGGTCGATGCTACGTCGCATGGCCACGGCGACCAGCGTCTCCGGCCCGACACCCCACCGCATCAGCTCTACGGCCAATGCCTGTGCGCGCAAGTCGAGCTCGGCATAGCTGAGGGTGGTCCCGCCGAAGTGCACCGCAGGCGCGTCCGGTGTGCGCGCCACCTGCGCGTCGAACAGCGAAAGCAGCGTCGCGTCGTCGAGCAGTTCGGGCAGGTCGGTGGCGTTGTGTGCGACAAGCGCGGCGCGCTCGGCGTTCAGCAGCACGTCGATCTCGCCGACCCGCGCCTGCGGGCTGGCCACGAAGTGGCCGATCAGCATCGAAAGTCGTTGCGCGAACGACTGTGCCGCAGGTTCATCGAAAATGTCGCGTAGGTACTTCAGTGAGACCCGCAGCTGGTTGTCCAGCACCACCGTCACGGTGATCGGGTAATGGGTGCCGTTCACGGCGCCGACGCCGGTGACGTTGATGCCCTCGATGGTGCTGGCCTGGTCCAGTCCTTCCCGGTCCACCGGGAACGACTCGAACACGACAAGCGAGTCGAACAACCCTTCCACGCCGATGGCATTCTGGATATCGCTCAGGCCGAGGTAGTGGTGGTCGAGCAGCGCGGCCTGCTCGGCCTGTAGCCGGCGCAGCAGGCCGCCGAGGGTCTCGGTCGCGCCGAGACGCACTCGCACCGGAATCGCGTTGCGGAACAGGCCGACCATGGACTCGACGCCGTCGAGCTGTGGCGGCCGTCCGGACACGGTGGCGCCGAAGACCACATCGTCGCGATCGATGCTTCGACCGATCAGCACACCCCAGGCCGCCTGCACCACGCTGTTCACCGTGACGCCGAGACCTGCCGCGAGCCGGGTGAGCACAATGGTGTCGGCCTGGGACAGCTCGAAACCGACTTCGCCTGCGCCCGCGGAGATCTCCCGGCCGGGGTCGACCGGCGCCAGCGGTGTCGGCTCGGCGAACCCGGCCAGCGCGGTGCGCCACGCCGTGCGCGCCGCCTCCGCGTCCTGTGCCACCAGCCAGGCCAGGTACGTACGGTAGGACGGCACCTTGGGCAGGTGCCGCGATTTGCCGCCGAGCGCGTAAACCGTCAGCAGATCCTTGATCAGCAGCGGCATGGACCAGCCGTCGAGCAGGATGTGGTGACTGGTCACGAGCAGGTGGTAGACGTCGGCGGCGGAACGGATCAGCGCGAACCGCAGCAGCGGCGCGGTCCGCATGTCGAAGTGGTCGGCCAGGTCGGCGGCCTTGATCCGGGTCAACTCGGCCGCCGCAGGGCCTGGTTGCAGCGGCGAGAGATCGATCAGCCGCCACGGGACCTCCAGCGAATCCTGCACGACCTGAACGGGATTGCCTTCCACATCGTCGGCGAACGCGACGCGCAGGTTGTCGTGCCGGTCCAGCACCGCCTGCGCGGCCGCGTGCATCCGGTCGGCGTCCACCGCACCGCCCAGGTCGAGCACGAACTGGGTGGTGTAGACGTCCACCGAGGACTCGGCGAGTAGGGCATGGAACAGCATGCCCGGCTGCAACGGCGTGACCGGCCAAGCATCCGACAGGTTCGGGTAAGCGCGGGCGAACCGGTCGATGTCGGGCTGTTTGAGCCGCACCAGCGGGAAGTCCGACGGTGTGAATCCGCCCGCATCCGGACGAAGACCGTGTTCGGCGAGACCGCCGAGCGCACGGATCCAGTGCTCGGCGAAGGCCTTCGCCTCGTCGCCGTTGAAAGCAGCTGCGGCGTAGTCGAACCGGGCGAGCAAGCCGTCGTCGGTGGCGTCGACGGTCAGGACGAGCAGTAGGTTGCCGGCCGGGATGTCGGTGTGCACCCGGGCCGGGCGCAGATCCCGGTAGCGCAGTGCGAACCGGCCGCGGCCGAACCCGCGCAGTTCGGCCGCGGTGTCGGCGTTCAGGTAGGACAGCAGGCCGTAGCCTACGCCACGGGACGGCACCGATCTGCGCAGCTCTTTGATCTGCGCGATCGCCGCGCCCGCCGCGGGCCCGCCGAGCAACGCGTCGTCGATGTCGATCCTGGTGAGCCGCAGTGGAAGCGGATATTCGGTGGCGAAACCGCCCACCATGCTTTCCGCGTCGGCGTGCGCCGCCGTCCGGCCGTCGGCGGCCAGGCGGATCACCGAACCGACCGCGCGCGTGACGGTCTCACCCGCGGAAGTGCGCAGGGCCAGCGCCACCGCGGTGAGCAAGATGTCGTCCACGCCGGCGTGGTAGGCCTCGGCCGCGGCGGCGACGGCCCCAGCGCCTTCCGCGGTAATCGTGAGCGAAACCCGGCTGCGGGCACGCAGATCCCGCCCGTCGGCCACCGCGTCTTCCGGCACGGTGCCGAGTGACCGCCGCCACCAGTCCATTTCGGCCACTGTCGCCGGGTCGTGCGCGCGGGCCGACAGAGCGCGGATGAGCACGCCGAGACCGGACGCCGGCGCCGCAGGGGCAGCGTGACGGGCACGGTTCCACCGGACCGTCAACTGGTCGACAATCGCACGCCACGAGATGTCGTCGACCACGAGGCTGCTGGCCACGATGATCAGCGTGGAGCGGCCCTCGGGTCCTCCGGTGAGCACGAAGTGGATATTGCGACCCTGTTCCGGGTCCAGCGCCGCGGCGGCCGCCAGCACCACATCATCGATCGGCAGCGAGGTCTCGCCGCGCTCGGGATCAAGCCGGCGGAAAGCCTCGCCGGTGCGCTCGGTGACCGCGGGGATGCTCAGCATCGGCGCGCCGCCGCCGGCGTACTCCACCCGCACCCACAGCATCGGGTGCTGGTCGAGAACAGCGGCCACCGCGCCACGCACCGTCTCGACCGGGCAGGTCTCGGGGACGTCGAGGGCGATGGCCCGCACCTCGACGCCCGCGTCCAGCAGCCGTGCCGCGTTCGGCGTCAGCGGCAGCTCTCCCGCCTCGTCGTCGGGGCCGCCCTCTACTACGGCGGCGCGGGCCAGTGCGGCGACAGTACGGCATTCGAAGACAGCACGCAGGGGGAAGGTCACACCGCGGGTGCGTGAGCGCGCGACCACCTGGATGGAGACCATGCTGTCGCCGCCGAGCGCGAAGAAGTCGTCGTCCAAGCCGACCCGGTCGATACCGAGCACCTCGCCGATCACCTCGGCGATCACCAGTTCGGCCTGGGTCCGCGGCGCGCGGTAGGCGCGGATATCCACGGCCGGTTCGGGCAGCGCCTTGCGGTCCAGCTTGCCGACCGGCGTCAGCGGGATCTCGTCGAGCACGACGATCGACGTTGGAACCAGGTACTCCGGCAGGGTGCGCCCGAGCCGCTCGGTCAGCGCGGCAGGTTCCAGCGCCGAGCCCTTGGCGGGTAGCACGTAGGAGACCAGCGTCGTTGCGCCGGAGCCGGATACGCGGCCGATCGTGACGGCGAAGTCGACGCCCGGTTGGGCGGTGAGCACAGCATCGATCTCGCCGAGTTCGATGCGGAAGCCGCGCACCTTCACCTGGAAGTCGTTGCGGCCCAGGTACTCGACGACCGGTGCGCCCCCGGCCCTGCGCCAGCGCACCACGTCGCCGGTGCGGTAGAGGCGAGCACCGGGCGCACCGCACGGGTCTGCGACGAACCGCGCCGCCGTCAATCCCGGTCGCGCGTGATAGCCCCGCGCCAGCTGGATGCCCCCCAGATACAGCTCGCCTGCGACACCGTCGACTACGGGACGCAGCCTGCTGTCGAGCACCAGCGACCGCATGCCGCGGATCGGACCGCCGATGGTGACCGGATCACCGGGCCGCAACGGGTCGCTGATGTTGGTCATGATCGTGGTCTCGGTGGGGCCATACCCGTTGTAGAAGTCGCGCTCGGGAGCCACGGCCCACTGGGCCACCAGGTCGGCGGGCACCGCTTCGCCGCCTGCCACGATTGCCCGCATGCCCGCCAGTGCGTCGGGCTCGAGCGAGGCAAGCACCGACGGGGTGAGGAAGGCATGTGTGACGCCCGCGGCGCGGATCAGCTCGGCCAGTTCCTCGCCGCCGAAGGTCAGCGCAGGCGCCACCACGAGACCGCCCGCGGAGCCCAGCGCGAGCAGCAGTTCCAGCACCGACGCATCGAAGGACGGCGACGCGAACGCCAGTACGCGCGTGGACTGGTCGAGCCGGTAGCGCTCCCTCTGCTCGGCGGTGAAGTTCGCCAGTCCGGCATGGGTGACGACGACGCCTTTGGGCACGCCGGTGGAGCCGGAGGTGTAGATCACGTACGCGGCGTTGTCGCTGCGCAGCGGACGGCGCAGGTCGTCGGAGGTGAGTGGGCGATCCGAGCGCGCCTCGACATCGACGGTGAAATCGTAGTCGTCCAAGGCGACCCACGCGCCACCGGACAGGGCGGGCAGGTCGGTCAGCTCGGCGGTGAGCGTCACACCCAGCGTCACACCGGAATCGGCGACCATGTGCGCAATGCGATCGGTCGGGTGCGTCGGGTCGATCGGTACGAACGCCGCACCGCTCTTGGCCACGGCCCACAACGCGAGAACCGATTCGGCTGAACGCCGGATAGCGATGGCGACCGGCACGTCCGGGCCCGCGCCGCGGTCGATCAGCGCGCGGGCCAACTGCGCGGAGGCCTCATCGAGTTCGGTGTAGCTGAAGGTGTGCTCACCCGCGGCCACGGCTATGCCGGTCGGATTCGCGGCGACGGCGGCGGCCATCAGCTCCGGCAGCGTGCGCGACGGCACGGCTTCGGTGCCACTGCGCGCGATCAGGTCCGCCCGCTCCGCGTCGTCCAGGATCTCCAGGTCGCCGACTGCGGTGGTCGGGTTCTGCGCGACAGCGGCGAGAATGCGGCGGAACCGGCGACCGAAATCGACCACCGTCTGTTCATCGAACAGGTCACGGGCGTAAGCGAATTCGACAGCAAGACCGGCCTCGTCGCCCGCTTCGATGCGCTGCTCGCGCACACTCAGCAGCAGGTCGAACTCGGCGGTGTCGGCGGCCGGGTCGAGCGCGGCGACGCTGAGTCCGGGCAGCTCGAAGCTGGCGGCGGCGAGTTTCTCGAACGACAGCGCCACCTGGAAGAGTGGATGGCGACCTGCCGAGCGCTCGGGGTGGAGCGCCTCGACCAGCCGTTCGAACGGAATATCCGCGTTGGCGAAGGCGCGCAGATCGGTTTCCCGGTTGGCGGCAAGCAACTCGGTGAAGCCGAGGCCGGGCGCGACCCGAGTGCGCAGCACCACGGTGTTCACGAACATGCCGATCAGATCGTCGAGTTCGGCTTCGCCCCGTCCCGCGATCGGGGTGCCGATAGCGATGTCCTCGGTGCAGGACAAATGAGACAAGAAGACAGCAAACGCGGTGTGCACGACCATGAACAGGGTGGCGTTGTGTTGCCCGGCCAGCCCGGCCAGCGCGGTGTGCACGTCGGCGTCGACGACGAACTCGGTCTTGCCGCCAGCGAAGGACTGAGCGGGCGGACGCGGGCGGTCCGTCGGCAGGGTGAGCTCATCGGGCAGGCCGGCGAGTTCGGTTGTCCAATAGGCCAGTTGCGTGCCGGCGAGGGATTCGGGATCGTCGTCGGCGCCGAGCGCGTCGCGCTGCCATAGCGCGTAATCGGCGTATTGGACGGGTAGTCGCCCCCAGGACGGTGCTTCGCCGCCGCTGCGCGCGGCGTAGGCCAGCATCAGGTCCCTGGTCAGCGGGCCCATCGACCTGCCGTCGGCGCTGATGTGGTGTGCGACGAAGACGAGGACATATTCGGTGCATGCGAGCTGGAACAACCTGGTGCGGAACGGAACCTCGATCGCCACGTCGAATCCGCCGCCGACGACGTGCTGCACCTCGTGGGCGACGCGTTCGTCACCGATCTGCGTAAGCGCCAGGTCCACCGGCACCTCGTGCGGCGCCACAACCTGCTGCACCGGGCCGTTCGGTGTCAGCGGGTAGATGGTGCGCAGGATCTCATGGCGCGCGACGAGGTCGGCGACGGCCTGCTGCAAGGCGCCGACGTCCAGATCACCGGAGAGGCGGACCGCGGCCGGAGTGTTGTAGACCGAGGCCGAGGTGTCGAACTGATTGAGGAACCACATGCGCTGCTGCGCAAAGGACAGCGGTAGGTAATCGGGCCGCTTCCGAGCAACCAGCGGGATGCGCGTGCGCTCCCCCGCGCCCTGTTCGACCTTGCTCGCGAGTCCGGCGACGGTGGACGGCGCACGAAACTCCGGAACCTCGAGTTCCGGCTCGGGCAACGCCTTCCGATCCACCTTGCCGTTCACCGTCAACGGCAACGCATCCACCACCACAAACGCCGACGGCACCATGAATGCTGGCAGGCCCGTTGTCAGCTCGGACTTCACCCGCACAACATCCACACCCGCGTCGGCCTCGGCAGGAACCAGATAGGCCACCAGACGATCACCGGTTTTCGGATCGGACTTCGCGACCACCGCCGTCTGCGCGACCTCCGGCAACGCCGACAATGCCGCCTCGACCTCACCCAACTCGATACGGAAACCACGAATCTTCACCTGGAGATCCGTGCGACCCCGGTATTCGAGCTCGCCACTGGCATTCCACGCGACAAGGTCACCCGTGCGATACATTCGGGTGCCGGACTTGAACGGGTTGGCCACGAACCGATCCGCGGTCAGATCCACCCGGCCGAAGTAGCCGCGAGCAAGTTGCGCACCCGCCAAATACAACTCACCCGAAACACCCACCGGCACCGGCCGCAGCCGGGCATCCAGCACGTATACCCGGCTGTTCCACTCCGGCACACCGATCGACACCGAGGTCTGGTCGGACTCGCTCACCCGGTGGCACGTGATCGATACCGCCGCCTCCGTCGGACCGTACAAATTGAACAGTGCGACATCCGGATACGTCGCGCGGAAGCGCTGGGCCAGCGCGGGGGGCAGCGCCTCACCGATGGCGAGCACCCGCCGCAGCGACCGCGCCTCGGCGGCGTTGTCGGCGGACACCCAGTGCGCCAGCAGCGCATCCAGCATCGACGGCACCACATGCAGCGTCGTGACCGACTCCCGCGCCATCAGCTCGCTCAGGTACGCCGGATCGCGATGTCCCTCCGGCGCCGCGATCACCAGCCTGCCGCCACACACGGCGGCCGACCAGAACTCCCACACCGACAAGTCGAACGTCGTCGCGGTGTCGAGCAGCACCGCGTCGTCTCCCATCAGCTCGAAGGCGGCGGCCTTCCAGAGCAATTGGTTCACGATCGCGGCGTGCGGCACGGCCACACCCTTCGGGCGGCCGGTCGAGCCCGACGTGAAGATCACGTAGGCCGTGTTCTCCGGACGCAGCGGTGCGATCCGCTCGGCGTCGGCGATCGGCCCGCTCAGCACGGACGCCAGTTCGAGGTCGTCGAGCCGCACCACCGGCACGATATCGGTGTCGAACCCGGCATCGGCGTCGGTCAGCACGCACACCGGCGCGGACGAGGCCAGGATGTAGGCGGTGCGCTCGGCAGCCTGGTCCGGATCCACCGGCACGTACGCGCCACCTGCCTCGGCCACCGCGTACATCGCCACAACCAGATCCATCGACCGGCGAAACGCCAGCGCAACCCGCGACTCCGGACCGACACCGACGGAAATCAGGTAGCGGGCCAGGCGATTCACCCGGGTGGCCAGTTCGGCGTAACTCAGCTCCCTGCGCCCACCCGTGGGAGGGTCCGCGACCAGCGCGACCGCCCCTGGCACTGTCATCACCGACCGCCGCAGCAACGATCCCAACTTCGCCGCCGTCGCTACCGTGTGTGCGGTGTCGTTCCACACCGCGAGCACGTCGGTGCGCTCGGTGTCGGCAAGGATGTCGATGTCCCCGACGGGAACCGCGGCATCGGCGACCACGAAGGACAAAATCCGCGCCAGTCGGTCGGCGAAGCCTTGCACTGTTGTGGCGTCGAAGAGGTCGGTGGCGTAGGTGAAGAAGCCGCGGATGCCGGTGGGTGCACCCGATTCGTTATAGGTGTCGCCGACGATCAGGTGTAGATCGAATTGGGACACATCCATATCCGTGTCCACGCC